>WJIQ01000239.1 GCA_014730255.1 bacterium | reverse complement strand
CTGGCGGGCAGGGCGAGCAGGAGCAGGACGTCGAGATGTCGGGACATGGGGGGCCTTCCGCTGAGGATTCTCGCGATTCGCGCCCGACAGTATGGTCAGGGGCCGCGGGACCGTCAACCGGGCGGGTGTAACGATCGAACGGTCGGCGCCACTCATGGCCGAGCACCCCGTGGGGTGCCCGACCCGAACCCGGAGGTCATCGCGTGCGCCGCTCGCTCGCCCTCGCCGCGGCCTGCCTCATGGCCAGCGTGCCCGCTCCCGCCGACGACATGGTCGAGGACGTCGGGGAGTACTTCCCGACCTTCTTCGCCGAGATGCAGGACGTCGAGCTGGACGCCGACAAGGCCTACGTCTTCGGCGTCGGCGGACTGGCGATCATCGGCCTGCAGGATCCGACCGAACCCTTCATGATCGGCCGCTACGTGCCGCCGGGCGACCCCTACGTCCGCTTCTACCGCGGGGCCGTGGACGGCGATTTCGCCTACGGCGGCGCGCGCGAGGACGGCCTGATGGTGATCGATACCACCCCGGCCACGCAGCCGATCCGCCTCGCGGTCCACGGCGAGCCGGGGATGAGCTACGAGGGGTGCGCCCTGGCCGGCGATCTGCTCTTCGCCTGCCGCCATGCCGATGGCCTGGAGATCATCGACGTCACCGGGCCGCAGGTGCCGCAGACGGTGTCGGAGGTGACCGGCCTGGTCAACTCCTGGGACGTCGTCGTGCGGGACGACCTGGCCTACGTGGCCGACGGCCTCGGCGGTCTGGCCATCGTCGACGCGACCGATCCCGCCGCGCCGTTCGTGCTCGCCACGCACCCGACCGCGGGGGTCGCCGTCGACGTGGTCCTCCATGGCGACATCGCGGTGGTCGCGATGGGCAGCGCGGGGCTCGAGCTGGTCGACGTCGGCGACCCGGCCCAGCCCGCGACCGTCGGCACGTACGACACCACGGGCCTGGCCATCACCGTCGACGTGGACGAGGACCTGGCCCACGTCGCCGACTGGGACGACATCGAGGTGATCAACATCGCCGATCCGGCCGCGCCCGTGCTCGTCGGCCGGGAGAATACCCCCGTCCGGGCCATGGGGCTGGCCGCCGGCGACGGCCTGGTGCACCTGGCCGACTGGTCCCGCTATCGCATCTACCGGCACGGACCGTCCAGCAAGGGCGACATCGAGCCGCCCCTGGTGCTGGAGTTCGGCGACGTCCCGGCCGGTGCGGTGGCCGACAGCACCGTGACCATCGCCAACACCGGCGGCGCGCCGCTCACGGTCACCGAGGTGCTGTCGTTCGACGCGCGATTCGAGGTGCTGCCGCCGGCGAGCTTCGTCGTTCCGCCCGGCGGCGAGCACCCGCTCACCATCCGCTACCACAACGACGAGCCCGGCTACGACGTGACCGTCCTGCGGATCGACTCGGACGACACCGACGAGCCGCGCCACCTCCTGCCCGTCACCGGCGAACCCGATCCGAATGATCTGAACCTGGGCGACCCGGCCCCGCCGTTCAGCCTGTACGACATGGACGGCGTCCTGCACCGGCTCGGCCAGTATCGCGGCCGGGTGGTGGTGCTGGCGTTCTTCGCCAACTGGTGACCGGTCTGCGGTCCGGAGTTCTCGGACCTCGAGGGTGCCATCTGGCAGCGGTATCAGGACGACGACGTGGTGGTGCTCGGCATCAACGCCGGCCCCGATCCCATCGAGGATCTGGAGGTGTTCGTCGACGCCTTCCAGATCTCGTTCCCCGTGCTGCTGGACTCCAGCGGCATCACCTACGCCTACCGGCAGACCGGCGCCATCTCCCCGTTCCCGCTCGACTACGTGATCGATCCGCAGGGCGACGTCGCCTACTTCAGCACCGAGTACGACCCGGCGTCGATGATCGCGGTGGTCGACTCCCTGCTGGCGACCGGGACGCCGGTCGAGGACACGCCGGCGGCCGATCTGCGACCGTCGCTGTCGGCGGCGCCCAATCCGTTCAACCCGCAGACGCAGGTCCGCTTCGAGCTGCCGGGCGGCGGCGAGGTGACCCTCGACGTGCACGACGCGCGCGGCCGGCGCCTGCGCCGCCTGATCGACGCCCGACCCCACGCGGCCGGGGCCCATGCCCTCGCGTTCGACGGACGCGACGACCGCGGCCGGGCCCTGCCGTCGGGGACGTACCTGCTGCGCCTGCGCACCGGCGAGCACACCGTCTCCCACAAGCTCACCCTCGTGCGCTGACGAAAGGACCGACCATGCGCCTTCTCGCCCTCGCCCTCGTCCTGTTCCTCGTGCCGGCCATGGCCGCCGGCGCCTACGAGATCGGCGACCCGGTGGCCGACATCGTGCTCACCGACCTCTCCGGCGATCCCGTCGCGCTCTCGGATCATCACGGCCAGGTGATCGTGCTCAACTTCTTCACCACCTGGTGCCCCGGCTGCGACGAGGAGGCGGAGGTCCTCGAGCAGGACATCTGGCAGGTCTACCAGGAGGACGGCGTGATGGTGATCGCCATCAACATCCAGGAGCCCGTCGGCCTGGTGTCGGGCTGGGCCCAGGCCCAGGGCGTGACCTATCCGATCTGGATGTCGCCCGACTGGGACGTCCTCGAGCCGTTCACCAGCTCGCCGGCCCTGCCCTACAATGCGGTGATCGACGGCGAGATGTCGCTGCGGTACGCGCAGATCGGCTTCGATCGTGACGAGATCATCGGCATGGTGGAGGAGATCCTGGCCGGGTCGACGCCCGTCGAACGGACCACCTGGAGCGCGGTCAAGGACCTGCTCTCGCGCTGAGCATTGTCCCCGATCGCGTGACGGCGTAGAATCATGGAGCGGACCGGACCTCCCGGCGCCGCATCCGTCGGTCATCGACCGTCACGCGAGGGGGACCGATCATGACCCGATTCCTCGCCACCGTGGCCTTCGTCGCGCTCGGTGCGAGCGCCACGGCCACCGAGATCCCCGATCCCGCCAACTCCTGGTACGTCATCGACGGCGCGGCCATCGGCGCCTCGATCTACGTCGTCCCCGACGGCAGCGGCCGGCCGCTGACCGAGGCCTACGCCCAGGGCGGCAACGTCGTCGATGCGACCATCACCGTCTACCTGCTCGACATCTGGGGGGACCCCGTCCCGGACTACCCCGCCGAGGACATCTGGATCGCGACCGTCGACGGCGGCCTCGTCGCCTGCCCCGGGGGCGCCACCGCGGACGCGCCGACGGACGCGTTCGGCGAGACGCATTTCCAGGATCCGCTCGAGGCCGGCGGCTGGAGCGCGACCGAGGCGGTCCAGGTGTTCGTGGCGGGACTGCCGCTCGTGGGCGCGCCGCTGGAGCTGCGCCTGAACAGCGCCGACATCGATGGCGATCTGGAGGTCGATCTGACCGACATCGTGCTGTTCGCGCAGACCCTCGGCGGCTACGACTACGCCGTCGACTACAACTACGACGGCGCGGTGGATCTCGCGGACATCGTCCGCCTCGTGCCGGCGATCGGGGCGGACTGCGACTGAACGCATCGCGGGCCTGCTCCCCAGGGGCAGGCCCGCGTCGCCTCCGTGCCGCGCGAGGGTTCGTCAGTCCTCGATGCCGGCCCTCGCCTCCTCGTCGCAGTCGGTGGCCCAGCGGCCCTGGAAGAACCCGCGGGGCCGCTCGGGCAGGTTCAGGAACTGCCCGCCGAGGATGCCCTCGACCGTCTCGGCCTGGTTGATCCAGTGGCCGCGGAACTCGCCGCGACCGGTCTCGTCCGCCGGCTCCCAGTGGCCGGCCAGCAGGCCCATGAAGTTGCCGGCGCGGTCGATGTACTTGCCGAAGAAGACGGGCTCGCCCGCCTCGTCGAAGCCGTAGGCGCCCATCACGTGCCCGCGGGCGATGCCCAGCAGGTTGACCCAGCGGCCGCGGAACGTGCCGCTGCCGTCTGCGGTCTCCGCATCGTCCTCCCACAGGCCGGCCAGGTAGCCCATGGGGCAGGGGTCGAGGTCGGACAGATTGAAGCCGACGAAGTGGATCGCATTGCCCTCCGGCTCGACGGGGTGGATCTCGTCGAGGTCGGCGACCTCGGCCATGTCCCACGTCGCCGAGAAGGCCATGGTCTCGAACCGGAGCTGGTTGGGCGTCTCGTTGCCGGGGTCGGTCTGCCCGTCGCCGTCGGCGTCCAGCGGCGGCTCGATGATCTGGATCACCAGGCCGTCGTAGTGCGGGCCGGTGTGGCTGTTCCAGGCCACGGTCTGCCGGTCGGGGCGGGGGCGGACGATGTTGTCGTACGGGCGCTCGAAGAGGACCACGCGGCGCACCAGCACCACGCCGCGGTCGACGCTCAGCATGCCGGACCAGTCGACGGCGTCGCCGTCCTCGAAGCTGCCGTCCTCGCGCACGGGACCGTCGAGCATGCCCCACAGCACGCGCAGGAACGTGAAGCGCGGGCGGGTCGGGTCGCCGGTCGCGCCGGCCTGCTCGCCCATCCGCTCCCAGGCCCGCACCTGCGGGTCGTCACGGAGCTCGTCGTCGTAGGCCTCGTCCTCCTCCATGGCGAGCTGCTGCAGGAGGTAGGGGTCGCCGAAGGCGGGGTCCTCGTCGCTCTTGGTCAGGCCGCCGTACTCGGCGTCGAAGTCGATGCCGGCGTAGTCGTCGACGCCGGCCGGGGTGTCCGCGCCCGCGGGATCGCTCTCGTCGCTGCAGCCGGACAGGGCGATGGCGACGAGCAGCGCCGCGAGGGTGAGCATCAGGCGAAGGGTCTTCATGTCGGGTCCTCCATGGTGTCGGGGTGTCCAGGTCGGCAACCACACGTCGGAGGAGATGCATGTCCGGCGCCAGCCCCGGACTCGCGAGTCAATTCGTTGCCTGGCAGAGGGTTGTCGGGAGAGGCATCGAGCGCCTGCGACCGTCGCCGCCTGGCCGATGTTCCTGCAGGGACACCGGCGTCCCGTCAGGGCCGCCAGACCAGGCGCGCGTTGGCGTAGCCGAGGGCGGAGTCATCGTCCTGCTCGGTGTGCCGCTCCGGCTGGTAGTTGGCGATGAGCTCGACGGACACCGTCGGACTCACCGCCCACGTCGCCATCAGCCAGATCTCGAGGTAGGAGAAATCGGACTCCGCGAAGAGGATGTCGTCGTATCCATCGACGTCGATGGCGGTCCCCGCGCTGCTCGCATCGTCGGGGTCGGCGTACCAGCGCCGGCCGTACTCCAGGGCGAGGATCCCCGTCAACGGTCCGGCGTAGGATTCGACCGAGCCGCGCAGGCCGACCTGCGTGTACTGCTCGGGCGAGTCGGCGGCCGTCAGCCGGTCGATG
>WJIQ01000238.1 GCA_014730255.1 bacterium | reverse complement strand
GGCGCCTCGAAGTGGTGGCGGCACCGCGCCTCGTACATGCCGGTGGCCCCGACCTGGATCTGGTCCCGGCTCGGCGTCAGCCGCTGGGTGAAGCCCGCCGGATCGCCGCACACCATGCAGATGGCGAGCTGCTTGCTCACGTACTCGGCCTGGCACAGCAGCGGCGGCATCGGCCCGAACGGCTCGCCGCGGTAGTCGAGGTCCAGGCCGGCCACGAGCACCCGCTTGCCGCGGTTGGCCAGCCGCGCGCAGACGTCGACGAGGTCGTGGTCGAAGAACTGCGCCTCGTCGATGGCCACGACCTCGGTCCGATCGTCGACGCCGGCGAAGACCTGGGCCGCCGAGGAGACCGCCACCGAGGGCAGGCTCTGCTGGCTATGGCTGACGATGCTCGCGGTGTCGTAGCGCGCATCCAGGGTGTGCTTGAAGCACTGGATACGCTGGCGGGCGATCTGGGCCCGGCGGAGCCGGCGGATCAGCTCCTCGCTCTTGCCTGAGAACATCGGGCCGCAGATGATCTCGATCCAGCCCGTGCTCCCCTTGACGATCTGCATCATGGATGGCTCACCTCGGTGGTCGCGGCGGGTGCCGTGGACCCACGAGAGTACGCGCTCGCAGGCCACGGATCAACCGGCGGGCCGATTTCGTCGGGATCAGGCGAACAGTCCGGGGTCGATGCTCAGCTCGCGCGCCTGGCGGCGCAGGCGATCGACCGCGTCGAGGGACAGGCCGAGCCGGCTGGCGGCCGGGCTCAGCTCGCTCGGCTGCTCCTGGTCCTCGTCGGCGTCGCTGCTGCCGGAGCAGGCGGCCAGCTCCTCGCCGAGGGCGACCATCGCGGCGATGTCCGCGCACACGATGTCCGGATGATCGAGGCGGTGATGCCAGCGCACGGCCTGCTCGAGGTCCTCGCTCAGGTTCCACTCGTTGATCAAGAGCGCGCCGAGATCGCCATGGTCGAAGCCCAGGAGCTCCTGCTCGACCACGTAATAAGGCAGCTGCTCCTCGGCGGAGATGCTCAGGACCTGCTGGAAGAGCTCGGGCTGGCTGCGCGCGAGCACGAGCTGACCGATGTTCTGCATCAGGCCGCCGACGAAGACGGTCTCCGGCTCGCTCTTGCGCACGGTCTGGGCCACGAGCTGCGCGGCCATCGCGGTCAGGATCGACTGGCGCCAGATCTTGTGGAACAGGACGCCGGCGCCCGCGCCGAGGAACACCGACTTGGTCGCGGTCACGAGCGTCCAGTTGCGGATGGTCACGAATCCCAGGCGGACGATGGCCTCGCTGACGGTCTTGATCTCGCGCACCGCGCCGTAGAACGGGCTGTTGGCGATGCGCAGGATCTTGGCGGTCAGGGCCTGATCCATGGCCACGGCCTTCTCCAGCCGGGTGGCCGTGGTGTGCGGGTCCTCGATCACCGAGAGGATGTGCAGGGCGGCCTTGGGCATCGCCGGCAGATCGCCGCTCTGGTGCAGGATGTCCTCGGGCGCCATGGGCGCCGCGGGCACCGGTCGCACCTCGTCGACCGCGTGATGCGCGCCGCTCGAGCCCAGCACCACGTCCTCCCAGGCCTGGACGATCGCGTCGGCCTCGGCGCGTGCCTGGCACGCCATGCGGGCGCTGCGCGGCACGGCGTCGGGCACCGGCTCGCTGGGGTCGAGGTCCATGGGCTGGCCACGGCTCACCGGCCGCGCTGGTTCCGCCTCGGCCTCGTCCGACGGCGTGAGCCACTCGATCTCCAGATCGGGTCCCTCCGGCGGGGGATCCGCGCGCCGCGCGGGCTCGCGCGGTCCGAGGCTGGGTGGTCCGGAGGCGGGGGCCGACGGGCCGCGGTCCTGCTCGCGACGGTGCAGTTCGCGCTTGAGCACGGCCGCCACCTGCCCCTCGGCCGGGGCCTCGCCGAGCTGCAACAGGCGCAGCCGATCGACCGCGTGGCGGGCCAGGAACTCGGCCACGGAGATCATCGCGCGCTGGTTCTCGTCACCGTCGAGGTAGATGAACGTGGACCACCGCTCCCGGGCCGGCAGCGGCAAGATGACCACCGACCGGTTCTGCGCCCCGCGACCCATCATCAGCGTCAGGTCCAGCGGGAACGCCTTGACCGGCACCGGCCCGGCATAGACCTGCCGCTCGCGCCCGACGACGTCGAAGATGTCGTCCTCGTCGCAGGGGATGGGCGCCTTGCCGCTGGGCTGCTTCTGCTTGGCCTCGACGGGCATGGTCACGTTCCGCTCGGCCACCACCTGCAGGCCGCTACGCCAGCGCTTGAGCACCAGCAGGCGCAGGCCGCTGCGCGCGGCGAACCGCGTGAACGCGCCCGGAACGTCGATGGCCTGGGTGATGCCGTCGATCTCGTCGATCGAGGCGCGCAGCAGGCTCATGGGGTCGCGTCCGGGGTCGGCCGGGCCGGAGGCCTGGTCCGTGTCCCCGGTCGCCGCCCGGGCGTCCAGTTCTTGCACGCGGTCCTTGAGTCGCTCGAGCGACCCGAGGAGCTGCTGGAGGTCGTTCGTGTGGTCGGGCACGACGATCCTTCACGGCTGGTGGTTCGCGCCGTCGTCCTGCCCTCTTCTTCGGCAGGCGCCGCTCCGGGTTTGACAGTTTTTTCGGGGGAGGCTTACGTTTCGCCACCGCGGCGGCCCGGCCGTTGTGCCGGAACCGCCATTCAGGCTGCGAATGCGCCCGCCAGAGCGGAGGAGCCATGCGCGCGAGGATCACCAAGGCGTTCCACTTCCACGCGGCCCACTACCTTCCCAACGTGCCCGCCGGCCACAAGTGCGGCCGCATGCACGGGCACAGCTACCGGGTCGTCCTCGGCCTCGAGGGCGAGCTGGACCCGGAGCTGGGCTGGGTGCAGGACTACGCCGAGGTCAAGGCCGCCTTCGCGAGCCTGAAGGAGCGGTTCGATCACCGGGTGCTGAACGAGATCCCCGGCCTGGAGAATCCCACCGCCGAGCTGCTGGCCGTGTACATCTACGACCAGCTCCGCGGCGACCTGCCGCAGCTCGTGGACGTGACCGTGTGCGAGAGCGAGACCGCCGAGGCGATCTACCGGCCCTGATCGACCCGCTCGAGGGTTCCCGACGGGACCCAGCCGACCCAGTCGCCGCCCAGGCCGATGCGGCTCCAGCCGTCACGCTCGCCGCGGACGGTCAGCGCCAGTCCATCGTGGATGCGGAAGACGACCCCGAACGTGGTGGCCGGACCGCTGCGGACCTCGACCTCGTCGACGACCACGACGGCGGCCTCGCGCCACTCCTCCTCGTACCAGCGCGTCGCGGTGACCAGGGCGACGGCCAGCCAGCCGACGGCCGCGGCGATCACCAGGCGGCGCCAGCCGCCGTCCATCTCGGCACGGCGCCACGACCAGGCCACGGCGCCGGCCAGCAGCCAGGAGAGGACGACGAGGCCGAGCCCCCACTCCCGCACCGAGAGCCAGTGGGCGGCCCGGTCGAGCTGCGCGATCACCGGCGGCAGGCCCTGCCCGGCGAGCTCGAGATCCCGCGTGTGCGACCGCACCCATGCGAGGTTGCGGCGGACGTCGCCGTCGCGCGGGGTGCGGCGCAGCGCGCGCTCGTAGCTCGCGATCGCCCGGCCGAGCTCCCCCCGGCGGGCGTAGGTGTTGCCCAGGTTGTAGTGCAGGGTCGCCGCGTCGGCGCCGAGGTCGCGGGCCTCGCGGTAGCGGCGCAGCGCGAGCTCGAGGTCGCCGTCGGTGTAGGCCTCGTTGCCCTCGGCGATCAGGCGGGCGGGGTCGACGCCGGGGGCGGAGGCCGCCGGCTGGGCCAGCGCGGCCTCGCCGGCCGGCAGCACGAGCACGGCGAGCAGGACGAGACGCGCGGCCGTCTCCGCCGGCGCGGACCGCTCCGCGGTCACCAGCCGTGGCAGCTGGCGACGCGCCTCGGCGGCCAGGGTGGCCACGTCGGGACGATCCTGGCCGCCGAAGCGGGCCTGGTCGCAGGTCTCGAGAATGCTCACGAGACGGTCGCCGGCGTCCCGGCTACCCGCCATGGCGGCGAGGCGGCCGACGTCGGACGCGGTGATCGCCGCCGGCGTGCGCCCCGTGCGATCGGCCACGAAGGTGCGGATCGCCCGCGCCAGCTCGTCGACGTCCCCATCGCGCGCGGCCGCGTCCAGCAGCCGGCGTGCGTTGCCGAGCGCCCGGCGGCGACGCTGGCCGACGGGGTCGCGGCGGGCGGCGTCCGCACGCCGCAGGCGCCAGCGCTCGATCGCCAGCACGATCCAGGGGACGATCAGGACCGACCACCACACGGCGCCGCCGACCGCGGGGAGGCGCCGCCCCTCCGCCGGTCCGGTCAGGGGGTGGATGAACGCCAGGTCGTTGCCCAGCCGCTCGATCTCGGTGCGGCGGAATCCCGAGGGGTCGTCGCCGACCACGGGCCGGTCGCTGGGCGTGACGACGACCGCGGGCAAGCGGGTCGAGGCCGTCGCGTAGCGCCCCTGGCCCGTGTCGAAGTAGACCAGCTCGAGCGGCGGCAGGTCGAGCGTCCCCTCCTCCAGAGGCACGACGGCCTTCTCCTGCGCGAAGGTCGCCTGGTAGCGCGGTCCGCTGACGTCCTCGCGGTAGTTCTCCGACGCGTCGTGCAGCTGCACGCCGTCCGGCTCGGGCAGCGGCACGCCCTCGAAGCTCTTCAGGAAACCGTCGGCCTCGACGGCCAGGCGGAGCGCCAGCGGCTCCCCCCGCGGGACGGTGTCCCGGTCGACCGTGGCGGTGAACCGCACGCGGTCGGCCACGAGGCCGCTGAACGCCGCCGGGCGCGGCGTCGGCAGATCCTCGACCGTGATCGGGATCGGGTCGGTCTCCAGGCGCACGGTGCCGCGACCGCGACGGCCCAGGAGCCGGTCGAACGGGTCACCGGCGATCTCCAGCCGCGCGGGCTCGATCTGCAGATCGCCCGCGCGGGTGGGGAACAGCGCGTAGCGGATCTCGGTGATGTCGTAGACCGTGCCGCCGATGGTGGTGCGATAGTTCCGCTCCGGCGGCAGGTCGACGCGCCAGAATCCCTCGGTCCGCGGCGCGGTGTACGAGGGCTGGTTCCAGGGATTGCGGCGACGGTGGAAGCGGAAGGTGGCCACCACCTGCTGGCCGACCCAGACCTCGTCGCGATCGACGGTCAGGGTGATGAAGTAGGCGTCGCCGGACCGGCCCGCCTGCGGTCCGGAGCCGCGCGCCGCCGGTCCCCCACGCCCGTCGGGCGCGGTGGCGGGAGGGGCGCCGCGCGGCGCCCGCCGCGAGGCCGCGGCGCGGACGCGGATGTCGATGGGGTCGGTGCGGCAGCGCTCGTCGCGGGTCGTGAACTCGATCGCCGGGATGCGGACGTCCTCGTCGCCGCGGACGACCAGGTAATAGGTCACGGCCACGGTGTGCTCGGTCCGGCCGTTGGTCATCCGCACGCTCTGGCTCGACCCCCCGGGCACCACCTCGACGCCGGCGATCCGGGGCCTCGTGTGCCGCGGCTGATCACCCGCGTCGGTGCTCGCCTCGAGGGTGAGGACGACCTGGCCGCCGGGCGCGACCTCGTCGCGGTCGACGGTCGCGCGGCAGGTCAGTTCGGCGCGCCCGGCCAGCGGCGCGAGCAGCAGCAGGGTCACGATCACCAGCCGGGATCCGGTCACGCCGCCCATGCTCACCACCGCTTCCCGCTCCGGTTCTGCCCGCCCTCGAGCCGCTTCTGGATCGACCGCTTCAGCTCCTTCTCGTCGCGGTCGAGGGCCCGCAGGATCTGCAGGGCCTGCTCGCGATCGAGCTGCTCACGGTCCATCTCCGCCGGATCCTGCTGCGCCGGGGGCGGTTGCTCGCCCTGGTCCGGCTCGGGCGGATCCTGCGGTTGATCGGGTGGTCCGGGCTGCTGCGGCGGGGACTCCTGCTGGTCCTGCGGCTTCTGCTGCTCCGGGTCCTGGTCGCCGCGTTCGCCCTGGTTCTCCTGCTGCTGGTCCTGGCCCTGTTGCTGGTCCTGGCCCTGCTGCTGGTCCTGATCCTGTTGCTGGTCCTGCCCGTCCTGCTGCTGCTGCTGCTGCATCAGCGCCGCCTCGAGGTTGCGCAACGCATCCTCCTGCGCGGGGTCGAGGCGCAGGCTCTCCCGCAGGAAGGTCGAGGCCGTGTCGGCGCTGCCGCGGGCCAGCGCCGCGGTGCCCGAGTTGTACAGGCTCTCCGCCCGCAGGTCCTGTCGATCGGTCAGCGCCCGGGCACGCGCGAACTCGCGCTCGGCCTCCGGCCAGCGCTCCAGACGCGCCAGCGTCTCGCCCACCGCCAGCGCCAGGCGAGGGTCGTCGGGCGCCAGGGCGCGGGCGGCCTCGAACTCCTGGAGCGCCTCCTCCCAGCGGCCCGCGGCGTAGTGCTCGCGACCACGCGCGGCCGCATCCGCGCTCTCGGGCCGGATCACGTCGGCCGCCTCGACCGACCCGGGCACCGAGGCCAGCAGCAGCACGAGGACCACTCCCGGCGCGGCGATCCGCGCACGCGGGCGCAGCACGACCGCCAGCGCCAGGCAGATCAGCGCCAGCCAGAGCGGCCAGTGGTAGCGCTCCTGCCACGCGGTCACCTGACGCTCCTCGAACTCGCGCTCGTCCAGGCGCTCCAGCACGGTCCGCAGTCGCTGGCCGGCCAGGCCATCGAGCCCCACGCGGAAGGTCGACCCGCCGCCGAGGGCGGCCAGACGATCGAGCGAGGCGAGGTCGATGCGCGAGAGCACCAGCTGGCCGTCCTCGTCCTTCAGGAAACCGTCGGGGCGGCCCTGGTCGTCCGTCACCGGGATCAACCCCCCGGTCTCCTCGCCGATGCCCACCGGAACGACCGTGATGCCGGCCTGGACGCAGGCCCGGGCCTCGTCCTCCCAGTCGCCCTCGAGGTCCTCGCCATCGGTGACCAGCAGGATCGCCTGCGTGCTGGCCGGCGCCGACGGGTCGCGTCCGGACATCAGCAGCTCGCGGCCGACCTCGAGCGCCGACGCGAGCGCGGTCCCCTGGGCGGAGATCATGTCCGGCGCGGCCATGTCCAGGAAGATCTCGCAGGTGCCGTGGTCGCTGGTCAACGGGCACTGCACGAACGCGGCCCCGGCGAAGAGCACCAGCCCGATGCGGCTGCTGCTCTGGTCGCGCAGGAAGGTCGTCAGCTCGGCCTTGGCCCGTTCGAGGCGATTGGGCGTCGTGTCCTCGGCGAGCATGGAGTTGGAGATGTCCAGGGCGATGACGACGTCACGGCCGCGCTGGGTCACCGTCACCTCGCTGGCCCCCCACTGCGGCCGGGCGATCGCCAGCACCAGCAGGGCGAGCGCCGCCAGGTAGAAGAAGCGGCGCCAGCCCCGCACCAGCGGGTGCCACTGCTCGCGCTGCCGCTGCGGACTCGGCCCCAGCAGGGTGCGCGCGCGCCGGTCGGCGCGCCGATCGGCCGCCTTGACCAGCAGCCAGGCCAGCGGCACCAGGGCGAGCAGGATCAGCCACTCTCCGGCCGCGAAATGCATGTCCGTCCACTCCCTTCGGGCGCCTCAGGGCAGGCGCCGCAACCAGATCTCCTGCACGAGGCCGGCCAGGCCGAGAAGCACGAGCGCCGGGGCGAGCAGCCAGACCATCAGTTCCCGGTGCCAGGTCGCCACGCGCGTCTCGTAGCGGCTGGTCTCCAGCTCGTCGATGCGGGCGAAGATGCGCGCGAGCGCCTCCGGGTCGGTGGCGCGATCCATGATGCCGCCAGTGCGCGCGGCGATGTCCCGGAGCAGTTCCTCGTCGATGTGGGTCTCGATCTGCTGCATGCGCCGTCCGAGGGGCGTGTCGACCGGGAACGGCGTCAGACCCTCGCGTCCGATGGCCACGGTGTAGACGCGCACGTCCAGCGTGGCGGCCAGCTCGGCGGCGGTCTCCGGCTCGAGGGTCGGCACGTTGTTCATGCCGTCGGTCAGGAGGATCACGGTGCGGCTCTCGGCATCGCTGTGGCGCAGGCGGCCGACCGCGGTGGCCAGGCCCAGTCCGATGGCCGTGCCGTCCTCGATCAGGCCGACCTCGATCTCGTCGAGGAACCCCTTGAGCACCTGCCGGTCGACCGTCAGCGGGCACTGGGTGAACGCGCGCGAGGCGAAGACCACCAGGCCGATGCGGTCGTTGGGACGGCCGTCGATGAAGTCGCGGATCACGTCCTTGGCCGCGGCCAGCCGGTCGCGCGGGGCGAAATCCATGGCCTGCATGCTGCCGGAGATGTCCAGGGCGATCATGATGTCGATGCCCTCGCCCTCGACCGTCTCGCTGTGGAAGCTCCGTCGCGGCTGCGCGAGGGCGACCACCATCAGGATGGCCGCCGCCAGCACCAGGTAGGGCGCGACGTGCGCCAGCCGGACGCGCCAGCTCCGGGGCGCCGGGCCGAACACCGGGGTGTGCGGGTGCCGCAGGGCCGCCGTCGGGCCGGGGCGGCGGCGGCGCCACCAGAACAGCGCGATCACGGGGATCACCAGCAGCAGGAGCCAGGGGTGGGCCAGGGTCAGCATCGCACCCCCCTCGCCGCGGCCGTCGCCGGATACCGCTCGCGCAACCACGACCAGGCGGCCTTCGCCTCGGCCAGTTCACTCGCCGGCACGGGCGTCCAGATCGGCTCGATGCGGACGGCCTCGATCAGATCGAGGGTCGTCGCGAGGCAGTCACGCAGCCGCCGCGAGCCGATGAGGTCGGGGGCGTAGCGGGCGTCGTCGCACGCGGCCAGCAGGTCGGCGAACCGGTCCAGGGTCTCCCCGGCCCAGCCCGCCCGCCGCGCGGCCGCGCGCACCTCGTCGGCCGTCATCTCCTCGGCGGCGATGAAGAACCGCCCGTGCAGATAGCGACGCAGCACCCGCGCGACCGCGTCGAGGTGGTCGCGGTCCAGCAGCGCCTCCTGCTCGAGCGACCGCAGCCTGATCGCCGCCTCGATCCAAGCCGGAGGCGCGAGCTGGCGGTGCGCGATCGCGAGCGCCACGCGACGGCGGCGCCAGCGGCGGAACAGCAGCGCGATCGCCAGGAGCGTGAGCACGCCCGCGGCGAGGATCACGACCCAGAGCGGCACGCCTCCGATGGGCCGCGGATCGCGCACCGGCTCGATGGCCCGCGGGTCGTCGACCCGTCCGGTGACCGTGGCCACCGGGCCCGGCTCGCGGTCGTCCCAGGCGGCCCGCCACGGACCCTCGCGGTAGATCCGGTACCGGGCGTATTGCCGAGGTCCCTCCGGCGGCGGCAGCGGCAGCTCGCCGACCGCGCCCGCCTCGGCGACAGGCTCGAGCCACGGGACGTCCACCCGCAGCGAGTCGACCGGCGGCGGCGAGGCCCCAGGCGCGTGATCGAGGATCGCGATCACCTCCTGGCCGAACAGGGCCTCGTCCGGCCAGACCGTCAGCGCCCGTGGCGGCTCGCCCGACCACGAGAATCGCGCGACCGCCGTGTCCGGCGGCGCGGGCGGCATCGGCATGGCCGCTCCGCCGGGCGGCGCCTGACCGGCCGCGGCGGCGGCCAGCAGCATCAGGATCGCGATGGCGCGCGCGCCCGTCCTCACCGGCCACCTCCCCGGCGGCGGCGCCCCACGCGCGCGGCGAAGAACCGGTGCAGCGGATCGACGTAGCTGCCGGTCACGTCGACGTCGATGAGGTCGACCCCGGACTGGCGCAGCCCGCGCTCGAGACGCTGATCGTGTCGGCGGACGCGCTCCTGCATCTGGGCGCGCGCGGCCGCCGACGAGGTGTCGACCAGGACGGTCCGGCCGGTCTCCGCGTCGCGCCATTGCACGAGTCCGACGTCGGGGATCGCCGCCTCGCGCGGGTCCCGCAGCCGCACCGCCACGCAGTCGTGACGGCGGCCGACGGTGCGCAGGCTGCGGGTGAAGTCGCCCGCCCAGAAGTCGCTGACCAGGAAGACGGTCGCCTTGCGCTTGAGCACGTGGCCCACGGTCTCCAGGGGCGGGACCAGGTCGGTGCCGACCCCGGTGGGACGGAAGGTGAGCAGCTCGCGGATGATGCGCAGGACGTGGCTGCGGCCCTTGGCCGGCGGGATGTACTTCTCGACGTGATCGGAGAACAGGAGCAGGCCGACCTTGTCCTTGTTGCTCGTCGCGGCGAAGGCGAGCACGCCGCACAGCTCGGCCGCGATCTCGGCGCGCGTGCGCTCGCCCGAGCCGAAACGGCCGCTGCCGGAGACGTCGGCCACCAGGACCACCGTGAGCTCGCGTTCCTCCTCGAACTGCTTGACGAACGGGTCGCCGGTGCGCGCGGTCACGTTCCAGTCGATGGCCCGGACGTCGTCGCCCGGGGTGTACTCCCGCACCTCGCGGAACTCCACGCCGCGGCCACGGAACACCGAGTGGTACTCGCCGCTGAACACCTCGTCCACGAGGCGCCGCGTGCGGATCTCGATGCGCCGGACCGCCGCCAGGATCTCCGGCGGGATCGTCGTGCGCTGGCTGGCATCGTCGGTTCGCGGCAAGGTACGCTCCGCTCCCGTCATGCTCGGCGGCCGTCCCGGCGGGGACCGGCTAGGGAACGTCGATCGTCTCGAACAGGCGATCGACCAGGTCGTCGCTCGTCAGCTCCTGCGCCTCGGCCTCGTACGAGAGCAGCAACCGGTGGCGCATCGCGCCCGGACCGACCGCCTTGACGTCCTCGGGCACGACGTAGGCGCGGCCCTCGAGGAGCGCCCGGGCCCGCGCCAGCCGCAGCAGGGCCAGCGAGGCGCGCGGCGAGGCGCCGAACGCCAGCAGCGGGCCCAGATCCAGCCCGTAGCGGCGCGGATCGCGCGTCGCGAAGACGAGGTCTAGGATGTACGACTTGATCTTCTCGTCGACGAACACCGCCTCGGCCGCCCGGCGGAACTCGGCGACGTCGTCCGGGCCGATCACCGCCGTCGCCTCCGGCGCGTCGCGGCCGCCCATCCGCTCGAGGATCTGCCGCTCCTCCTCCAGCTCCGGATACCCCACCCGCAGCTTCAGCAGGAAGCGATCGACCTGCGCCTCGGGCAAGGGGTAGGTGCCCTCCTGCTCGATGGGGTTCTGCGTGGCCAGCACCAGGAACGGTTCGGGCAGCGGGAAGGTCGTCTCGCCGATGGTGACCTGCCGTTCCTGCATCGCCTCCAGCAGCGCGCTCTGCACCTTGGCGGGCGCGCGGTTGATCTCGTCGGCGAGGATGATGCTGTGGAACACCGGGCCCTGCTTGACCGTGAAATCGCCGGTCTCGCGGCGGTAGATCGTCGTGCCGGTGATGTCGGCGGGCAGCAGGTCGGGCGTGAACTGGATGCGCTGGAAGCTGGCGTCCAGGGTCTGCGACAGCGTGCGCACGGCCAGGGTCTTGGCCAGGCCGGGCAGCCCCTCGAGCAGGATGTGCCCGTCGGCGACCAGGCCGAGCAGCAGGCCCTCGAGCATCTCGCGCTGGCCCACGATCACGCGTCCGGCCTCGTCGAGCACGGCCTGCAGGCGGCCGGACATGGCCTCGGCCTGGGACTTGTCGAGCGTCGTCTCGGGCATCGATCCTCCTCGGCGTTGCGTTCGACCGTTCTCGGTCCGGTGGGCGACCGGCCCTTTCCTACGCCGGAACCCCGGTCGCGGTTCCCGCGCTGGCCGGCCGCGATCGTCGGCGCGGCGGCCAATGTACCCTGGTGGTTTTCACTTGCCAAGAACGCACGGTCCGCCTTGTATGATCAGCGAACCCCCGGCCCCTGGAGGCAGAGACGTTGCGGTTGTCCCCCAGCAAGATCGAGTACCTCGCCGACCGGATCCTGACCATGATGCAGGAGAACGGGCAGGTGCACCTGACCGCGCACGTCGACACGGTCTGGAAATCCATCGCCGACACCATCTTCGCGAACATGCGCGAGGAGGAGGAGATCGAGGCCGAGGTGGACAAGCTGCTCGAGCAGCACGCCTCGCAGATCCGGACCCAGGAACTGGACGTCGGCGAGCTTCGCCGCAAGTTCAAGCGCGAGGTCGCCCGCAAGCGCGGCTTCGTGCTCTGACGCAGGAGGCCGCGCATGCGCCTGACCGAGGAACGCGTCACGGTGATCGCCCGCGAGATCGCCAACGTCCTGCTCGACGACGAGCTCGTGGACCTCGAACTCGACGAGGACCGGTTCGAGTTCCTCATCGCCAACCTGATCATCAAGGATCTGGCGATCGAGGGCGAGATCGAGGAGGAGGCCACCGCCTGGCTGAAGAAGAACCGGGCGCGCGTCGAGGAGGGCTCGACCGAGTGGGACATCGAGATGGAGCGCATCAAGGAAGAGCTGGCCGTCGCGCGCGGATACGTGATCCGCTGAGCGGCGACGCGACCGGTGCGCATCCTGATCGTCACTCCCTACCTCCCCCACCGGCGCGTCGGCCACGGTGGCGGCACGGCCGTGCGCCAGATGATCCTGGCGCTGGCTCGACGCCACGAGGTCGCCGTGCTCGCGCTGCGGCGGCCGGCCGAGCGCTCCATCGACGACCTCGGCCTCGGTGACGACGTCCGGGTGGAGACCGTCGCCTTCACCGACGCGACCGCGCGCGGGCCGGCGCGCCTGGAGCTGGCCGCCCGGCGCACCGTGAGCACCCTGCGGGCCTGGCTCTCCGGACGTCCGCCCTACGCCCTGAAATACGACCACCCGCCGCTGCTGCGCCGTGCGCGCGAGCTCGTCGACGAGTTCGCGCCCGATGTCGTGCAGGTCGAGTACCTGCAGCTGACCGCCGTGGCCGCGAGCCTCCGCCGCCATCGCGGTCCGGGCACGCGGCCCCGGCTGGTGCTCGACAGCCACGAGCACGGCGCCCTGCCGCGACGACGGCGGGCGGCGGCCGCCAGCGGCGTCACCCGCTGGCGCCTCGAGGCCGCGGCGCGCAGCTGGGACCGTCTGGCCCGGGACGCCGGCCGCGCGGCCGACGTCCTCCTGGCGGTGACCGACCAGGACCGCGCACTGCTCGCCGCGGCCGGCGCGGCTGGTGTGGTGACCGTACCGCTGGGCATCGACACGCGGGCCATCGTCCCGCAGCGTCCCGAGGCGCGTCCGAAGCAGGTCCTGTTCGTCGGTAGCTTCGCCCATCCGCCGAACCGGGACGCGGCGCGCCGGCTGTGCGCCGACATCTGGCCGGAGGTGCATGCCCGCCGGCCGGACTGGCGCCTGGTGCTCGCCGGGCCGGGCAGCGACGGCTTCCTCGCCGCGCAGGACGCTCCCCCTGCGGGCGTGACGGCCACCGGCTTCGTCGACGACCTGGCGGCCCTCTTCCGTGCGAGCGCCGTGTTCGCGGCGCCCCTCGAGGCCGGCGGCGGGATCAAGATCAAGATCCTCGAGGCGATGGCCCGGGGCATCCCGCTGGTCACGACGCCCATCGGCGCCGAGGGGATCGTGCGCGAGGAGGACGACCTCGTCGGCTGGGCGGCGCGCCCGGAGGACTTCGCGCCGGCGCTCCTGCGCGCCATCGACGACCCCGAGGAGGCCGAGCGGCGGGCGCAGCGCGCCCGTGCCCACGTCGAGGCCCATTTCGGCTGGGATGCGGTCGTCGATCGCCTCGAGGCGATCTACCGCGAATCGCCGTCCGGCGCCTGATCCGGATCGACGGCACCGGCGCGCCGCAGGAACTCCGCGTCGAGGGGACGGCCACCACCGATCACGGCGGCGAGGATGGTGACCTCGGCCAGCCGCTCGACGCTCTCCAGACGATGCAGCGCCTCCTCCAGATCCCGCCCCCAGGCCACCGCGCCGTGATTGGCGAGCAGGATCGCGCGGGCGGCCGGCAGCAACGGACGCACCGAGTCGGCCACCTCGTCGGTGCCCGGCACCGAGGGGACGGCCAGGGGCACCGGGCCGAGCAGCATCGCCGTCTCGGTCAGGAGGCGCGCATCGAGCGCCCGGCCGGCGACGGCGCAGGCGGTCGCATGCGGGGGATGTCCGTGGCAGATCGCACCGGCTCCGGGGCAGAGGCGGTAGATCTCGCGATGCAGCCGCCACTCGCTGCTCGGTAGCGGCGACTGTGGGCGTGCGGGCCGGCCCTCGAGGTCGACGACCACCAGGTCGGCCTCGACGAGGTCGCCCTTGCAGCGGCCGCTCGGCGTGGTCAGGAAACGGTCGTCGGCGAGGCGGGCGCTGAGGTTGCCCTCGGCCCCGACGACGAGACGGCGCGCGTAGAGCCGGGCTCCCACGCGCGCCATGATCCGTCGCTGCTGCTGCTCGTCGATGGATCGGCCGGAGGTCACGGTCCGATCAGAGGCCGCGGAACATGTAAAGGTGGCCCATCTTGCCCTCGAACAGCTCGAGTTCCTCCCGGTCGTCCGCGGCGCGTCGCAGGATCTCGACCTCGGTCAGCGGCACGCGGGCGGTGTCGTTGTAGACGTTGGTGAAGAAGTCGATGGTCTCCTGCTCGATGGCGTCGAGCATCTCGGTCGGGAAGCCCATGCGGCTGCTGAACAGGAAGGACCCCGTCTCCCAGTCGAAGGTCGGGTGGATGTCGTCGTACCGGGAGAAGAAGACCATCTCCGGCTCGAGGCGGCCGTCGGCCGGCACCCGCCACAGGTTCCGCCCGCGCTGGGTCGACCCCGGCGCCCGGCGCGACGACGTGAAGATCACGTCGAGGCCGTCGGCGGAGAAGACCGGCGCGTAGTTGTGCAGACCGACGAGCGGATCGCCCATGGAGACCTCGGTGGTGGTGATCCGGCGCAGGTTCTGGTCGAGCGGCACCACGCCGGTCTCGGCGGCCTCGGGATCGAAGTCGACCCGGAAGAGCTCGCCCACGAATCCCGTTCCGTCGCCGACGAGGTCGGTCGTCGCCGCGAAGACGATCGTGCGTCCGTCCGGGCTCCAGCTGGGATCCTCGATGGACACCGCACCGCTGGTGATCGGGAACGCCGTCACCGCGACGGGATCGTCGGTGGTCGTCATGTCGATCACCCAGAGCTGCTCGTCGTCGCAGTTGGCATCCTCGACGTTGCTCTCGTCGTCACAGCCGAAGCGGGTGAAGACGCACCAGCGCTTGTCCGGGCTGAGCGACGGATCGTGGTGATACCAGAAGCGGAAGCCGGTGGTCAGCGTGTCCTGGGGCTCGTAGAAGAGCGGGGTGACCTGGGCGTTGCCGAGGTCGGAGATGTCGACCGAGACGAGGCGGTCGCGCCGCTCGAAGCGGGTCTGGATCAGGAGCGTGCTGTCGTCGATCCAGTTGGGCGAGGCCTTGGTCATGACGCCGGAGGTCGGGTCGTCGACGAAGTCCTGGCCGCCACCGATGCGGCTGATGAACTGGCGGGTCAGCACCAGCTCGGCCCCCAGCTCCTGGATGTCGGGCACCGGATTGCGCGAGTTCATCTCCTCTGACCACGGATCGGCCGGCAGGGGCATGACGAGGATCTGCCGGTTGAGGATCGGGTCGGACACCTCGTCCTCGGGCAGGCTCGGGATGGACGCCCAGTCGGCGCTGAACGCCACGCGCGTGCCGTCGGGCGAGATCGCCGGCTCCAGGTACTGATACCCACCGGGGCCGTTGGTGTCGATGGTCACCATCGTGAGCTGGCCGCACGTGTGGTTGCCGCACACGACCAGCTCCTCGGACGGGTCCTCGCGCGTCGTGCAGCCGACCACGAAGGCGATGGCCAGCACGATCATGTACGCGAACACCAGGTAACGATTGCGGAACCGAGTCCTCAAGACTCCGACCTCCCGTCGGCCGACGCAGATTGTCGCGGACCTTCCAGACGAGTCCGGTGGGGGCCACCGTCGGGGCAGCGGTGGCTGCCGATTAAATTAATGGCACTTAGCTGGCCAAATCAACCCGTCAGTTGTCCAGCGAGAAGTTGACCGAGACCTGGATCCACGACCAGATGGGATAGTAGCCGATCCGCGCCGCCTGGTAGCCCGCGGCGGCGGCCGCCTCGCTGGCCGCGGCGATCAGGCGCCGATCCGCGCGCCGGGCCGGGACGGTCTCGGCCACCCGGCCGTGGGGGTCGATCAGGACATCGAGCAGCACCTCGCCGGTGATGCGCTTCTGCAGGCACTCGGCGGGATACTCCGGGACGATCGGCGTGAGCAGCTCGGCCGGCTTGCGGCCGAGGTCGCGGAGCGCGGTGACGAACTCCAGCGTGTCCAGGCGGGTGCAGCGCTCGCGCCCCTGGGCGTCGTACCGGCTCGCGGCGTCCACGTCGCCCGCCGCGCGGGCGGCGTCGGCGCGCAGGAACCAGACCAGGCCGTCGTCCGGCCAGCTGCCGGCCAGATCGGCCAGCAGCCGGTCCGCGCGCCGGAGATAGCGGCGCTGGTCGGCGGGCCAGTCGCCCGTGGCCCGGGCCGGGCCTCCGAAGGGCTCGCAGTGCTCCTCCCCCTGGCCGGCCAGGACGTAGATCTGGGCCAGCATCAGGCGCAGCCAGGGGCTGCGCGGATGATCGGCGAGGGCGTCCTCCAGCACCACGATCGCGTCGCCACCGGCCTCGAGCTCGAACAGCTCGTGCGCCTCGGCGATGGCCTCGCGCGCGGCGGGGTAGGGCGGTGCCGGGCGCGCGCAGCGGGACAGCTGGTGGGGTCGCCACGCCCCGTCCGGCGGCGGACGCTCGCCGGCGGTGGTCGCCGAGGCGAGGCACACCGCCAGCAGCAGTGGCACGACGGGGCGGATCATGGTCGGTCCCCCAGGTTCGGGTCCAGCCGCCGGGCGACGGCCAGCGCCGCGCGGGCCTCGCGCTCGCGGCCGAGCTCGAGCAGCACCGCGGCGCGATTGTGATGATGGATCGCGACCGAGTCGTCCAGCGCCAGGGCGCGATCGATGGCCGTGAGCGCGGCCGTCGCCTGCCCCGCGCCCAGGCAGATCTCCGCCGTCAGTGCCCAGAATCGCGCCGGCGGACGCCACCCGTCCGGCAACCCGACCGGCGGTTCGTGCGCCCAGTCGCACGCTCGCCCGGCCGCTCCGAGCGCGCGGTCGGCCTGCGCCACGATCATCAGCTCGTCGCCGGTGAGCGTCTCGGTCGCCATGGTATCCACCACCGAGGCAACACCCGCGGCGTCGCCCACGTTCCAGAGCGCGGCCAGCAGCCTGGCCCGCAGCTCGGGTCGGGCCCCGCGCCCGAACAGCTCGCGCAGGGGGCCCACGGCGGCCGCGTGGTCGCCGCGCGCCAGGTGCAGGTCGGCCGCCGCTTCGAGGGCCGCCGTGCAGCCGTCACAGTCCTGGCGAGCGCGCGCGATCTCGCGGGCCGCCTCGGCGGCAGCCCCCAGTTCACGCAGCAGGGCGGCATACTCCAGGCGCCAGAGCGGCTCGACGCCCCCGAGCGCGAGCGCGTCCTGGAACTCGGCGACCGCACGGCCGCGCTGCCCCAGATCACGCAGCGCGCGTCCGAGCGTCAGGTGGAGCGTGGGATCGTCCGGAACCTCCCGGATCGCCGCCTCGAGCGGCGCCACCGCCTCGTCCGGCCGCCCCACGGCGACCAGGGCGGCGCCCAGCCTCTGGCGGGCCCGCCAGAGGTTCCGCCGCTCCAGCGAGCCCGATTCCAGGAGCGTCTCGACCCGCCGCAGGGCCGCGGCCGCATCGCCACGCTCCAGCAGGGCGTCGATGGCCACGAGGGCATCGTCGTCGTCCTCGGGCACGGCCACCGCGGAGGTCGCCATGACGAGCAGCAGCCCGATGGCGACCCGGCGAGCGATGGCGACTGGCGTCCTGGGCATGACCGGCTCCGGAGATGGCGTGGCTCATGGTCGCCGACGGTACCATCATGGTCGTCACCGGGACAGGATTCGTCCAGCCGGGGCAGTCGAGGCGGAGATCAGCGGTCGATCAGCAGCAGGCGGCCCGACCCCAGGTCGCGCCCGGCCCGGATCCGGTAGAGATAGAGGCCGCTCGCCGCGCGCCGCCCATCGTTGCCGCGGCCGTCCCAGGTGACGGTCGCCCGGCCATTGGCGATGCCGCCATCGCGGACGCGGCGCACGAGCCGGCCGCGCACGTCGTAGATCTCCAGCACGGGGGCCGCGCCGATGGTCTTGTCCGACCCGGTCGCGAGGCTGAGCTCGACGCGCGCCTGCTCCCGGCAGGGATTCGGGTAGACCGTGCTCGCCTGCAGGCGGTCCTCGTGGCCGGCGCTGGCCAGGTACTCGACCAGCAGGTCCCGCAGGCCGGGAACCATGTCCGGCAGCGGCAGCGTGGCGTTCTCGATGGTGCCCGAGATAGTCGCCAGCTCGCCGCCGAACAGGAAGCGGAAGTCCTCGGCGATGATCTCGCGATGGCGCTCGGCATGGGGCACGGAGGCGGGGTCGTCCTGCTCGCCGAGGCCGCGCAGCTCGCGGTAGCGCTCCCAGCGGGCGGGGCGCCCGTCGACCGCGTGCCAGCAGAGCACGTGGCCGAGCTCGTGCGCGACGAGGTACGCGAGGGTCTCGGCCGCCGGCCGGCCGAACTGCGGCGCCAGGAAGATCGCGTCGCGCCGCGCGAAGCTGCCCATGACCCCGGCCGGCAGCGACGGTAGCACGAAGACCCGCACCCGCAGCTCCGTCCGGAACCCCTGCACCGCCTCGAGGGCGGCGGCCACCGCATCGACGTCCACGGGGACGAGGGCGGACGGGTCCTCGTCGACGGCGAGCTCGACCTCGCCGGCGTCCGGGTGGCGCAGGAACGTGCGCCCGTCCTCGTGCACGAGCCAGCGGCTGCCGATCTCGTCGGCCCCGTGGATGGTCGCCCGCAGGCCCGTCGGTCCGGCGACCTCGAGCGGCCGGGACACCGCGAGGGGGGCGGCCTGCGCGGCGGCCGCGAGGGCGAGCAGCACCAGGACGGCCCACGGCGCCCGCCGTTCCATCGCTCGCCCTCCTGCTGCCCGGCGTTCGATCATGTGGATGCTCGCTCCCTGTCGCGCCGTCATGGGACATCCTCGGGTCGTCGGGTCCATCGTGGCCGTCCGTCACGCCAAATCACGCACGTGCCATACCAGCGCCGGGCATCGGGCGTCCCGGGACGCCTCGACGACCGTCGGCCGGGCCCAAATCGTCGCCATGTCATGTTTTATGATATCACGAAATGCCGGACGGGCTCAAGCCCGGCCCGGCGGCCGCGGCCTCCGGGAGGCCGGGGTGGGTCGGATGGCGCGATGGACCGGGTGAAATGGCCCGATGCGATCGGCAGTCAACGCCCGGGGTTCTCGACCAGCGGTGCGGCGGCCGGCGGGGCCGGAGGCGCGGTCGTCGAGGCGCCGAAACGCCCGAGCAGCAGCGCGCCGAGGCCGATGGCGAGGACGGCGGCCTTGACCATGGCCCCGATCCAGCCGAGCGCCAGCACGAGCCCCACCGGCGCGGCCACGGCGCCGAGGAAGGAGGAGAGGAACGCCGGGACGTGCAGGACGACGAGGCCGAGCAGGAGTTCACGCCACGGATACCCGCACGGAAGTCCCAGTTGCCGGCAGGACCAGCGACCGACCAGCACCGCGCCGGTGGCGATGGCGGCCAGGTCGAGCACCAGCAGCGCCGCAAGCACCAGCAGCGCCACGGGGATGCCGATCACGGTCAGGACCAGGATGCCGGCGAGGCCCACCACCAGCACGTGCCCGACGAACACCGCCAGCAGTCCCAGGCCGAGGCTGGCGGGCAGGCGTCGCTCGGCCGTCTCGACGAGCGCCTCGAGCCGGGCCCGGGGGGTGAGCGCCAGGAGGAGCAGCGCGCAGGCCACCAGGATCAGGAAGAGGAGCTGGTAGGAGCCGAAGGCCACCCAGCCGCTCGAACCGGCGGACCAGCCGCCGGACAGGCCCGCGTCGCCCGGACTGACCACGGTCACGCTGCCGACCTCGGCCCCGTCGGCGCGGTCGAGGCGACCGAGGATCGTGATGACCTGCCCGTCCACCACGGCGGTCTCGGCGAGCTCGACGTCGCCGAGCACGACCACCAGGTCGCCCGTCACCCGGCCGGCCACCGTCGCATCGCCCATGATGGCGACCGCGTCGCCGTCGACGTCCTCGCTGGCCTTGATCTCCATGTCGTCGCGGATCTTGACCAGTCCGCCCTCGATCACCCGGCGCTTCGCCGGCCGCTCCGACGGCAGCACCTGGATGCCGCGGTCGCCGAACGACCAGTTGAACCCGGTCTCGATCTCGTCGATGCGGACGGTGTCGGGAAGCTCCTCGAGGAACATCCGCGTGATCGACGAGAGCCCGGCGCTGAGCTGCTCGGGCAGGTCCTCGGGGATCTCGAGGGTGACCTCGCCCCCGCGGCCGTCCCGCAGGCGCACGCGGTTCTCGACCACGTCGAGGTCGAGGTCGGCCAGCTGGTCGGTGATCTCGCCGATGGCCAGGCTCAGCTCCTGGACGGTGCGCTCGATCTCCTCGGCGCGCGGCGCGGAGGTCTCGCGCGCGGCCAGGGTCTCGCGCAGGGCCTGCACCAGGGCGGAATACTCGCGGATCTGCTGCTTGAGCGCCTCCTTCTCGGCCAGGCGCTCGGCCAGTTCCCGCTCGCCGGGCGGGGGCGGCGGCGGGGCGGGCTGCGACGTCTCCGTGGTCTGGGCCACGACGGGCATGGCGCCCATGGCGATCAACGTCAGAACGGCACCCGCGATGATCGCGCGCAGCCTCGAGATCGCTCCCTGTGCGCCCCGTGGGCTCATCTCAGGTCCTCTCGCGCCCCTGGGCCAGCGCCTGCGCCACGAGCCGCCCGCCGGCCTGCAGCCGGACCAGCAGCTCCGGCACGAGCCCCAGCGCGGCGGCGATCAGCAGCGTCGGTTCGGGCAGGATGGTCGACCACGCGGCCGCGGCCACCGCCGCGAGCCCGGCCCCGGCCATCCGCACCACCGGCCGGCGGATCCAGGCCGGCAGGCTGTCGGATGCCAGGAACGTCGGCACGCGCGGCGCCCGCAGGGCGGCCATCGCACGGTACGATTCATAGGGCACGGACGCGAGGACGCGCGCGTCGAAGTCCGCCGGCGCCTCGCGCCCGGGCAGGCTCTCGAGGCGGGCGACCAGCGTCTCGAGCCTGGCCAGCGCCTCGGCGCAATCGGCGCACTCGCGGACGTGCAGGTACACCTGCATCGAGTCCGGACGCGCGAGCGCGTCGTCGAGATAGTCCTGCAGCCGCGACTGGCATTCACCGCAGGACAGGTGGGGCGCCTGACCGGAATGCTGGCTACTCATGGGTCTCGTTCTCCTCGCCGGTGGTCGGTGATCGGCGCTCCTGGCTGTGGTCGGGAGCGGGCGCGCCCAGCGCCCCCGCTCCCTCGACCGCGGCAGACGACGTATCCCCCGACAACGACATGTCCGCCCGCCACGGTCCTTCATCGTGCTGTCGAGTTCTCATACGGATCGCCCCGAGGTCGGGTTGCACTATATCTCGTACTTCCTGGACTCGAGCATCTGCTGGATCATGTTCCGGGCCCGATGGATGCGGGCCTTCACCGTGCCGAGCGGCAGCTGCAGCGACTCGGCGATCTCCTCGTACGACAGCTGCTGGTCGTGGCGGAGCAGCGTGATCACCCGGTAGTGCGGCGGCAGCTCGGCGATCACCTCCTCCAGCTTCTCCAGCGCCTGGCGCCGCTCCAGCACGACATCGGGCTCCGGTCCCTCGCTGGGGATCTGCATCTCCGCCTCCTCCTCCTCGCCGGCTCCATCGCGCTCGACCGAGAGGAAGCGCAGGCGCTGGCGCCGCAGGTGATCGATGCAGTGGTTGGTAGCGATGCGGAAGAGCCAGCTGCTGAACGCGTACTGCTCGTCGTAACGGTCGAGCAGCCGGAAGACCTTGATGAAGACCTCCTGCGCCAGATCCCGCGCGTCCTCGTCGTTGCGGGTCATCCGCCAGCAGAGGTTGTAGATGGGCGTGCGGTAGCGATCGAGGACCTCCTGGAAGGCGTCCTCCTCGCCCCGCTTGCAGCGACGGATGGTGCGGAGATCGGCGCGCTTGTCGAACATGGCGTAAGAAAATCGCAGGCTTCACGCACCGGGTCAACAACGCGTTCGACCGGACGCCAACCGCGTTGACACCCTGCCCGGCGGTTTCTATGATGCCGCGCGAACCAGTCGTCATCTCGCCGCGCAAGCCGCGCGGTTCCCGTTACCATCGCCAGGAGGCACGGCATGAGCTCCATCGAACTGATCCAGGCCCGCGAGATCCTCGATTCGCGCGGCAACCCCACCGTCGAGGTCGACGTGCTGCTGAGCGACGGGTCGGCCGGCCGCGCCGCCGTGCCCAGCGGCGCCAGCACCGGCGAGCACGAGGCGCTCGAGATGCGCGATGGCGACAAGCAGCGCTACGGCGGCAAGGGCGTGCTCGAGGCGGTCAAGAACGTCCAGGATATCGAGGACGACCTCGTCGGCCTCGACGCCACCGATCAGATCCTCATCGACCGCGTGATGATCGAGCTCGACGGCTCGCCCAACAAGGGCAAGCTCGGCGCCAACGCCATCCTCGGCGTCTCGCTCGCCACCGCCCGCGCGGCGGCCGAGTCGGTGGGCCTGCCGCTGTACCAGTACCTCGGCGGCGTCCACGCGCGCACCCTGCCGGTACCGATGATGAACGTGCTGAACGGCGGCTCGCACGCCGACAACAACGTCGACCTGCAGGAGTTCATGATCATGCCCCTGGGCGCCGAGTCGTTCTCCGAGGCGCTGCGCTACGGGGCCGAGACCTTCCATGCGCTCAAGAAGCTGCTGGCCGAGGCGGGCCTGGCCACCGGCGTGGGCGACGAGGGCGGCTTCGCGCCGAACCTGGGCAGCAATCGCGAGGCCCTCGACTGGCTGGTCAAGGGCATCGAGGCCGCCGGCTACAAGCCCGGCGAGGAGATCGCCATCGCCCTGGATCCGGCCAGCAGCGAGTTCTACGTCGACGGCAAGTACGTCCTGCAGGCCGAGGGCGGCGAGCCCTGGGAGGCCGAGCGGATGGTCGATTTCTATGCCGACCTCGTCGACAGCTACCCCATCGTCAGCATCGAGGACGGCCTGGCCGAGAACGACTGGGACGGCTGGCGCAAGCTCGCCGACCGTCTCGCCGGGCGCATCCAGCTCGTCGGCGACGACCTCTTCGTCACCAACTCCGAGCGCCTCGAGCGCGGCATCGAGTCCCGCTGCGCCAACAGCATCCTGATCAAGCTGAACCAGATCGGCACGCTCTCGGAGACCCTCGAGACCATCGAGATCGCCAAGCGGGCGAGCTTCACCAACGTGGTCAGCCACCGCTCGGGCGAGACCGAGGACGCCTTCATCGCCAACCTGGCCGTGGCCACCAACGCCGGCCAGATCAAGACCGGATCGCTGTGCCGCAGCGATCGCATCGCCAAGTACAACGAGCTGCTCCGGATCGAGGAAGAGCTTGACGACCTCGCGGTCTTTCCCGGACACTCGTGCTTCTACAACCTGCGCTAGCTGGCCCGATCGCGCGAAAGGACGGCACGGATGCCGGACAAGGATGTCCCCGCGGCGCCAGGCGCGGCCTTCTGGAGGCCGCGACCGCGGCGACGCCTGTCGGGGCGGCCCCTGACCTGGTTGCTGGTGATCACCGTGGCGCTCCTGGCGCTCTCGTCCCTGCTGGGCGAGAACGGCCTGGGCGCCTACTGGCACCTGGTGCGGCAGCGGGACGCGCTGGTGGCCGAGCGCGCGGCCCTCGAGGCCGGGAACCTCGACCTGGAGGCGCGGCTCGAGGCGCTGCGCGAGGATCCGGAGGCCCTGGAGACGCTGGCGCGCGAGCGCTACAACATGCGGCGCGAGGGCGAGCAGGTGATCCGGCTCGTGATCGAGCCGGAAGACGGCCGAACAGAACCTTGACATCTGCCTGGGCGCGGCCTACTTTGGCCCACCCAAGCGAGTTCTGGGTGCGGGGTGGAGCAGTCTGGTAGCTCGTTGGGCTCATAACCCAAAGGTCGCAGGTTCAAATCCTGCCCCCGCTACCACATATCGAGAAGGCCCGACCATCGTGTCGGGCCTTTTTCGTGGGGTCCCGACATGACCGACGCCCCCCTGGCCGCCATCGACGTCGGCAGCCACTCGGTGAAGCTGACCATCGCCCATCGCCGCGACGACGGCACCTGGCAGCGGGATCGGGAGGACGTCCGGATCACCGGCCTCGGCCTCGGCGACGTCGGTCGCGACGGACTGCCCGACGAGGGGCGGCGCCGCACCCTGGCGGCCCTGTCGGACTTCTGCCGCATCGGTCGGCAGCACGGCGTGGTCGCCCGCGTGGCCGCCGGCACCGCCGTCCTGCGGCGTGCCCGCGACGCCGATCGGTTCGTCCGCGAGGTCGCGGCCGCCACCGGTCTGGAGCTGGAGATCGTCAGCGGCGAGGACGAGGCTCGCCTGGCCTACCGCGGCGCCGTCGCCCTGCTCCCGGCCCCGGACGGGACCGGCCTGGACCTCGCCTGCGACATCGGCGGCCGGAGCACGGAGGTGGCCTGGGGCCGCGGCCCGGAGCTGCTCGGCCGCCAGAGCCTGGACCTGGGCACCATCACGCTGACCCGTGCGTTCGGGCTCGACGGGCCGGTCGACGGCGCGACGGTCGCCCGGGCGCGCGCGGCGGTCGACGCCAGGCTCGCCGAGGTGCCCGATCCGGGCCCGGTCCGCCGTCTCCTGGGCATCGGCGCCACTCCCGGCAGCGTCCTGGCGCTGTACCGGGGCGAGGCCATCGCCGACGGCGACCGGATCCACGGCCAGCCGCTGCCGGCCGCGGTCATCGACGCGCAGATCGCCCGTCTGACGCCGCTGTCGCTCACGGACCGGCGCGCGCTGGACGGCCTGCATCCGGATCGTGCGGCCGTCATCCTCGCCGGAACCGTCATCCTGGCCGGCATCGCCGCGCGGTGGTCGTCGGTCGCGCCGACGATCTCGGCCGCCGGCCTGCGCGAGGGCCTCCTGGTCGAGCGCTTCGGCGACCGGACGGCGAGTTCTTGAAAGAGGCTCGTATTTGCCCTAGTCTGCCCGGATTCCGTCGCGGCATGGCGCCGCGGAGGCGACCGGAAAGGGTGTCGGCATGCAGCAAGAACGCGGTCAGTGGAGCGGGCGGCTGGGCTTCATCCTGGCGGCCGCCGGCAGCGCCATCGGACTGGGCAACCTCTGGAAATTCCCGTACGTCACGCATCAGAACGAGGGCGGCGCCTTCGTCCTGATCTACATCGCCGCGGTGGTGCTGGTGGGCTTTCCCATCATGGCGGCCGAGGTGATCGTCGGCCGGCGCGCCCGGCGCAGTCCCGTGGGCGCCTTCCTGAAGCTCGGCACCGACCGCCCCGGCGGCAGGCTCTGGGCGGGCCTCGGATTCCTCGGCGTGACCGCCGGCTTCATCATCCTCTCCTATTACAGCGTCGTCGCCGGCTGGACCCTGCACTACGTGCTCATGTCGATCCAGGGCGAGCTGGCGGTCCTGGCGCGGGACGCCACGGCGCTGCAGGACCATTTCCTGAACGAGTTCCTGGCCAGCGGGCCGAAGCAGATCGGCTACCACCTCGTCTTCATGGCCGCGACCGTCTCGGCGGTGTTCTTCGGGGTCAAGAAGGGCATCGAGCGCGTGGCCAAGGTGCTCATGCCGCTGCTCTTCGCCATCATCCTCTTCCTGGTGATCTACTCGACCACCACGAGCGGCTTCGGCGACGCCATGCGGTTCCTGTTCCGGCCGAACTTCGGCGACCTCGAGGCCAGTTCGATCCTCGAGGCGGTCGGCCAGGCGTTCTTCTCGCTCAGCCTGGGCATGGGCGCCATGCTCACCTACGGCAGCTACATGCAGCGGAAGAGCAGCATCCCGCGCTCGGTCACCGAGATCTGCATCCTGGACTCGATGATGGGCATCCTGGCCTGCGTGATCATGTTCTCGATCATCTTCACCTTCGACCTGGAGATCACGCAGTCGGCGACGATCCTGTTCACGACCCTGCCGACCGTCCTGGTGCAGCTGCCGCTCGGCAGCATCGTCCTGGGCCTGTTCTTCGTGCTGGTCGCCTTCGCGGCGTTGACCTCGACGGTCAGCCTCATGGAGGTCGTCTCGAGCTACGCCATCGACGAGCTGGGCTGGAACCGGCGCTTCGCCACGGTGGCCATGGGCGTCGTGATCGGCGCCTTCGGCATCCTGAGCGCCCTGAGCCTGGGCGCGAGCGAGACCCTGTCGCGCCTGAACCTGTTCGGCAAGGACTCGACGGTCGGTCTCTTCTCCTCGTTCGACTACCTCGCGGCCAACTGGCTGCTGCCGGTCGGCGGCCTGCTGGTGGCGATCTTCGTCGGCTGGATCATGGCTGCCCGGGACATCGAGGACGAGCTCGCCGAGGGGCACGGGCGGCTCGGCTGGATCGGCCCGTTGATCCGCCAGTCCCTGCGCTACGTCGCGCCGCTGGCGGTCGGGGCGATCCTCTTCTCGATCATCTTCCTCGGCGCGGAGTACCAGTAGTTGCCTGCGCGCCGAGCCACCCGCGGACGGTCCCTGCCGGTCGGCTACTTCCTCTCGCCGGCCGGCATGGATGGTGGCTTCTTCCTGATCATGGCGGCGATGCCGTTCAAGGTGCTCGCGCTCGGCGGCGGCAGCGTGGCCCTCGGCACGATCGCCGCCGTCGGCGCGGCCTCGTACATCGTGGCCGCGCCGACCATCGGTCGCCTGAGCGACCGCGTGCCGCGGCGTCTCCTGTCGACGGCCGGGGCATTCTCCCTCGTGGCCTGCGCGGTCGCCGCCTGGCTCGTGCCGTGGCTGGAGGTCCTCATCGGCCTGCAGGTGCTCATGGGCCTGGGCAAGGCGCTCTACTGGCCGCCGGTGCAGGCGACCATCGGCGATCGCACGCCGCCGGCCGACCAGGGCGTGGTGCTCGGCCGGTTCAACCTCGCCTGGTCGACGGGCAAGAGCCTGGGCTTCGTGGTCGGCGGCCTGCTGCTGTCGACCGCCGGCTTCCAGGCCACCTACCTGACGGGCGCCGGCTGCGTGATCGCGGCCGCCCTGACCCTGCCGCGCGAGCGTGGTCCGCAGACCGGCGCGCCGGGCGACGAACCGACCGGCCCGGCCACGGCGCCGCTGCCGGCGGCGCCCGCGCAGCCGGCCGCGCTGCTCGCCATGAGCTGGCTGGCCAACACCGCCGCCTACGGCTCCTTCGGCATCCTCACCTACCACCTGCCGCAGTTCTTCGAGCACCGCGGCTGGCAGGCCGACCTGTACGGCTGGTATCTGGGCGCCATCCTGGGCAGCCAGACGCTGCTGTTCTGGGTCCTGGGCCGGCTGAACCGCGTGCGCTGGACCGAGGCCCGTCTCTGGGTTCCGCAGCTCGGGCACCTGGCGGCCCTGGTGATCCTGCCCTGGCTCGGAGGGTTCGCGGGCCTGATCCTGACCGCCCCGCTGGTGGGCCTCGGCTGCGGCGTGGCCTACCAGGCCAGCATCACCGCCAGCCTGCAGAACCCCGCGACGCGCGGCCAGCGCGCCGGGATCCACGAGGGCCTGATCGGTGCCGGCGGGTTCCTGCCTCCCCTGATCGCCGGCGTGCTGGTCGACCGGGGCCTCGGCCTGGCCGCTCCATACTGGTTCGCCGCCGCGCTCGTGACCGTCGCCATCGCCGGCCAGGTGGTCCTCCATCGCCGCGCGCGCCGGAACCCGGCGGACCGTCCGTGACTCGCGCCACCAAAGAGGCTATCTTTGGTCGCAACTCCATCACCCCGAGCAAGGATACAACGATGACCCGGCCGACCCCGGAATCCTCCCCCTTCCTCGCCGTCCTCGCCGGCCGGCGCCCCTCCCGTCGCCCGATCTGGGTCATGCGGCAGGCGGGCCGATACCTCCCGGAGTACCGGAAGGTGCGCGAGACCGCCTCGTTCCACACGATGTGCACCACGCCCGAGCTCGCGGCCGAGGTCACGCTGCAGCCCCTGCGCCGCTTCGACCTCGACGCGGGGATCATCTTCAGCGACATCCTCACCCCGCTCGGCCCCATGGGCGCGGAGTTCGATTTCTCCCAGGGCGGCCCGAAGCTCACCGCGCCCCTGCGCGAGGAGCGGGCGTTCGAGGCGCTCGAGCTGGTCGAGCCCCGCGAGGAACTGGGCTTCGTCGCCGAGGCGATCGGGCTGGTCACCTCCGAGAGGCCGGAGATCCCGCTGATCGGGTTCGGCGGCGCCCCGCTGACCCTCGCCTCCTACCTGGTCGAGGGCGGCGGCAGCAAGGACTTCCGCCACATCAAGGCCCTGATCTACAGCCGTCCCGAGGTCGCCGTCGCCCTGCTCGACAAGCTGGCCGAGCAGGTCGCACGGCACCTGGAGATGCAGGTCGAGGCGGGCTGCTCGGCGGTGCAGGTCTTCGACAGCTGGGCGGGCATCCTGCACACCGACGACTACCGCCGCTTCGCCGTGCCCGGCATCGCGAAGATCATGGCGCGGCTCGCCCCCCTGGGCGTACCCCGCATCCTGTTCAGCAAGGGTGGTCTGACCAACCTGCCCTGGTTGCTGGAGACCGGCGCGGACGCGCTGTCGCTGGACTGGACCTGCGACCTCGCCGACGCCGCCGAGCGCGCGCCCCGGACGCCCCTGCAGGGCAACCTGGACCCGGTGGTCCTGCACGGCAGCGAGACGGAGATCGTGCGCCGGGCCGAGGCCGTGTGCCGGTCCGGCGACCGCGCGGCCGGCCACGTCTTCAACCTCGGCCACGGCATCCTGACCGAGACGCCGCCCGAGGCGCTCGCCCTCCTGATCGACACCGTGCACCGCCACCAGCCGGAGGACTGATTTGCGCGTCGACGTCTCCCCCGACCTGCTCACGCGTCTGGACCGCCCCGGGCCCCGGTACACCAGCTATCCGACGGTGCCGGCCTGGACCAGCGACTTCGGTGCCGACCAGTGGCGGGCCGCGCTCGATGCGCTGGCCGCCGCGCCCGACCGCGAGACCAGCGTCTACGTGCACCTGCCTTACTGCGTCAGGCGCTGCCACTACTGCGGCTGCAACGCCGCCGTGCCCGAGTGCCGGTCCGACGTCGACCGCTACCTCGATCACCTCGAGCGCGAGCTCGACCTGGTCTGCGCGCGCATCGGCCGGCGGCGGGTCAGCCAGATGCACTGGGGCGGCGGCACGCCGAACTACCAGACCGACGCGCAGATCCGGCGCACCTGGCAGCTGCTCGCCGACCGCTTCGAGCTCACCGGCGAACTCTCCCTCGAATGCGACCCCCGGGCGGCGAAGAGCGAGCAGCCCTACCTGCTGCGCGAGCTGGGCTTCAATCGCATCAGCATGGGAGTGCAGGACTTCGACCCGGCCGTGCAGGAGGCGATCGGCCGCCGGCAGCCCGAGAAGGTCACTCGCCGCTGGGTCGACGCCTCGCGCGACGCCGGCTTCGAGAGCGTCAACCTCGACCTGGTCTACGGCCTGCCGCACCAGACGCCCGAGATCTTCGCCGACTCGCTCGCGCGCGTCCTCGACCTGGATCCGGACCGGCTGGCCGTCTTCGGCTACGCGCACGTGCCGTGGGCCAAGCCGCACCAGGCGGCCATCGACGAGGCCGCCCTGCCCTCGGGGCCGGAGCGGTTCGCGCTCTACCAGCAGGCGGTCGAGACGCTCACCGAGGCGGGCTACGTCTGGATCGGCCTGGACCACTTCGCCCGTCCGGAGGACGAGCTGGCGGTCGCGCTGGCCGAGCGCCGGCTGCACCGCAACTTCATGGGCTACTCCACCCGTCCGACGCTGGACATGCTCGCCTTCGGCAACAGCGCCATCGGCGACGTCTGCGACCGGTTCGCCCAGAACACGCCCCTGGTGGACCCGTACGAGCAGACCGTCGCCCGCGGCGAGCTGCCCGTGGTCCGCGGCCTGGAGCTGTCCGCGGAGGACCGCATGCGGCGCTCGGTGATCCTGCACCTGATGTGCAACCTGGAGCTGCCCTGGGAGGTCACCCGCGAGTCCTGGGGCGCGACGGTGCCCGAGCTGATCGGGGGCATCGAGGCGCGTCTGGAGCCGCTGGCGGGCGAGGGGCTCATCACGCTCGACCAGGCCGGCCTGCACGTGACCGACCTCGGCCGGTTCTTCCTGCGCAACGTCGCCATGGAATTCGACGCCTACCTCGACGATCCCGAGGACGACCGGCCTCGCTACTCGCGGACGGTCTAGGAAGGAGCCCGCGCATGCGCTTCGCACCGCCCCTGCAGCCGGCCACCCGGCTCGCGGCCGACGCGCCGACGGGCCTCGTGTTCCTCGGCCTCGGTGGCCCCGACCGCGAGGAATCGGTGGCGCCGTTCCTGCGCAACCTCTTCGCCGACCCGATGGTGCTGCCGCTGCCGCGATGGCTCTCCGGACCGCTGGGGCGGGTGATCGTCGCCCGGCGGGTCGACGAGGTCCGCGCGAAGTATCGCGGCCTCGGCCACGGCGGCGGATCGCCCCAGCTCGACTGGACCGCGAAGCAGGCGGCCGAGCTCGCCCGGCGACTCGGCGAGCGCGGCGTCGAGGTCACCCCCGCGGTGGCCATGCGCTACTGGCATCCCTTCAGCGAGGAGGCCGTCGAGACGCTGCGCGCGGCCGGCGCCCGGCAGCTGCTCGTCGTGCCCACGTACCCGCAGTACAGCGTGGCGACCACCGGCTCGAGCCTCCGCGAGCTCGATCGCGTGCTGGCGGCCGTCGGCTGGTCGCCGCCGCGCCACGTGCTGCGCGAGTGGCCGCTCCTGACCGGCTACGTCGATCTGCTCGCCCGCCATGGCCGGGCGGTGATCGACTCCTGGCGGGAGGCGGACCGCGATCCCGCCCGCTGCGCGCTGGTCTACACCGCCCACTCCCTGCCCGAGCGGTTCCACCGCGGCGGCGACGCCTACGTGCGGCAGACCCGGGCGACGGTGCGCGCGGTCCACGCGCGGCTCCGGCGGGGCCTCGACGACACGTGGCCGGTCGATTCGCTGGCGACCGGCGGGGCCGAGCCGCGGCTCGTCTTCCAGAGCAAGGTGGGGCCGGTCCGCTGGATCGGTCCTCCCACCGAGGAGACCTGCATCGAGCTCGTCACGAGCGGCGTGCGTCATCTCGCCGTCGTTCCGGTGAGCTTCAACTGCGAGCACATCGAGACCCTGGACGAGCTGGACGACGAGCTGGCCGCCGCGGTGCGTGCCGCGGGCGCGGAGACGTTCCAGCGGACGCCGGCGCTGAACCTCGACCCCGGATGGCTGCAGTCGCTCGCCGATCGCCTCGCCTTCCGGGCGTTCGGACTCGTCGAGTCGCGGGAGGTGGCTCATGCCTGACGTCGGTCCGCGCGTGGCGATCATCGGCGGCGGGGTGGCCGGCCTGGCGGTCGCCTGGCGCCTGGAGAACCCGGACGACCCCACCGCTCCGGTCCCCGAGGTCACGGTCCTCGAGGCCGCGTCCGAGGTGGGCGGCAACCTCCGGACCACCGTCGACGGCGAGTTCCGGGTCGAACAGGGCGCCAACGGTTTCCTCGACAGTGAACCCGCCACGCTCGAGCTCGCGCGCGCCGCCGGCCTCGGCGATCAGCTGATCCGCTCGAGCGACGCCGCGCGCCGGCGTTTCCTGTACGTGCGGGGCAAGGTGCGCGAGATTCCCACCTCCCCGGGAGCGTTCCTCGCCAGCGACCTCTTCTCCTGGCCGGCCAAGCTGCGCATGCTCGGCGAGATCCTCGTCCCCCGGCGGGCGGACCTCGGCCGTGCGGCCGAGGCGCCGGACACCGACGAGACGGTGTGGGAATTCGGGCAGCGGCGGCTCGGCCGCGCGTTCGCCGACACCATGCTCGATCCCATGGTCCGCGGCATCACCGGCGGCGAGTGCCGGCGCGTGTCGCTGGCCGCGGCGTTCCCGCGCATGGTCGAGCTGGAGCACGATCACGGCGGTCTGTTCCGGGCGATGATCGCCCTGGGCCGCCAGCGTCGTCGCGAGGGCAAGGCGCGCGAGGGCGAGACCGGCGGACCGAGCGGGGTGCTCACCAGCTTCCGCGGCGGCATGCAGACGCTGCCGCGCGCGCTGGCGGACGGCCTGCGTGGCGAGGTCCGCACCGGCGGGGCGGTCGAGCGTCTGGAGCCGGGCGACGAGGGCTGGTGGATCACCACCGGGGACCAGCGCCTCGGACCGTTCGCGGCGGTCGTCGACTCCGCCCCCGCGCATGCCGCCTGCCACTACCACCCCGACGCGGAGGTGCGCGAGCTGCTGGCGGGGATCCGCTACAATCCGATCGTGGTCACGGCGGTGGCCTTCCGGCGCGAGGATGTCGTCCACCCCCTCGACGGCTTCGGCATGCTGACCCCGAGCACCGAGAAGCGACCGCTGCTGGGCGTGCTCTGGACCAGCAGCATCTGGCAGGCGCGCGCGCCCGAGGGCACGGTCCTCTTGCGCTGCATGAGCGGGGAGGAGTCCTGGCTCGACCTGCCCGACGAGGAGGTCGTCCGGCGCACGTGCGCCGAGCTGGATCACCTCTACGGCCTGCGCGGCCAGCCGATCCGCTCGTGGGTCTTCCCCTGGCGCGAGGCCATCGCCGAGTACGAGGTGGGCCACCTCGCGCGCCTGGCCCGGCTCGAGGACGCGCTCGCGCGCACGCCCGGCCTGGTGCTCGCCGGCAGCAGCTACCACGGGATCGCCGTCAACGCCTGCATGAAGGACGCCTCGCGCGTCGCCGACCGCGTGCGCGATCACCTGCACGCGAGGGCCGCGGCATGAGGCCCGACCAGGAGCTCGCACGCCTGCTCGACCTCTGGCGCGACGCCGCCGATCCCGATCCGGAGCTCGCGCCGCAGCTCGCGGCGGCGGCCTCGACGGCCCGGGCGTCCGACCTGGGGTCGGACGACCTCTGGCGGCGGTTCCTCGAGACCACGGGCGAGTCGGCGTTCCTGATCTCGCTGCCCGATCGCGAGGCGCGCCATGCGTGGGCCGACCTCGTGTTCTGGGCCCTGCGGCGGAGCGACTTCGGCCTCGCCGCGCTGCTCGACTGGCGCGTCCGCACGCGCGGCGAGGTCACCTACCTGCACGACCTCGGGCGCCCCGACGAGCCGGCGCTGACGTACCAGCAGACCGCCCAGCGCGCCCGCGGCGTGGCGGCCAGGCTCCTGGGACCCGGGCCGCTGGACCGCCCCCGCGCGCCGGTCGCCCTGCTGTCGGCCAACACGCTGGACGGGATCATCGTCGACCTCGCCTGCCTGGTCCACGACATCCCGGTCGCGCCGCTGAACATCCAGGAGGACACGGCCACGCTGGCGTGGATCTGCGACCGCCTGGCCGTCGCCGACCTCGTGGTCGACACCCCGGACCGTCTGCAGCGGGCGCTGGAGATCCGCGATCGGGTCGGTCGGCCGTTCACGATCCACCTGCTCAGCGGCCACGCGTCGGACGACGAGCGGGTCCGCCTGCTGGCCCACGACCTGGCCGACCTGTCCGCCGAGGAGATCGGCCGCCGCCTCGCCATCCGCCCGCGCCTCGGCCTGGACGACACCTGCACCGTGCTGTTCACCAGCGGGTCGACCGGCCGGCCCAAGGGGATCGCGTTCACGCCCTTCAACCTGGTGAGCAAGCGATTCGCCCGCGCGGCGGCGCTGCCGGCGGTCGGCCGCGACGAGCTGCTCGTCGCCTTCCTGCCGCTCTACCACACCTTCGGCCGCTACCTCGAGCTGATGGGCATGCTCTACTGGGGCGGAACCTACGCCCTGGCGGGCAACCCGTCGGCCGACGCGCTGTTCGGCGGCATGCAGCGCCTGCACCCGACGGGCCTGATCTCCGTGCCCCTGCGCTGGCAGCAGATCCGCGAGCGGACCGAGGCCGACCCGGCCACCGCGCTCAGCGACGTCACCGGCGGCCGCCTGCGCTGGGGCCTGTCCGCCGCGGGCTGGCTCGCGCCGGACACCTTCCGGTGGTTCCATGGCCAGGGCGTCGAGCTGTGCAGCGGCTTCGGCATGACCGAGGGCACCGGCGGGTTGACGATGACCCCGCCCGGCGAGTACCGCGAGGACTCGGTCGGCCGGCCGCTGCCCGGCGTCGCGGTCCGCATCGGAGAGGACGGCGAGCTGCAGGTGGCCGGCCCGTACGTCGCGCGCTACCTGCCGCCCGACGACGAGCCCGGCGACCTGTCGACCGGCGATCCGGCGGCCGACGACCAGTGGCTCGGCACCGGCGACCTCTTCGAGACCCTCCCCGACGGGCACCTGCGCATCGTCGATCGCATCAAGGACATCTACAAGAACAACCGCGGCCAGACCGTCGCCCCGCGCAAGGTCGAGTCCCGGTTCGCCGGCGTACCCGGCATCAAGAGCACCTTCCTGGCCGGCGACGGCCGCCCCTACAACGTGCTCCTGATCGTGCCCGACCCGGACGACCCGGTCATCGCCGGCCGCAGCGACGCCGAGCGCGACGCGTACTACCACCGCGTGGTCAGCCAGGCCAACCTCGACCTCGCCGCCTACGAACGGGTCGTCAACTTCGCGGTCCTCGATCGCGAGTTCTCCGCCGACGAGGGCGAGCTGACGCCCAAGGGATCGCTGCGACGCAAGCAGATCGCGGCCAACTTCTCCGACCTGCTCGCGCAGCTCTATCGCCGCCCGACGCTCACCTGGCGCGACCGTACGCTGCTGATCCCGGACTGGGTCCTGCGCGACCTGAACGTGCTCGAGGACGAGCTCGCCGTCGACGGCGACGCGATCGTGAACCGCCGGACCGGCGCCCGCCTCGAGATCGACGACGGACGCCGGCCGGGCTGGCTCCGGCTGGGCGACCTCGAGTACCGCCCGCTCGCGGACGAGCGCGGCCTCGACCTCGGCCAGTTCGCGCGCCAGCCCCTGCTGTGGGTCGGCAACCCCAGCCTGCAGAGCTTCCTGCCCTGTCGCGGAGGATGGGACGCGCGGTTCGTGGGCGTCGACGAGCAGGTCCTGCTGCCGGCGCGCGAGGCGACCAGCGGTCGCCAGATCTGCCCGCCGCGCCGCGACGACCGGCTCGGCGAGATCGACGACCTGGTGCAGACGGCCCTGTTCGGCGACCTCGAGCCCGCGCGCGAGGCGGTCCTGGCCATCGAGGCGCGCCTGCCCAAGGCGCCGCCGCGCGAGGCGCTGCTGCTGCGACGCCGCCTCGAGGCGCTCGCCGGCCATCCCGAGCTGGCCATCCGCTGCGAGGCCTACCGCATCCTCGTGCTCGACGACCCCGAGCCCGACTATGGCCGCTACCTGCCGGCGTTCGTCACCTCGGGGCGTCCGTTCCTCTGCGAGGACAGCATCGCGGCCATCGCCGGCGGGGCGCGCGAGCCTCGTCGCCTGCTGAGCTTCCGACGCCGGCTTCACGCCTACCGTCGCCACCTCGAATGGCCGGCGACGCCCGAGATCCGGCGCATCTTCGCCGACCTGCTGCAGCTCCTCGTGGACTTCGCGCGCCACCACCCCGAGAACGTCGCCACGGTGCGGCGCGAGCTGATCTGCTGGCAGCTGTTCGACCGTGACCCCGAGCTCGCCGACCACGCCGTCGCCATGCGGCGGGCGCTGACCGACTGGCACCTGCAGCACCTCGCCGAGTCCCAGCGCGACGTCGACTGGACGGACGTGCTCGTGTTCCAGGAAGGCCTCGACGACGGGGAGATCGCCTCGCTGCGCCGCGTCCTGGAGGACACGACGTTCCTGGCCGAGTCGGTCGCCGTGGCGTTCGACGCGCGGCTCGACCTCTCGACCGTTCCCCAGGGCGGCATCTGGGTCAGTCGTACCTTCTCGCAGCCCTTCCCCTCGCGCTACCGGGTGAGCGTCAACACCGAGACGGGCCGGCACTTCGACCTCCTGGTGATCCTACGCACCGACCTCGACGACCCCGCGGTCGCGCGCACGTTCAACCTGGTGGCCGCGATCCGCTCGTGGCCGGCCGAGGCGCCGGTCCTGCCGCGTCTGGGCGCCCTGCGTGGCGACCTGGGCGCCGCCTCGCTGGCCTTCGCCAGCGGGCTGACCGTCTGGGACCACATCCGTCGTCACGCGACCACGACGGCCGACGCCGCCGAGCTCGGGCGCGGCGGGTGGCGGCGGCTGATGGTCGCCGGCATGGCCACGGTCCTGACCGCGTGGAAGCATTCCGGCCGCAAGATCGTGCCCGGCATGGTCACCCCGTCGAACGTCAGCGTGCCCGAGCGCGACTGGCAACGCGGGCGCCTGATGATCAGCCTGGCCGGCTGGCGGGACTGCACCGGGCCGCTGGACCTGGTGCGCCCGCTCCTGAAGAACTTCCTGCGCCTGCCCGATCGCCACTACCCGGCCGTGCAGGGGATGCTCGAGGATCGCTGGCTGCTCGAGGCGGTGTCCGAGGCGCTCGGGCAACACGACGGCGCAGCCTTCCTGGACGACGTCGCGGCCGCCCTCGAGCGCGAGCCGCTGCCCGAGGCCGCCCCCGACCTCGCGGTCGAGGTGCGGCGCCACGCCGAGCTGCTCCGCGAACGCTACGTGCCGAACCTCGCCGTCGAGGGCGCGACCGAGCGCTTTCACACCTGGCGCGCGGAGAATCCCGACGCGTCGGCGCGGGCGCGCGGCGATCAGATCGAGGCTCTGATCCGCCTCTACCGGCTCGATCGCGAGGGCGAGCTGGGCGTGCTCACGCTGTTCCGCGACACGTTCCTCGCCTCGGCGCCGGAGGCGGCGCGCGAGGCGTGCGACCGGCTGCTGGCCAAGCTCTTCCGGCACCCCGAGCTGCGAGCGATGCGCACGGTCGAGCTGAGCGACCTGCAGGACGCCCTCGAGAGCACCGAGCAGCGCGAGGTGCTGGCGCGGCTGGCCTTCCCCCGGATGGCCGGCACCTCGCGGCCCGCGGTCCAGCCCATCGGCGACCGCGCCCGTGAGCACGTCGTCCTGCAGTCCGAGATCCAGGATGACCGGGGGGTCGTCTATACCGTGCGCGAACCGCGCGATGCGGCCGAGATGGGTCGCCTCTACCGGCAGTTCCTGCGTGCGAACTTCCCGCTGGAGTTCAGCGAGGTCGACCACCACCTCGTGGTGGTCGACACGGACGAGCAGCTGGCCGGTGGGGTGGTCTGGCGCCTGGACGCCTCCGGCGAACCCCACCTCGACGGCGTGGTGATCACGCGATCGCTGCAGGGGCGCGGGCTGGCCCGCAACCTCCTCGACGACTTCACGCGTCGCCTGGCCGACGCCGGGCACGAGGTCCTGCGCACGCACTTCAGCCTGCGCGGGTTCTTCGCCGGGCTCGGGTTCACGGTCGACCGGCAGCGAGGCGGGCTGGTCAAGCGGCTGGGCCCCTAGTCCCAGATGCCCAGCTCGGCCTTGGCGTCGTCCGAGGCGTCCACGTGCGGATCCCACATCGGCGACCACACGAGCTGGACCTCGCAGCCGCTGACGCCCGGGACCTTCTCGGCCGCGTTCTTGGTGGCGGCCATGATCTCCGGACCGAGCGGGCACATGGGGCTGGTGAGGGTCAGGTCGACGTCGACGTGGCCGGTGTCGTCCTGGATGCTGACGCCGCGCACGAGCCCCAGATCGACGATCGAGATGTTCAGCTCGGGATCGATCACCGGACGCAGGGCGTCGAGCACCCCCTCGGGCGTGGGCTTCGCTTCGTTCATCGTCGGTCCTCCAGGGTGACGTCCATGGGCCGGCCATCCTCGGTCAGGCCCTCGGTGGAGATGACATCGGGCTCGCGGCCCTGGTGATGCGCGATCAGCGCGTCGAGCAGCGTGATCCACGGCAGCAGCGCGCACTTGATCCGCACGGGGAACTGCCGCACGCCCTCGAGCGCCTCGAGGTCGCCGAGGTCGACGTCGGTCGGGATGTCGTCGCCGTGCATGACGGCCTTGAAGCGATCGGCGATCGTCTCGACCTCGTCGAGCGAGCGGCCCTCGATGAGCTCGGCCATCATGCTGCCGCTCGAGGTCGAGATGGCGCAGCCCTGGCTCAGGACGCCCACGCCGGCGATGCGCTCGCCGTCGAAGCGCACCTGCAGGGTGACCTCGTCGCCGCAGCTGGGGTTCTTGCCGGAGGCCTGCACGTCGTAGTCGTCGAGCGGGCGGGAGCCCCGGGGGTTGCGATGGTGGTCGAGCACCACCTCGCGGTACAGGGAGTCCATCGGTCCGTCCATCAGCGTCCGAACACCTTTCTGGCTGCCACGAGGCCCTCGATCAGGGCGTCGATCTCGTCGAGGCGGGTGTAGAGTCCGAAGCTCGCGCGCGTGGTCGCCGGCACGCCGAGTCGCCGGTGCAGGGGCTGCGCGCAGTGGTGGCCCGCCCGGACCATGACGCCGGCCTGATCGAGGATCGTGCTCAGATCGTGCGGGTGCACGTCCGGATCCCAGAACGAGACCAGGCCGCCACGAGCGGCGGAGTCGCGCGGACCGTAGATCGTCAGGCCGCCGAGCGCCTCGAGCGCCTCGAGGGCATGGGCGGTGATGCTCCGCTCGTGGTCGCGGATGGTCTCGAGCCCGACCTCCTCGACGAGGTCGATCGCCGCCGGGAACGCGGCCGCCGCCGCGACGTTGGGCGTGCCGGCCTCGAAGCGGTGCGGGATCGCCGCCCAGGTCGACGACTCGAGGTGCACCCATTCGATCATCTCGCCGCCGCCCTCCATGGGCTCGAGGCGCTCGAGCAATGCCGGACGGGCGACCAGGAAACCCAGGCCCATGGGGCCGTACGCCTTGTGGGCCGAGAAGACGAGCGCGTCGGCGCCCAGGTCGTCGAACGCCAGGGGCGCATGGCCGATGGTCTGGGCCGCGTCGACGACCACGAGCGCGCCGCGCTCGCGCGCGGCCCCGGCGATCTCCGCCACCGGGTTGATCGTCCCGAGCACGTTGCTCGTATGGACCAGGCCGACGAGGCGCGTGCGGTCGGTGATCAGCGCGTCGAGGCCGGAGAGGTCGAGCTCGCCGTCGTCGGTGACCGGAACGAACCGGAGCGTGAGATCGCGCCGGCGGGCGAGCATCTGCCACGGCACGAGGTTCGCGTGGTGCTCCATCTCGGTCAGCAGGATCTCGTCGCCGGGCTCGAGCTCGTGCTCGAGGCCCCGGGCGAGCAGGTTGAGGCTGGCGGTCGCCCCCCGCGTGATCACCACCGACTCCGGCGTCGGCGCGGCGACCAGACCGGCCACGCGCCGGCGGCAGGTCTCGTACGCCTCGGTGGCCTCGGCGGCCAGGGTGTTCAGGCCCCGGTGCACGTTGGCGTTGCTCCGGCGGTGATAGCGATCGAGGGCGGCGAGCACGGCCTCCGGCTTCTGGCTCGTGGCCGCGGTGTCCAGATAACACAGCGGACGATCGCCGATGCGACGTTCCAGCAGCGGGAAGCGGTCTCGCAACAGCCCTCCCGCCGGCGATCCGGCGAGGTCGGTGTGCGATCCCTGCGGCATCCTCAGTCCTCCAGTTCGACCTCGATCCACCCTGCCTCGATGCGGGAGGGGAAGACCTCGATCCCCACGGGCGCCGGGCTGCGGCGCACGTCTCCGGTGGCGCAGTCGAAGCGGGCCCCGTGGCGTGGGCAGGTCACCATGCCGTCGGCGATCTCCTGATCTCCGATCGGGGCGTCGTCGTGGCTGCAGACGTCCTCCAGGACGTGCACGGCGTCGGCCCCGGTCCGGCAGACCAGGAGATCGTCCGGCCCGGCACGCACCGCTCGCGCGGTCCCCACCGGCACCTCGTCGAGTGCGATGAGCCTCGTCCAGGCCACGTTAGGCACTCCCCTCCAGGCGCGCCAGCCGCTCCTCGACGAGCTCCTCGAGCTCGGCGCGCAGGCCCCCGGGAACCTGCTGCAGGGTCGGTTCGACGAAGCCGCGCACGACCAGGCGGAGCGCCCGGTCCGCGGGGATCCCGCGCGACTGGAGGTAGAAGATCTGCTCGGGATCGATGGGGGCCGCCGTCGCGCCGTGGCTGCAGCTGACCTCGTCGGTGAGGATCTCGAGCTCGGGGATCGTGTCGGCGTGCGCCCGCTCCGAGAGCAGGAGGTTGCGGTTCTCCTGGTACGCCTCGCTGCTCGGCGCGTTGGCCTCGATGCGGAGCAGGCCGGTGTAGGCCGACCGTGCCCGGCCGGAGACGGCCGCCTTGAAGTCGATGTTGCTCCAGGTGTGGCCGCTGGTGTGCCGGTGCAGCGTGTGATGGTCCAGGCGCTGCCGCCGGTCCGGCAGGGTCACGCCGATCATCTCGCTGCGAGCCCCCGGGCCGGCGAGGATCCCGCCGAGATCGGCCTTGGCGACGTCGCCGCCGAAGCCGGCGATCGCCCCGAGGTACTTCCCGTCGCGGCTGACCTCCGCGCGATGGGTCAGGTGCCCCACGGTGCCGTCCTGCCAGCGCTGCACCAGCACGTGGTGCAGGTCGGCGTTGTCGCCGGCGAGAAGCTCGGTCACGCCGATCACGACCGCGCCGTCGCCACCGCCGGTGTGGTCCTCGACGACGGTCGCCTGCGACGACTCCTCGGCTATGACCAGCACGCGCGGCAGCACGTCCCGGCCGGCCTCGGCGGCCATCACCAGACGCAGCGGCGCCTCGGCGACGTGGCGGCGCGGGATGCGCACGAGCACGCCGGCGTTGAACGCCGCCGCGTTCATCGCCTCGAAGTACCCGTGGTCGGCGGGCACGGCCCGGCCGATCCACTCGACGTCGGCGTCCTGGTGCAGCAGGGCGCGCACCTCGATGCCGCTGGCGATGGCCGCGGCGTTGGGCTGCGGCGCCCGACCGGGCTGGATCAGCACGGCCGGCGTGTCGGGCAGGTCGAACGGCGCGACCTCCTGCGGGACCTGCAGCAGCGAACGCTGCGGCGCGAGGCGACCCGGGTCGGTGTACTTCCAGAGATGGCGCACCCGATCGGGGTAGTCGATCGTGGCCGCCACCTCGGCGGCGCGCTGGCGCCACTGGGCGCCCATCGGCGCCTCGCCGAGGGTCCGGCTGAAGGCCGCGACGTCCTCGGTCGCGAGCAACGGCCGACGGCTGTCCAGGGCCGCGCTCGTTCCATCGGTTGCGGTGTTAGCCAACGCTCCCCTCCATTTCCAGCTCGATGAGGCGGTTCATCTCCACGGCGTACTCCATGGGCAGCTCGCGGACGAACGGCTCGATGAAGCCGTTGACGATCATCAGCCGCGCCTGGTCCTCGTCCAGGCCCCGGCTCTGCAGGTAGAACAGCTGTTCGTCGGCCAGCTTGCTGACCCGCGCCTCGTGCTCGACCCGCACGTCGTCCTCGGCGATCTCCATGGTCGGGAACGTGTCGGTGCGCGACTTCTCGCCGATGAGCAGCGCATCGCACTCGACGTTGGTGCGGCAGTCGTGGCACCCCTTGTGCACCTTGACCATGCCGCGGTAGCTGCTACGGCCCTCGTCCTTGCTGATGGACTTGCTGATGATCCGGCTCGAGGTGTTGGGCGCGGCGTGGATCATCTTCGCGCCGGCATCCTGGTGCTGGCCGGTGCCGGCGTACGCGATCGAGAGGACCTCGCCGTGCGCCCGCTCGCCGAGCAGGTGGATCGCCGGATACTTCATCGTGAGCTTCGAGCCGATGTTGCCGTCGACCCACTCGACCACGGCGTCCTCGTGGGCGTGCGCCCGCTTGGTCACCAGGTTGTAGACGTTGTTGGACCAGTTCTGGATGGTCGTGTAGCGGATCTTCGCGCCCTTGAGCGCCACCAGCTCGACCACCGCCGAGTGCAGGCTGTCGGTGGAGTAGACCGGCGCGGTGCAGCCCTCGATGTAGTGGACCTCGGCACCCTCGTCGGCGATGATCAGGGTGCGCTCGAACTGGCCCATGTTCTGGGCGTTGATCCGGAAGTAGGCCTGCAGCGGGATGTCGACCCTGGTGTTCTTCGGCACGTAGATGAACGAGCCGCCCGACCAGACCGCGCTGTTCAGCGCCGAGAACTTGTTGTCCTCGGGCGGGATCACCGTGGCCCAGTACTTCCTGACGATGTCCTCGTGCCTGGCCAGGGCGCTGTCCATGTCGGTGAAGATGACGCCCAGCTTCTCGAGGTTCTCGTTGATCGAGTGGTAGACGACCTCCGACTCGTACTGAGCGCTCACGCCGGCGAGGAACTTCTGCTCCGCCTCGGGGATGCCGAGCTTGTCGAAGGTGCGCTTGATGTTCTCGGGCACGTCGTCCCAGTCGTTGGCCGAGCCCTCGCTGCTCTTGAGGTAGTAGTGGATGTTGTCGAAGTCGATGCCGTCCAGCAGCTCCGAGTTGCCCCAGCGGGGCATCGGCTTGGCGAGGAACGTGTCCAGGGCCTGGTGACGGAACTCGCGCATCCAGTCGGGCTCTTCCTTGAAGCGCGAGATCATCTCCACGGTCTCGTGATCCAGGCCCTTGGGCGCCTTGTGCAGGAACTCCTCCGGATCGGAGAATCCGTACCTGGTCGCGTAGTCCTGGTTCAGATCGGCGATGCGTTCGGCGCTCATGGTCAACCTCCCGCGCTGGCGGTGGTGGTGTCGGCGAGCCAGTCGTACCCGCGCTCCTCGAGCTCGTGGGCGAGCTCGGGGCCGCCGGTACGGACGATGCGCCCGTCCATGAAGACGTGCACGACGTCCGGCTTGATGTAGTCGAGGATGCGCTGGTAATGCGTGACCATCAGCACGCCGGTCTCCGACCCGGTGGCCTCGTTGACGCCGGCGGAGACGATCTTCAGCGCGTCGATGTCCAGGCCGCTGTCGGTCTCGTCGAGCAGGGCCATGCGCGGCTCCAGCAGCGCCATCTGCATGATCTCCAGGCGCTTCTTCTCGCCCCCGGAGAACCCGTCGTTGAGGTACCGGCCCGCGAAGTCGCGGGGCACGCCGAGGGCCTCGAACGCCGCCTGCATCTTCAGGCGGAACTCCTTGACCGGCACGTCACGCCCCTGGCGCGCGGACATCGCCGCGCGCAGGAAGCTCGCGACCGTGACGCCGGGCACCGCCACCGGGTACTGGAACCCGAGGAACAGGCCGAGCCGGGCGCGCTCGTCGGCCTCGAGCTCGCTGATGTCCTCCCCGGCGAGCTCGATCCGGCCGGTGACCTCGAGGCCGGGATGCCCCATCAGCGCGGCGGCCAGGGTCGACTTGCCCGAGCCGTTCGGCCCCATCAGGGCATGCTTCTCGCCGGCGCCGACCTCGAGGTCGACACCCTTGACGATCTCCTTGCCCTCGACGGACACGTGCACGTCGTGGCAGGAGAAGATGGGCGTGTTGCGGGAATCGCTCATGGAATTCAGGCTCCTTCGGAGTAGGCGTTGGGGGCCGGGGTCTCGGACGATCCGCCGTCCTCGCGCGGCCAGAGCTGGTGCAGGCGTCCGCCGACGTTGTCCTCGACGCGGAGCAGATCGGCGATCGTCGTCTTCTCGAGCAGACCGTTGACCTGGATCTGGAGATGTCGCCAGACCGCCCTCAGTCCGCAGTCCTCGGTGCGCGGGCAGTCGCCGCCGTTGCTGGGATCGACCACGCACGGATGATCAGGCGCCGGATCGGACCCGAGGGCCCGCAGCACCTGACCGGCCGAGATCTCGTCCGGGGTGCCGGCCAGCGTGTAGCCGCCGTGCCGTCCCCGGATCGCCTCGACCACGCCGCCGCGCCGCAGCTGCCCGAGGAGCTTGGCGACGGTCGGCTCAGGCAAGGCCTCCCGCTCGGCGAGCTGCCCGAGGGTGAGCTGCTCGCCACTGGTCGCCAGCTGCATGACCAGCCGCACGGCCTGATCCTCCGCCTTGGTGATCCTCAACATGGGGTCCTGCCTCGCTGTTCGGTTCCGACGGTGGGCCCGCGCCCCGTCGAGGCGCCCGGCCCGGCCGCGATAACAAGACTGTTCAGGTCCCAAAGTAAAAACATTACCGAAAGCGTCAACATAAATCTTCGCCCTCGTTTCCCCGCAGGCGGGGCGGAGATTCGACCTTTTGGGCCCGGGATCCGGGTGTTATCGTAGGCGGCCGCCCGGCCGGCCTCCTGTCGGGCGAACCAGGATTCACCACACCGAGACCAGGAGACGGAGACGACGATGCCCGCCGAGCTCAACGCCACGGTCACCATGCGGTACGAGATCAATCACGGACTGCTCGTCCTGCAGGTCTCTCCGGACGAGGAGATGCAGCCCTTCCAGGCGGGCCAGTACACCATCCTCGGCCTGCCGGGGTCGGCGCCGCGCCATCACACCGCCGATCCGGAGGACCCGCCCAGCGATCCCGACAAGATCATCAAGCGGGCGTACTCCATCGCCTCCAGCAGCCTGCAGGGCCGCTACTTCGAGTTCTACGTCGCGATGGTGAGATCGGGCGCGCTGACGCCGCGTCTGTTCGCCCTGCAGACCGGCGACCGCGTGTTCCTGGGTCGCAAGGTCGTGGGCATGTTCACCATGCAGGAGGTCCCCGAGGATCACGACGTGGTGCTCGTGGCCACCGGCACGGGGCTGGCGCCCTACATCAGCATGCTGCGGTCACGGTACGAGTTCGACAGCGGCCGCAAGACGGTGGTCGTCCATGGCAGCCGGGTCTCGTACGATCTCGGCTACCGCAGCGAGGTCGAGGGCCTCGCCGCACGCTACGACAGCTTCACCTACCTGCCGATCATCGACATGCCCGAACGCGACCCGGCCTGGAAGGGGCCGACCGGCTACGTGAACCGGTTCTTCGACGACGGCACCGTCCATCGGGCGCTCGGTCACGAGGTCTCGCCCGAGAACACGTCGGTCTTCCTCTGCGGCAACCCGATGATGATCCAGAGCATGCTCCGCTACCTCGACGACCTCGGCCTGAAGAAGCACGCCCGCCGCGACCCCGGTCAGATCTTCGTCGAGGAGTTCTGGAAGGACAGCTAGGCGAACCTCGATTCGCCCGTTTCCGGCCACGCGGCAACCTAAAAAAAACACGCCACGGGTTGACCGATGGGTTATCCTGTCCGTGCCGCACCCTCCGGGCGCGGTGTTCGTTCCATATCCCAGCGCCCCAAGACCCACAGGAATCGACCATGCACGACGATCCCATCAACCAGGACTTCCAGGACGACGAGAACCAGGACAGCGCCGCCAGCCAGGAATTCAGCGACATGCTCGCCGAGAGCGAGGCCGGCAAGCCCGAGCCGAACGAGGGAGACCAGGTGACCGGCCGGGTGGTCCAGATCGGACCGAGCGAGGTGTTCGTCGACATCGGCGTCCGCCGCGAGCTCCCCCTTCCGGTCGATCAGCTCCGCGACGACGAGGGGCAGCTGACCGTCGCCGAGGGCGACGAGGTCACGGCCTACGTCGTGAAGTCGGCCGACGGCCTCGCGCTCACCATGACCATGAGCCCCGCCGCGGCGGGCGAGCAGGCTCTCCAGATGCTCCAGGACGCCTTGTCCGCCGGCGTGCCGGTCGAGGGCAAGGTGACCGCGACCAACAAGGGCGGCTTCACCGTCGACCTCGGCGGACGGCGCGGGTTCTGTCCGTTCAGCCAGATGGATCTGCGGCGGGTCGAGGATCCCGAGCCGTTCGTCGGCACGACGCAGCGCTTCAAGATCCTGGAGATCTCGCCCGATGGTCGGAACATCGTGCTCTCGCGCCGCGCCCTGCTCCAGCAGGAGCGCGAGGAGACGGCCGCGTCGACCCGCGCCGCGCTCGAGCGCGGGGCGGTGTTCGACGGCCAGGTCACCCGGATGATGCCCTACGGCGCGTTCGTGGACATCGGCGGGGTCGAGGGCCTCGTGCACATCTCGCAGATCAGCCATCACCGGATCTCCGACCCCGGCGAGGTGCTCCAGGAGGGGCAGGACGTCCGCGTCGAGGTGGTCGAGATCCAGAACCCGGGTGAGGGTCGCCGCGAGCGCATCAGCCTCTCGATGAAGTCGCTGGCCGACGATCCGTGGCCCAGCGAGGCCGCCTCGATGGAGGTCGGCACGGACGTCACGGGCACGGTCACCCGGCTGGTCGACTTCGGGGCCTTCGTGCAGCTGAAGCCGGGCATCGAGGGGCTCGTGCACATCAGCGAGCTGTCGGAGCGGCGCCTGCTGCATCCCCGCGAGGTCATCAACGAGGGAGACGAGATCTCCGTGCGGGTGCTCGAGGTCGACCCCAACCGGCGACGGATCTCGCTGTCGCGCCGCCAGTCCGCCGACTACACCGGCGACTGACTCAGCGGCTGAGCGCGAGCATCCGCTCCAGCGGGACGAGCGCGCGCGCCGCCAGATCGGGATCGAGCTCCAGCGAGGGCTCGCGGTCGCGCATGCAGGCGTGCAGCTTCTCGAGGGTGTTCTTGCGCATATACGGGCAGAGGTTGCAGTTGCAGGTCTCGTCCGCGCCCGGGGCCGGGATCAGCAGCTTCTCCGGATTCTCCTTCTGCATCTGGTGCAGGATCCCCGCCTCGGTCACCACGATGATGGCCCGGGCCGGGGTCTGCCTGGCGAATGCCAGGATGCTGCTGGTCGATCCGATGTGGTCGGCCTGGTCGAGGATGATCTCGGGGCATTCCGGGTGCGCGGCGACGACCGCCTCGGGGTGCTGCTCGCGCAGCTGCTCGAGACGGATGGCGCTGAAGACCTCGTGAACCTCGCAGCTGCCGTGCCAGAGGACCAGATCGCGGCCGGTCTGACGGGCGACCCAGCGCCCGAGGAACCGATCGGGCGCGAAGATCAGCGGCTGATCGGCGGGGAAGCTCTCCACCACCTTCACGGCGTTGCTGCTGGTGCAGATCATGTCGCTCTGGGCCTTGGTCTCGGCCGAGCAGTTGATGTAGCTGACCACCTGGTGATCGGGGTACTGCGCCCGCCAGGCGGCGAACTCGTCGGGCGGACAGCCGTCGGCCAGGCTGCACCCGGCCGAGAGGTCGGGCAAGAGGACGAGCTTGTCCGGGTTGAGGATCTTCGCCGTCTCGGCCATGAAGTGCACCCCGCAGAAGACGATCACCTCCGCATCGGTCTCGGCCGCGCGCTGGGCGAGGAAGAGACTGTCGCCGACGTGGTCGGCGAGGTCCTGGATCGCCGATTCCTGGTAGTAGTGGGCCAGGATCACGGCATCGAGCTCGCGGCGCAGGCGCTGGATCTCGGCGACGTGGTGCTCGGTGCTCGTCGCTTGCGTCATGGCGTCAACTCCTGTGGGGCGGGTCCGCCGCCAATGTCGTCAAGCGCCCGGGCGGCGGCAAGGTGCAACCGCCGGTTGTCTGTGGACTTTCGCCGGCTCACTCACTATTTTTACGCAGACGTCTCGACCCGGCCACCCCGCCGCGACCGCCCCGTCCGGCGCGCCGACGGCCGGCCCTCGACGCAGCGAGATCCATTATTCCCAGGGAGTGGCCCCGATGACTGGTTCCCGGGCTTCCTTCGCGCGAACCGCGATCGCGGTGATGAGCCTGACGCTGATCCTGGCCGCCGGCTGCGGCGACGACAGCTCCGACCCGACGTACCCCGACCAGCCCCAGCCCGAGATCGGTCTCTGGTTCCTCGGCGTCTGGGGCACGGGCCCGGACGACGTGTACGTCGTGGGGCAGCCCGGCCTGATCTACCACTGGGACGGCACCAGCTGGACCCGGCAGGAGAGCGGCACGACCGTCGCGCTGACCGACGTCTGGGGCGATGGCGACGGCACCATCTACGTCACCGGCCACGACGGCGTGATCCTGCGCAAGCAGGGAGGCGGCGGCTGGGCCGCCATGGACACCGGGACCGAGGCCGACTTCTTCAGCATCGGTACGTTCGACGGCGTGATCCACGCCTGCGGTCGGACGGACAATCTGCCGACCCTGCGGCTCCTCGGCGGCAGCGGCTGGGCCGCGGCGGCGACGGAGATCTACCAGCGCGACAACGAGCAGACCGTGCTCGACACCCTCTACCTCGACAGCGACGAGGACCCCGAGGAGGTCATCGAGTCGCTGACCGTCATCGGCGAGTACGGCGTCGCCGGCGCCGACGGCGTCATCCTCATGGAGGATCCGGAGACCGACTGGCAGCTCCGCCGGATCCTCGGCGGCCGCGAGTGGATCACCGCCGGCACCAGCAAGGACCGGGTCAGCGGCAACTTCCTCGCCACCGACGGCGGCCGGCTGTTCCAGCTGCGCCAGGTCGAGGGCGAGGGCCTGTCCTGGATCGAGCGCTTCAGCCCGGCCATCGACGCGACGATCTACGGCTGCTACACCGGCAACGCGGACACGCTGTGGGCGGTGACCAACGACGGTCGCATCAGCCGCGTCGACCCGCCCTACAACGGCGCGCAGATCCTGTACGACGACGGCCTGGTCCTGTTCGACATCTGGGGCTCGAGCGGCACGGACCTCTATGCCGTGGGCATCGAGGGCCGCGTGCTGCACTTCACCGAGGTCGACGGCGAGTACCAGTGGGTCCATGAGGAGCTCCCCCTACCCGAGACCAAACGCCATGCCGACGTGGTGTTCGACAAGTTCGGCCGACCGCTCGACTGATCGGCCCGCGCATCCCCCCGGCGAGCCCGGCCCCACGGCCGGGCTCCTTCCTGTCCCGTCCCAACGGAGGTTATCCATGTCTCAGCCTGCCCGTGGCTTCCGTGCCCTCGTGGCGCTCCTGGCGTGCCTGCTGCTGGCCTCGTCCGCGGCCGCCTACACGCCCGACGCCGCCGCCCCCCGCTCCGAGGTCCCGACCGACTACCAGTGGCAGTGGGATCACATCTTCCCCAGCGTCGAGGCCTGGGAGGCCGAGCTGGCGGCCTTCAAGGAGGACATCCCGACACTGACCGAGTACCAGGGCCGCCTCGGCGAGTCGCCGGAGAACCTGAAGGCCGCACAGAGCCGCGTCGAGGAGATGGGCAACCGCTTCCGCCGTCTGATGATCTACGCCCAGCTCAGGTTCGACATCGACCAGGGCGTCAACGAGGAGCGGACCCGCATGGGCCGCGTGCGCGCTCTCGGCCCCGAGTTCAGCCAGAACCTCGCCTGGATGGAGCCCGAGCTCCTGACCATCCCCCGCCAGACCCTCGAGGCGTGGATGGACCAGGATCCCGACCTGGCGAGCTGGCGGTACTACTTCGAGGAGATGTGGCGGCAGGAGGCCCACACGCTCGACGCCGATGGCGAGCGGCTGATGGCCATCAACGGGCGCATGCGCGGCACGCCCAGCAACGCCTTCCAGTCCCTGCTGTCCGTGGACATCGAGTTCCCCGAGATCGTCGGGCTCGACGGCGAGAAGCGTCCGCTGACCCTGAACAACTTCTCGACCCTGCGCGCCGCGCCCACCTATGCCGTGCGCAAGCAGGCGGCCGAGGGGTTCTTCGGCACCCTGCGCACCTACGAGAACACGTTCGCCTCGCTGCTCGACGGCGTGGTCAAGAACCACATCGCGACCAAGGAGGCCCGCGGCTACGATACCTGCCTCGAGGCCGCGCTCTCGCCGGACAACATCTCCACCGAGACCTACAGGAACCTGGTCACGACGATCCGCGAGAACCTGCCGCGCACGCTGCACAGGTACGTCGAGCTGCGCCGCAAGGTGCTCGGCCTCGAGGACGCGCTCGATTTCGCCAACCTCTACAATCCCATGCTCGAGGACGTCGAGAAGGAGATGACCTACGAGGACGGCACGCGGATCATCGCCGAGGCGCTGAAGCCCCTGGGTGACGAGTACGTCGAGGTCGCCGCCATGGGCATGGATCCGGCCAATGGCTGGACCGACGTCTACCCCAACGAGGACAAGCGCTCGGGCGCCTACAGCAACGGCGCCCTCGCGCACGAGCTGCACCCGTACGTGCTGCAGAACTTCGACAACACGCTCTATGCCGTGTCGACCTGCGCGCACGAGTACGGCCACGCCATCCACAGCTACTTCAGCAGCAAGCACCAGCCGCACCAGTACCGCGGCTACACCACGTTCCTGGCCGAGATCGCCTCGACCTGCAACGAGGCCCTGCTCACCGACTACCTGCTCGAGCAGTACGAGGACGACCCCGAGATGACGATGCTGCTCCTGAACCAGAGGCTCGAGAGCATCCGCCTGACGATCTTCCGGCAGACGCTGTTCGCCGACTTCGAGCTGCAGCTGCACGAGCACGCCGAGGCCGGCAACCCGCTGACCGCCGAGTGGCTCAATGCCAAGTACAAGGAACTGATCGAGACCTACTACGGTCCCGGGTTCGCGATGGCGGAGAACGACGAGTGCGAGTGGATGTTCATCCCCCACTTCTACTACGACTTCTACGTCTTCACCTACGCGACCGGCCTGACCAGCGGCCTGGCCATGGCCGATCGCATCTCCGAGCACGGCGACGAGGCGGCCGAGCAGTACATCGACGAGATGCTGAAGGCCGGCTCGAGCGCGCCGCCGCTGGAGATCCTGCGCAACGCCGGCGTCGACCTCGAGACGCCCGCGCCGATCGAGGCGGCCATGGACGTCTTCGCCGAGACGCTCGCGGAGTTCGAGAAGGTCTGGGAGGAGTCGCGGTCCATGTAGGGAGCGGTTCCGGTGGTGTCCGTGGCCCGATGTCCTCGGGCCCTGCGGGCCCTGCGGAGTTCGGGCCCCGGACACCACCGGAACCTTTTGGAGGTGCGTCGGGGCCCCTGGCTGGGAAGTCAGGGGCTCCGGCGTTCCAGGGGTGGCTGGGTTTCAGGGAGAGGGGTTAGCGTGTCGGGCAGACCCTGGGAGGTGATGGCATGACGGTGGAGGAATTCCGGAAGGCGCTGACTAGAGAACCGGCGGTGAAGGTGGCGCGCAAGGAGTGGCGACGGCTGGGCCGGGGGTTCGACGAGAGCCAGGCGCACGACACCGGGATCGCAGGCATGCTCCGGGTGGGGCGGCTCGATGGGCTGCTGGTCGCGGTCGAGGAGGCCACCCCCACGCACCTGGCCGTCCGACGCCTGGGAAGCCAGGAGAAGGCGCGGCAGTTCGTGGAGGCGCGCCTCGACGCCTACGACCGTCTCTGGGACGGGTGAGGCTGCACGCGGATCGACTACTTCTCCTAGTCTAGGAGAACGCATCCCTCGAATTGACGGCGCTCACGGCGATCTGTTAACCTGCCCACAGTTCGCTGATTATCGTTAACCATATTCACATGACCCGTTTCCGAGCCCCGGGAGGTCCCTCATGCTCCGCCGTCGCCCTTGCGCGCGCGCCGCCGTGGTGTGCCTGGCGCTGACCGCCGTCCTGTGTCCGCTGTCCACCCTCGCCTCGACGACCAGTGCCGGCTGGGACGCGCTCTGGGAGAATCGCCTCGTCGAGGCCGCCGACCTCTTCGCCGCGGCCGACGACCCGGAGGCGACCGACGCGCTGCAGGGCCGCCTGCTGGCCGAGCTGGCCCTCGGACGCTCCCTGGCCGCCGCGCGCACGCTCCTGGGCTACCTCGACGACCTGCCCCGCGATCCGGCGGACGTCGAGATCGTCCGGCATGCCCTCTGGAACCTCGACCTCGAGGACCGCGAGCTCATCGGTGACCTGGCCCGCGCCCTCGCCCCCCTCGGTCGCGACGACGACCTCGATACCATCGACCGGCGGCAGGCGCTGGCCCTGCAGCAGAGCCTCTTCCTGGCCGCGGGCGAGGTCGGCGAGGTCGAGAAGCTCACCCGCGAGCTGAACCGGGTGACCGACTGGGGCGTCATCGGTCCCTTCGACAACACGTCCGGGTCCGGCCACGGGCAGACGTTCGTCCGGCGCGCGGCGTTCGATCCGCTCGAGCGGTTCGACGGCAAGTTCGGCCAGCCGGTCAAGTGGTTCCGGCCCGATCTGATGCCCCCGAGCGGGATCGTCGCGCCGAGCCACTACTTCTACCAGGACGAGTACACGACCAGCTACGTCCGCACCGCGGTGAACATTCCCGAGGCCGGCCGGTATCTCCTGAGCCTCAGCTTCTCCGGCGACGTGCAGGTCACCTTGAACGACGAGGTCCTCGCCGACGCCAGCACCGAGATCTCCGGGCATGAGCGCCTGCACTGGCACGTCGATCTGCCGCGCGGCTGGAATCGCCTCGCGGTCAAGGTCTCCCAGCGCGAGGAGGGCGACGCCGTGGGGCTCGCGCTCAGCCACCTCGACGGCTCGGCCATCGACGACCTCGAGATCGCCGCCGGCAAGAACGGCATGTCGGTCATGCGGGAGGTCACGGCCGAACCGGTCACCGGCGCCCGCCACCAGGCGGTGGTCGCGGCGGCCGAGGCCCACCCGGACGACCCGCGCCTGGCGCTGTGGCGCCTGACCCTCGCCCGGCGCACCATGACGCCCGACGAGCTGCTCGAGCACTGCGACGGGCTGGACGCCCGCTTCACCGACCATGCGGTCCTCGCCCTGGCGGTGGCCGACGCCCGGCAGCAGGCCGGCCAGCGCTCGCGCCACGAGCAGCGCATGTCACGGCTCGCCGAGCTGGCTCCGGAGCTCGCCCGGCCGCAGATCTACCTCGGATTCGAGGACCTCAAGCGCAGGTACGCCTCCCGGGCCCTCGAGCGTGCCCGCGACGTGCTCGACCGGGCGCCGGACAGCGCGGTGGCCCACCGTCTGAAGCTGCAGGCCTACCAGCAGGACCGACGCTGGCACGACCTGAAGAACGCCGCCGAGAAGGCCGCGCGGCGGCTTCCGCGCGAGTCGTTCCCCTATTTCGCGCTGGCCGAGTGGGCCACCGAGATGGGTGACCGCAGCGCCGCCTCCGATCATCGCGAGCAGGCCGTCGAGCGCATGGGACCGAGCGCGGCCAACGTCCGCCGCCTCGCCGAGTCGTTCGACAAGGAGGACTTCGCCGACGCCCGCGACATGGCCGAGAGGCTGACCCGGCTGGCGCCGGACTCGAAACAGGCCTGGACCCTCTACGTACGCGCCCTGATGGCCGACGGCGAGGCCCGGAAGGCCGCCGAGGAGCTGGACGTCCTGCTGGATAGCTTCCCGCTCAATGCCGTCTTCATCCACCTGAGAGCGCTGACGATCCTGCGGGGAATCGATTTCGATGGCGAGGCGTTCTGGCGCGAGAACCCCGAGCTGATCGACGCCCTGCGCCGGAACCGCCACCTGCGCAACGACAAGGAGGTCGAGCGCGAGTGGGCGAAGGCCTGGCGGGACATCGCCACGGCCCGCGAGCGCGCCGCGGCCGAGATCCTCGCCACCGCGCTGCTGGTCGCCCCCGGCGACCTCGACCTGCGCGACCAGGTGCGCAGCTGGCGGGGCCAGAAGCCGTACCGCGAGTTCTTCGACGACCTCGAGGCCGACGAGATCGACGAGCTCCGCGTCGAACCGGACGCGTACGCCGGCCACTCCACGGTGCGCCTGCACCACGTCAACCGCCGGTTCGTCTTCGACGGCCAGGCCAGCCTGCTCGACGAGACGACCGTCGTCCAGGTCCTCGACCAGGACGGCGTCGAGGACTGGGAAGTGGTCGATCTCGGCACCTACGACCGGTCGCGCCTGACCTTCGTGGACTACGAGGTGATCAAGCCGGACGGCGCGATCGAGAAGGGCGAGCTGTTCTGGGGCAAGATCATGTTCAAGGGCCTCGCCCCGGGCGACATCGTCCACCTGCGCTACCAGTACCCGACCATCGTGACCGGCAAGCTCGCCGGCAACATCTGGGACCAGCAGCTCTTCGCAGCCCCGCATTCGCCCACGGTCGAGGCGGTCTACGAGCTGGTGCTGCCGCGCGACATGTCCATCGAGCTGCGCACCTGGAACGACCCCGAGTCGGTCGCCGGGCGCGCGGACCAGCCCGTCACCGTCGACATCGGCGAGAACCTGAACGTCCGGCGGTGGCGCTACCGCGATCTGCCCGCCTACGCCCGGGACCCCGGCGCCGCCGACCCCCGCTACTACCTGCCCTGGGTCGACGTCTCCACGCTCGACGACTGGTCCGTGGTCGCGCGCTGGTTCCACGACCTCGCCTCGGGCCAGGCCGAGCCCGATGTGGAGATCCGGCGGCGCGCGGCCGAGCTGTGCGACGGCCTGACGACCGACGACGAGAAGATCGCCGCCATCTACCGTTTCGTGGCCAACGAGATCACCTACGAGTCGATCCCGCTCTACCAGTCGGCGTACATCCCGCGGCGCGCGAGCACGGTCCTGCGCGACGGCTTCGGCGACTGCAAGGACAAGAGCTGCCTGATGATCGCCATGGCCCGCGCCGAGGGCATCGAGGACCTCGACTTCGCGCTGGTCACCCCGAACGCCCCGGCGCGTCCGGGCTACATGCCGTCGCCAAGGTTCAATCACGCGATCGTCGCCCGGCGCAGCGGCCTGCAGGACTACCGGTGGTTCGACCCCACCCTGCGCATGTCCGAGCCCGGGCAGGTGCCACGGTACCTCGTCGGCGTGCCCGCCCTGGTGGCCAGCCGCTTCGGCGGCGAGCTGGTGATCATCGATCCGGCCGACGGCCCGCGCCGGCCCACCACCACCCGCACCCGCCTGGCGATCGACGGCGAGGGCCATGCCGAGGTCACCCGCGCGATCGACGTCAGCCAGGTCGACCGCGTGGTCGGCCTGCGCCGGGCGCTGTCCGGCCTCGGCCCCGACGACCTCTGCAGCCGCCTGGTCCGCGAGCTGGCCACCGATTTCCCCGGCGTGCGTGTCGACGACCGCGAGGTCGCGGGCCTCGCCCCCGGCGCCGACACGGTGCGGGTGCACGAGAGGTTCACCATCCCCGAGCTGGTCCAGTGGCAGCCCGGCTTCCTGAGCGTGACCGTGCCGTGGCGGACCCAGCTGCGCGAGTGGTCGGGCGTGATCGTGGCCGACCAGTCCCGCCGGTCGCCCATCAACCTGCGCCTCTTGAACGTCGACGAGACGGAGACCATCGACCTCGTGCTGCCGCCGGGCAAGCGCCTGGCCGCCGTGCCCGAGGGCCGCAGCCTCGAGTCGGGCCACTGCCGCTTCGAGACCAGCTACGAGCGCACCGACGGTGGCCTGCGCATCGAGCGTCGCCTCGTCCTCGACGGCAGCGTCGTGCCCCTGGAGAAGTACGACGAGTTCAAGGCGTTCCTCGACCAGGTCCGCCGCGACATGAACCGGCCCCTGAACCTGCGGACGAGCTGAGGATGACCTTCGTCTCGGCCACCGGACGACTCACGGCGTCTCGTCGCTCGAGCGGCCACGGGCCCATCGCCCAGTTCGATGGGGCTGATCACCCCCTGGTCGCGTGGATCGGTCGCGCGGCGCCACCGACACCATCCGGTAGACACCCCGTGGGTCGATGGTCACGCGCGTGGTGCGGCCGGCCGCTCCGGCGCCGAGCAGCGCCGGCAACTCCTGGCCGCGGAATCCGCCGCGGATGCTGGTGCGGCCGTCCTGCCAGGAGACACGGTGCAACCCCAGAAGCGGACGCAGCAGGCCCAGGCCCATCAGCGCGTGACCGCTGCGGTGCGGCTCGCAGACCACCCAGAACTCGGCAGGGGCGAGGCGGCGGCCGAGGTCGGCGAGCTGGTCGTCGTCGAACTGGTGAAGCAGGAAGCTGATCACCACCACGCGCGGAGACGGCGCGAGGGGGTGGTCGAGGAGGTCGGCCCCGATCCAGTCCCAGGTACCGGGCCAGCCGTCCGGTCGCGTGGTCTGGCGGTCCAGCCCCGTGTAGCGGCACCGGCGCAGGACCGGCAGGCGACGCCAGAGCTCACGGCCGAGGGTCCCGTCGCCCGCGCCGGCCTCCAGGACCTCGTCGCCGGGCCGCAGCCGCGGCGCGAGGGTGCGGGCGATCCAGCGCGGGTTGCCCTGCAGGGCGTTGATGCGGCGCAGGTCGCGGCGGTTGGCCACCGCGGCGGGGTGGTCGGCCGGCAGGGAGTCGAGGATCTCCGGGCCCACCACCCGCCTCATGGCGCGCAGACCCGGCGCGGGAGCTGGTCGAGAAGCTGGTCGGTGAAGCCGCCGCCCGGTGCCACGAGGCTGCCGAGTAGCGCGCGGCGGTGCTCGACGCCCACGTCGGTCTGGTCGATCACCACCGCGCCGCCCGCGCGCTCGACACGTGTGCGCAGCGTATCGCCGGCGATGCGATAGAGGAAGCGGTCGCCCTCGTGCAGTCCCTCCGCGCGCAGGGGCGCCAACCAGACCGGCAGGCCGGACGCCACGTGCTGGAAGCCCTCCGCACCGAGCAGCCCGGCCCCTTGGGCCCGGCGCATGTCGGTGATCACGCCGTCGAGGAAGCGATCGAGACTCACGTCGCGCTGGAACACCACCCGCACCCGGGCGTCGCGGCTGCTGGCGATGATGGCGGCGAGGGAGTCGCGCGAGGCACGGCCGGCATCCGCTGCGGCCTCTTCCGGCGTGGCGCACAGCCGCCGAACCTGCGCGACGCTGGTCGGGCCCAGCCACAGGTCCAGGGCGATCACGTCCACCTGGAAGATGGTCTTCTCCAGCAGCACCTCGAGGCGCACGGCGTCCGGGGGCGGCGCCCAGGCCGTGGCGGTCGCGATCAGCAGGGTCTGCATCAGGAACCGTATCATGGACACAGGATCGTCATGGCGGAGATGGTCGGCACGGCCCGAATGGCGCCGTGGATCGACCGGGCGGCGCTGGCACCAGAATAAAGGAGGGGTCACGCCGTCCGCGTGACCCCCTGTCTTTATTGGTAGGCCGCCCTGGACTCGAACCAGGCACCCTCTGCTTAAAAGG
>WJIQ01000041.1 GCA_014730255.1 bacterium | reverse complement strand
GCCGCCGTCCACCGTGAGCACCGAGCCGTTGTCCTGGGTGCCGATGCCGCGTACCAGGCGGTCGGCGTCCAGGAAGTCGATCTCCGTGCAGGCCAGGCCGGTGCTGGCGTCGCCGAGCAGGTGGCTGGTGGTGGAGGTCGAGAGGGTGTGCAGGTAGAGGCCGCCGTCGTTGGCCAGGTAGAGGGTGTCGTCGTCCAGGAAGAGCATCTGCGTCAGGTCGGCGTGGCCCCGCTCGATGCCGTGCTGGCTCTGGCCGATGCTCCAGGTCTGGCCACCGTCGGTGGTGAGCGCCAGGCCGACCACGCCCACCAGCAGCCAGTCCGGGTCGTCGGGGTGGAAGGTGAGCGCCTGGGCGTGGAAGATCTGGTTGCCGCCGAAGGTGTAGTCGTCGCCGGGACGGACGAGGTCGCCGGTGATGTCGGCCCAGGTGGCGCCGCCGTCCTCGCTGCGGTAGACGCCCTGCAGGGAACTGTCGTTCTCGACCATCACCGCCAGGGTGCCGGGAGCGTTCTCGCAGATGGCCATGGTGGCGCGGTCCCAGTCGCTGCCGCCGGGCAGATCGCCCTGGCCGATCTGGAACCAGGTCTGACCGGCGTCCGAGGAGAGGAACATGCCGCGGCCGGTCTCGCCGCCGTTGACGTAGCGGCAGGCGTAGAAGACGTCGGGGTCGCTCGGATGGGCCCGCAGGTCGGTCCAGACGCCGTCGGCGTCGCCGCCGCCGCCGAGGGCGGCCAGCGTCCAGGTCTGCCCCCCGTCGGACGAGCGCAGCATCCCGGTGCTGGAGGCGGCGAGGATGGTCTGGTACGTGCCGTCGTCGCGGTACAGCATGCGGTAGAAGTAGCTGGGGTCGATGGGGATCGACACCTCCGTCCAGGTCAGGCCGCCGTCGGTGGTGCCGAACATGCCGGCGCCGGTGTACCGGCGATGGTCGCCCGTGCCCACCAGGATGCGTTGCCGGTTCCGGGGATCGACGAGCAGGGCGCGCACCGACGGGTTGGGCAGGGTGACGCTGATGTCGGTCCACTGGGCCGGGGCGCTGGAGCTCATGACCCACAGGCCGCCCTGGCAGGCGCCGGCGTAGGTCCAGGTCACGCCGCCGTCCGGCACCACCTGCACGCCGGCGATGCGCCCGTTGCGCGCGGGATCGCCGAAGCCGCCCACCGGGCCGCGGCGGACCCATACCGCTCGGCTCTTCGGCGCGGTCTCCACGCGCCGGTGCGGCGTGGTGGCGAGGTGGTCGGCCAGGCCGGTGGTGCGCAGGGCGCGGCGGTACTCGGCGGGCGACCACAGCTCGGCATCGCGGCCGACGCGCCCGGGATCCTCCACCCAGACCTCCTCGCCGGGGCCGGCGACGCCCGGTTCCTCGGGCGAGGAAGTGGTGATGCGCGCTCCGGCCGGTGGTCGCGGGACGTCGATGTCCTGGGCCCGGGACGCGTGGGGCGCCAGGAGCACCAGGCCCAGCAGGGCGAGGAGCGCCGCCGTGGGCAGACGCGACGAGGACCCGGTCGCGGGCCGGGCCGGGGGCGGCGACGTGAGCTCGAGCATGGGGTGTCCTCCGGTGATGGCGGCTGCGGGCGTCGGCGCGGGGCCGTGACGTTCCAGCAGGAGATACGGAATCAGGGCCCAAGGCCGGACATGAATCATCACTCCGATCGATCAGCGCAATGAGCTCTTTACCTGCGACCCCGCCTGTGAAACCGTTCCTACCCGATGCGAAGGCGCATGACGGCCAGGGTCGCGGCCTGGTCGATGGCCCCGGAAGGAAGCTGCCATGAATCATCTCGTCGCGCTCGACTGGGTCCTGGTGATCGTCTACTTCGGCGTCGTGTTCGGCGTGGCCTGGGCCGCGACCCGTGGCGGCCTGACGCGGCGGTCGTCGACCGGCTACTTCCTGGCCGGGCGCAACGTGGGCTGGTTCGTGATCGGCGCCTCGCTGTTCGCGTCGAACATCGGCAGCGAGCACCTGGTGGGGCTGGCCGGTAGTGGCGCGGCCGGCGGCGTGGCGGTGGGCCAGTTCGAGATCCTCGCCTCGCTGATCCTGCTGCTCCTGGGCTGGCTATTCGTGCCGTTCTACCTGCGCAGCGGCGTGTCCACCATGCCGGAGTTCCTGGAACGGCGCTACTCGCCGGCGGCGCGCTGGTACCTGGCCGTCATCTCGATCATCGGCTACGTGCTGACCAAGATCTCGGTCACCGTCGCGGCCGGCGGCATCGTCTTCCAGGCGCTCATGGGGCTCGACTTCTGGGTGGGCGCGCTGCTGGTGGTGACCGCCACGGGCATCTACACCGTCATGGGTGGTCTGCGCGCGGTGCTGTACACCGACGTGTTGCAGGCGGTGGTCCTGCTGGTCGGCGCGTCGGCGGTGACGGTGATCGGGCTGCGGGAACTCGGCGGCTGGGGACAGATGACGGCGATGGCCGGCCCCGGGTTCATGGACATCTGGCCGCCGCGCGACCATCCGGACTTCCCGTGGACGGGGATCCTGCTCGGAGCGCCGATCCTCGGCGTGTGGTACTGGTGCACCGACCAGTTCATCGTGCAGCGCGTGCTGTCGGCCCGCGACCTGGACCAGGCCCGCGGCGGCACCATCTTCGCCGGCTTCCTCAAGCTGCTGCCGCTGTTCGTCTTCGTCATTCCGGGCGTCATCGCCTACGGGCTGGCGCAGAGCGGACGCATCGAGCTGGAGAGCCCCGACCAGGCCCTGCCGGTGCTGGTCGGCACCCTGCTGCCCACGGGACTGCGCGGCCTGGTGGTGGCCGGGCTGCTGGCCGCGCTCATGAGCTCACTGTCGTCGGTGTTCAACTCGTGCTCGACGCTGGTCACGCTCGACATCTACAAGAAGCTGCGCCCCGGGACCTCGGAACGTCGCCTGGTGCTGATCGGCCAGATCGCCACGGTCGTGCTGGTGGCGCTGGCCCTGCTCTGGGTGCCGTTCATGAAGCGCATCTCCGACCAGCTCTTCCAGTATCTGCAGAGCGTGCAGGCCTACATCTCGCCGCCCATCGCGTCGGTCTTCCTGGTGGGCCTGTTCTGGCCCTGGGTCAACGCGCGGGGCGCCATGATCTCGCTCCTGAGCGGTTTCGCGCTCGGGACGGTGAGGCTGGTCGCGGAGCTGAACCTGGCGCAGCTGACGCCAGGCGGGTTCCTGCACTGGCTGGCCACGGTCAACTTCCTGCACTTCGCCGCGCTACTGTTCGTCGTGTGCACGGTGTTGCTGGTCGTGTTCTCGCTCGGCGGCAAGGCGCCCGACCACGGGAAGCTGGCCGGCCTGACGTTCGCCACGTCAGGCGATCGACGCGTGCCTTCGGCGCGGCGCTCGCTGCATCTGGTGGTCAGCGGCGTGCTCGTGGTGTGCGTGGCGGCGATCTGGTGGTGGTTCCGGGGCTGAGCGAGCAAGGCCCTGGCCCCTCGGGCACGACCCCGGTGCGCCTCCCCTCACCCGCCGCGCCGCGAGGCCTCCTCGAGCAGGTAGAGGAAGGACTCGAAGCGGGCGCCGGTCTGAGCGCCGAGGCCGGTCTCGCAGGAGAGGTTCGAGCTCACCGTCCGCCGCGCGTCGGCCGCGGCGAGGTCGATCTTCTCGCGGCGCAGCGCGCTCGCCGACAGCTCCGGGAAGATCAGGCCGCGGTCGCCGGCGGTGGCGCAGCAGGCCAGGTTCTCGGGGACCACCGCCTGCGCGCTGGCCGCCTCGACGCAGGCGACGAGCGCGGTGTCGCCGCCCATGAGGCGCAGCGCGCAGTTGGGGTGGACGAAGGTCACGCCCGCTAGCGGCTCGAGGTCCAGCCGCGGCAGGAGCGTATCGCGCGCGAACGCGGTCACGTCGACCAGGTCGAGCGCCTCCCAGCGCTCGCGGTCGGCACCCGCGAGCTCGGCTCCCCCCTCCAGCGCCGCGTGGGTGCAGGACGACGCGTCGATCACCACCGGGATGCGGCCGCCGTCGCTCAGGCGGTGCAGGCGCCCGACGAGGTCCACGAGCATGCGGCGGGAGGCTTCGGCGTGGCCCTTGGACGCCATGGCCAGGCCGCAGCAGCCACCGCCCAGGGCCGTCGGCGCCCAGGCCCAGACGCCCGCACGATCGCACAGCTCCAGCAGGACCTCGGTCTGGGACCGCTCGCGGCCACGGGGGCGGCCCATGATCCGCGAGACGCAGGTGGGGAACACGATGGCGTCCACCGTCGCCGGCGGCGTCTCGGTCATGAAGTCGAGGGTTCGCGGCGGCCGGGGCTGCGTGTCCACCCAGGCCGGCAGCGGCCAGCCCGTGATCCGCCGCGCGAGGGCCACCGATCCCCGCACCGTGCCGGCCCCCAGCACGCGTTCGAGGCCGTGCGCCCCGCG
>WJIQ01000237.1 GCA_014730255.1 bacterium | reverse complement strand
GCGGGCGTGGTCGAGGCCGTCGGGTCCGAGGTCACGCATTTCGAGCCGGGCGACGAAGTCTTCTACGCGGGCGACATCCGGCGCTCCGGCACGAACGCCGAGCTGCATCTGGTCGACGAGCGCATCGCCGGCATGAAGCCGCGCGCGCTCTGCATGACCGAGGCGGCGGCGCTGCCGCTCACCAGCATAACCGCCTGGGAGATGCTGTTCGACAGCTTCCGGCTCCCCGAAGGCGGGGGGCGCGGCGACACGCTGCTCATCATCGGCGGGGCCGGGGGTGTCGGGTCGATCCTCATCCAGCTCGCCAAGGCCCTGACCGGTCTTCGCGTCGTCGCGACGGCCTCGCGCGAGGTGACGCAGACCTGGTGCGTCGAGATGGGTGCAGACGATGTGATCGATCATCGCAGGCCCCTGCTGGACCAGATCAAGGCGCTTGGGGTCACACCCCGCTACGTCGCGTCGCTGACCGCCTCGCAACAGCACTTCGACGCGGTGGTCGATCTCATCGCCCCACGAGGCCAGATCGCGATGATCGACGATCCCGGGTCGCTCGACATGGCCAGGCTCAAGTCGAAAGCGATCAGCTTCCATTGGGAGTGCATGTTCACCCGTCCGGTGTTCGAGACAGCGGACATGGATGCGCAGCGAAGCCTGCTTTGCCGCGTCGGCCAGCTCGTGGATGCCGGCAAGCTCCGCACGACCGCGACCGAGAGGCTCGGCCGTATGGCGGCTGCCTCGCTGATCGAGGCGCACAAGCGCCAGGAAAGCGGGCGCGTCATCGGCAAGCTGGTGCTCGACATTGCACGACCAGGCTGTGCCGCGGCCTGACCGCGCAACCAAACCGCCCGGCCGCGCAAGACCCGCGCGGTCCGGGTGGAGAGAAGTCCCTAACCCACCAACCAATGGAGACACGGAAATGACCCGCCTACCCCTCACCCTCACCCTCACCGCCACCCTCGCCGTCATGGCCCCACCCGCGCTGGCCGACGACCCCGACTACTTCGACGCCGCGCGTGGCCTCGCCATGGAACGCGACGACGCTGGCGTTCTGCTCGTCACGATCAATGACGGCGCAGGCGGCCCGATCACCTTCACCGCGCAGGACCACACCGAGTTCACGGAGGCCTTCTACCGCATCGGCCAAGACCGCGAGAACCAGGTTGTGATCCTGACCGGCGCGGGAGACTGGATGGCCGAGATCGACTTTGCCACTTTCGGCGACGTCTCCGACCCCGACGTCTGGATGCAGGTCCACGATGAGGGCGTGCAGATCCTCGAGAACCTCGCCAACATCCGCGTGCCCGTCATCGCTGCCGTGGAGGGCCGTGCCCACATCCACAGCGAATATGCGCTGATGGCCAATGTCGTGATCGCGGGGGAGGGCGCGACCTTTTCCGACCTGCCGCACTTCGCCGGCGGCATCGTGCCGGGCGACGGCATACATACCACGTGGTCTTACCGCGCCGGACCCGGCCGCGCCGAGGCGTGGCTGCTGAACCCCGAGCCGATCTCGGCCCAGACCGCCCACGACTGGGGCGTCGTCGCCGAGGTCGTGCCCGAGGGCGAGGCGGTCGCCCGCGCGCGCGAGCTGGCCACGCTCTACCTCCGCCAGCCCGCAGCCACGCGGCGCGCGACCCGCATCCACTTCATCCAGCCGCTCAAGGAGCGGATCGTTCGCGAGGTAGGCTACGGGCTCGCGCTCGAGGGTCTTTCGGCCGCCGCCCTCGTCAAGTCCTTCAACCAGTGATCCGCCACCGGGCCCGCCCCCGCCGGGCGGGTCCGTCGCCTGATCCCCGGAACCCTTCACCGCGGCACCGACGCAGACCGCGAGGAGACGCCATGTCCACCCGCCGCACAGCCATCGTCACCGGATCTTCGAGCGGGATCGGCCTCGGCGTCGCCGAGGCGCTCGCCGCTGACGGAATGGACGTCATGCTGAATGGGATCGAGCCACCCGGGGAGGTCGAGGCCGACCGCGCGCGCATCGCCGCCAAGCACGGGGTCGAGGTCGCCTACAGCGACGCCGATCTGATGACCGCCGAGGGCGTGCGCGCGCTCGTTGCCGCGACAGAGGGCACGCTCGGCCCCCCGGATGTCCTCGTCAACAATGCCGGAATTCAGCACGTCAGCCCGGTCGAGGAATTCGCCGACGCGAAATGGCAGGCGATCCTCGCGCTCAATCTCTCGGCCGCCTTCTTCGCCGTCAAGGCGGTGCTGCCGGGGATGAAGGCGCGCGGGCACGGGCGGATCGTCAACATCGCCTCCGCGCACGGTCTCGTCGCGTCGCCCGGCAAGGTCGCTTATGTTGCGGCCAAGCACGGGGTCGTCGGACTGACGAAGACCGTCGCGCTTGAGACGGCCGAGGACGGCATCACGGCCAACGCGATCTGTCCGGGCTATGTCCTCACCCCGCTCGTGGAAAAGCAGATCCCCGAGACCGCCGAGGTCCGCGGCATGACGGAGAGCGAGCTCAGGCGCGACGTGCTGCTCGCCGCCCAGCCCACCCGCGAGTTCGTAACCGTCGGCCAAGTCGCGGCGCTCGCCGCCTTCCTCTGCACCGATGCGGCCGCCTCGATCACCGGCGCCACGTTGCCGGTCGATGGCGGCTGGACCGCGCAGTGACGGGGACGGGCATGGGACGCAATGCGAAGGCCGTGAACCTGGCGCTGCAGGGCGGGGGCGCGCATGGCGCCTTCACCTGGGGCGTGCTGGACCGGGTTCTCGAGGACGAGCGGCTGGAGATCGCGGCGATCTCCGGCACCTCCGCGGGGGCAATGAACGCCGTCGCGGTGGCCAACGGCATCACGCGGGCCGGGCCCGAGGGCGCGCGGCAGGCGCTGCACGACTTCTGGTTGGCGATGAGCCGGGCCGCCCTCTTCAGTCCCGCCCGGCGCACGCCGATCGACTTGATCATGGGCAACTGGAGCCTCGACCGCTCCCCCGGCTATCACATGCTCGACGCGCTGACGCGGCTGGCCTCGCCCTACCAGCTCAACCCGATGAACCTGAACCCGGTGCGCGACGTGCTCGAGGCCAGCATCGACTTCGCGGAGGTGCGCGCCTGCACGGCGTTCAAGCTCTTCGTCTCGGCCACCAATGTCGAGACCGGCCGGGTCAAGGTGTTCCCGCACGAGCGCCTCACGGCGGACATGGTGATGGCCTCGGCCTGCCTGCCGCATCTCCACCAGGCGGTGGAGATCGACGGCGTGCCCTACTGGGACGGCGGCTACATGGGCAACCCCGCGCTCTTCCCCTTCCACGGACGCACGGGCACCGACGACACAGTCGTCGTCCAGATCAACCCGATCGAGCGCAAGGGTGGGCCGAAGACGCCGCAGGAGATCCAGAACAGGCTGAACGAGATCAGCTTCAACGGCAGCCTGCTGAAGGAGCTGCGCGCCATCGACTTCGTCGATCGGC
>WJIQ01000236.1 GCA_014730255.1 bacterium | reverse complement strand
TGGGGCAGGTGCTCCTGGGGCACGAGACGACGCTGACGGTGACCCTGGACGAGATGATCCACCACGCTCGCGCGGTCGTGCGTGCGGGCACGGGCCTGCCAGTGATCGCCGACCTGCCGTACGGGACGTTCCACGTCGATCCGCGCGAGACCGTGCGCGCGGGCCTGCGCCTGGTCCAGGAGGCGGGCGTCCAGGCGATCAAGCTCGAGGGCGGGCGGGCCCGGGCCGCGCACGTGACCGCCCTGATCGACGCCGAGATCCCGGTCATGGGGCACCTGGGCCTGACCCCGCAGAGCGTGAACGTGTTCGGCGGATACCGGGTCCAGGGGCGGGGGGACGCGGCGGCCGAGCGCCTGCTCGAGGACGCGCGTCACCTCGCCGAGCTCGGCTGCTTCGGCCTCGTGCTCGAATGCATCCCCGCGTCGCTGGCCGGGCGCGTGACCCGGGCGGTGCCGGTGCCCACGATCGGGATCGGCGCCGGCGCCGGGTGCGACGGCCAGGTGCTGGTGCAGCACGACCTGCTCGGCCTGGCCGGAGATTTCCAGCCGCGCTTCGTCAAGCGCTACGCCGAGCTGGGCACGGAGGCCACGCGGGCCATCGCCGCCTACGCCGACGAGGTGCGGTGCGGGGTCTTCCCGGGGCCGGAACACACGTACGGCGAGGGTCGCGGGCGCCGGACCGACCCGGACGCTGGCCGGGAGGGACGTCCGTCCCGGGAGGAGGGCCAGGGGTGAGGCTGCTGCGCACGCGTGCCGAGCTGCACGGGTTCCGGACCGGGCGTGCCACCGATCGTCCCCTGGTGCTGGTGCCCACGATGGGCGCCCTGCACGCCGGCCATCTCGCCCTGGTCGAGCAGGCCTCGCGCGAGGGCGAGGTCGTGGTGAGCGTGTTCGTCAACCCGACGCAGTTCGCCCCGGGCGAGGATTACGACGCCTATCCGCGCGACCTCGACCGCGACCTGCAGGCGCTGGCGCCCCTGGCGCCGTCGGCCGTGTTCGCACCCTCGCGTGCGGAGATGTACCCACGCGAGATCTCGGTCTCGGTCGTGCCCGGACCGGCGGCCGACGGTCTCTGCGGCGCGTCGCGCCCCGGCCATTTCTCGGGCGTCCTGACCGTGGTGCTCAAGCTGCTGAACCTCGTCGGACCCGACGTCGCGGTGTTCGGACGCAAGGACGCGCAGCAGTGCCTGGTGATCGGCGAGATGGTTCGTGACCTGGACGTGCCCGTGCGTCTGATCGACCATCCGACGGTCCGCGAACCCGACGGGCTGGCGATGTCCTCGAGAAACGCGTACCTGTCGCAGGAGGCACGGACGCGTGCGCAGGCCCTCTACCGGGCGCTCGCCACGGCCCGTCGACGGCTCGAGGACGGGGAGCGCGACACCGCCGTGCTCGTCGAGGCGATGCGGGCCGAGCTCGCGCCGGTCGACGCGATCGAGTACGTCGAGGTGCGCCGGGTGCCCGACCTCGCGGTGCCGGCGCGGACGGAGGGGCGGCTGCTCCTGGCCCTGGCGGCCCGGGTCGAGCCCGCGCGTCTGATCGACAACCTGGTCCTCGAGGTGTCCGACGCCGGCGTGCGCGACGCCTCGCTCTTCGAGCAAGGAGATGCGGCATCATGAGCGACGACACGATGGGCGGACCGGCGATCGAGGCCGTGGTCCTCGCGGCGGGCAAGGGCACCCGCATGAAGAGCGACCGCCCCAAGGTCCTGCACGAGGTGGCCGGGCGACCGCTGCTCGCGCACGTCCTGGATACCGCGCGGGCGGCGGGCATCGGGCGCACCGTGGTGGTCGTCGGCCACCAGGCCGACCGGGTGCGGGAGGCCTGCGCCGCGCCCGATCTGGAGTTCGTGCTGCAGGAGCCCCAGCTGGGGACCGGCCACGCGGTGCAGGTGGCCGAGCCCGCCCTGAGCGAGACGGGCTGGACGGTCGTCCTGGCCGGCGACGTCCCGCTGCTCGGTGTCGGGACCCTGCGCCGGCTCATCGACGAGACCCGCGCGAGCGGAGCCGTCGCCACGGTCCTGACCTGCGTCGTGGACGACGCCGGCGCCTACGGCCGCATCGTCAAGGACGCGCAGGGCAACCTGGTGCGGATCGTCGAGGCTCGCGATGCCACGCCCGAGGAGCTCGCCATCGGCGAGTACAACAGCGGCGTCTACTGCTACCGGACCGAGCGGCTCCGCGACGCGCTCGCGCACCTGACCTCGGACAACGACCAGTCCGAGTACTACCTGACCGACACGATCGGCTGGCTGGTGGGGCGCGGCGAGCCGGTGCGGACGGTCATCACCGAGGACACCGACGAGGTGGTGGGCATCAACACGGTCGACGAGCTGGCCGCCGCCGAGCGGATGCACGCCGAGCGCAGGGTGCGGGATTGAGGCCGGGGATGGACCGACTCTACACGCCCTGGAGGTTCTCCTACGTGACCGGGACCGGCAAGGACGACGGGTGCGTGTTCTGCCGCGTGCTCGACGAGGCCGACGACGAGCAGAACATGGTCCTGCATCGTGGCGCGCACTGGGTCGTGATGCTCAACCGCTACCCCTACAACAACGGGCACCTGCTGCTGGTCCTGGGGCGCCACGTACCTCTGCTCAGTGCGTGCTCGCCAGAGGAGATCGCGGAGATGGGGCGGCTGCTCGCGGTGATGGAGCAGGCGCTCGGCGAGTGCATGAATCCGCACGGCTTCAACTGCGGCTACAACGGCGGGGCGTCGGCGGGCGCGGGGATCCCCGAGCACCTGCACCTGCACCTGTTGCCGCGCTGGTCGGGCGACACCAACTTCATGACCACCGTCGGCGAGACCCGCATCCTGCCGCAGACCCTCGAGCAGGTCCGGGACCTGCTCGGGCCGGCGGTGCGGCGCCTCGTGGGGGAGGGGGCGTGAGCCGGGCCCGCAACCTGGTCCTGCTGCTGATCGTGCTGGTCTGCGTCGCCTCGCTCTGGTTCGCGTGGCGTGACGGGCCGGCGACGCCGGATCCGCCGGCGTCCCCGCCGGGCGACGCTGCGACCGCCGCCCCGGACCGGCCCGTCGCCCCGGACGAGACCATCACCCTGGCCGTGCTCAACGGTTCCGGCGAGCCGGGGCTGGCGCGGCGGGTCAGCCGCCTCTTGCCGGCGGCCGGCGTGGTGGTCGTCGCGGTGGGCAACGCCCCACACGACACCTTCTCGCGGACCCTGCTGGTCGACCGCCGGCTCGATCCGGCGAGGCGGCGCCAGCTCGTGCATCTGCTGGCCGATCCCGCGGTGGTGCGGGAATGGGATCGGCGGTGCGAGGAGGAGGCCGTGCTGGTGCTCGGTCGCGATCACGGTCGGATCGTGACGGCGCTGGAGCGCCTGCGTTGAGGCCCGGTCCGGGCTTGCGAACAGAAGGCGAATACGTTAGAGTCCCTCCGGGACGGGGCCGAGGCGGCACATTTCGTCCTGGATGGTGCCCGCAACTGGTTTTACTATTCGAGGATGCACGGCTTCGCAGACGCGGGGCGAGATCGGTCCCCAACGGAATGATCCCGGCATGAAGAAGAGCCTCGGCAAGGTCGCGCTCACGCTCTTTCTCGGCGTCATCATCGGGGCCGTGTTCAGCGAGGTCATCGGCCTGTTCCTGACCGATGGCAGCGTGGCCGATCAGCTGTTCGTCACGTCCCGCGACTTCGGGATCGAGACCGGACATCTCGATCTGATCGTGGTCGAGTTCTCGTTCAAGCTGATGATCCACGTGAACCTGATGAGCGTGGTCGGGGTGTTCATCGCCTCGCAGCTACTACGCTGGTACCGGTTCTAGACATCGATCGGCGCGCCGATCACCGGAGGTAAAGCGGCATGGATCCCTTCGTGGCAACCCACCCGTTCCTGGGCCTGTTCAACCTCGGCCCCATCGGCTTGCCGGAGCTGCTGGTGATCTTCGCCCTCGTCCTGCTCGTGTTCGGTCCGCGCAAGCTGCCGGAGATCGCCGAGGCGTTCGGCAAGTCGATCACCAAGTTCAAGTCCGCCAGCAAGAACGCCACCGCCGAGGTGCAGAAGGAACTCGACGAGGCCCGGCGCGCGGTCGAGTCCGATGACGACACCGACCCGCCGAAGGACGGCGAGGACGCGACCGATCGCGACCGCGAGCGCGGCGACTCCGCCGGTCCCTAGGCCACCGGCGGTTCGGGTCGGACACCCCTCGCGGGCTGGCGCACGGAGGCCGCCATGAATCTCGCTCAGCTGCTCTCCCGCCTGCGGGCGGACGATCGATTCCTGCGCCACGTGACCCGCTGGGAGGTCCTGGCCGCCGAGCCGGGTCGATTCGCCGACTGGCCCGACGGCCTCGATGCGCGCCTGGTCGCCGCCCTGCGCGACCGCGGCATCGAGCGGCTGTACAGCCACCAGGCCGCGTCGGTCGCGGCGGCGCTGGCCGGACGTTCGCTGGTGGTCCCCACGCCCACGGCCTCGGGCAAGACCCTCTGCTACAACCTGTCGGTCCTCGACGCCATGCTGCGCGATCCGGAGGCCCGCGCCCTCTACCTGTTCCCGACCAAGGCGCTCAGCCAGGACCAGATGCACGAGGCACACGACCTGATCGAGCATCTCGGCGCGCCCATCAAGGTGCACACCTTCGACGGCGACACCCCGGAGACCGCGCGCCGGGCCATCCGCTCCAGCGGCCACATCGTGATCACCAATCCGGACATGCTCCACCAGGGGATCCTGCCGCACCACACGCTCTGGGTGAAGCTGTTCGAGAACCTGCGCTACGTGGTGGTCGACGAGGTGCATCAGTACCGCGGCGTGTTCGGCAGCCACGTGGCCAACGTCCTGCGCCGCCTGCAGCGCATCGCGGCGTTCTACGGCAGCCGACCGCAGTTCGTCTGCTGCTCGGCCACCATCGCGAACCCGGGCGAGCTCGCGTCGCACCTCTGTGGCCAGGACCTGGTGGAGGTCGCCGAGAACGGCGCGCCGCGTGGCGAGAAGCACTTCATCTTCTACAACCCGCCGGTCGTCAACGCGGAGCTGGGCATCCGGCGGTCCGCGGTCAAGGAGACCCGCAGCCTCGCCGAGCGATTCCTCGCCACCGGGGTGCAGATGATCGTCTTCGCACGCAGCCGCATGCGGGTCGAGCTGCTCCTGACCTACCTCGAGCAGGCGGGCCGCAAGGTGGGGATCAGAGGTGGCGAGGTGCGCGGCTACCGCGGCGGTTACCTGCCCACCGAACGCCGGGCCATCGAGCGGGGCCTGCGCGACGGCTCGGTGCGCGCGGTGGTCTCGACCAACGCCCTGGAGCTGGGCATCGACATCGGCCGGCTCGACGTCTGCCTGATGTGCGGCTATGCCGGCTCGATCGCCAGCACGTGGCAGCAGGCCGGCCGGGCCGGACGGCGCAACGATCTCTCGGCGGTGGTCCTGGTGGGGACGTCGAGCCCCGCCGATCAGTACATCCTCGGGCATCCGGACTACTTCCTCGGCCGTTCGCCCGAGCACGCGACCATCGATCCGGACAACCTCGTGATCCTCATGAGCCACCTCAAGTGCGCGGCGTTCGAGCTGCCGTTCGATGCCGGCGAGCGCTACGGCGGCCGGAACGTGGCCGAGATCCTCGACTACCTCGCCCGGCAGCGGGTCCTGCACGAGGCCGAGGGGCGCTATCACTGGATGGCGGACACCTACCCGGCCGAGGAGGTGAGTCTGCGGACGGCCGCCCCGGACAACGTGGTGATCGTCGACCAGTCGGTGCCGGGGCATCGCATCATCGGGGAGATGGACCTGTTCTCGGCCCAGGAGATGCTCCATGACGAGGCGGTCTACATCCACGGAGCCCAGCAGTACCACGTCGACCGTCTGGACTGGGACCGGCGCAAGGCGTACGTCCAGCCGGTGACCGTCGATCACTACACCGATGCGCAGCGCAAGGTGGAGCTCAAGACCCTCGACGCCGAGGATTCGCGGCCCGACGACCACGTCGGCGACCTCGGCCTCGGCGAGATCGGCCTGGTCGACAAGGTGACCGTCTACAAGAAGATCAAGCTCGGCACGCACGAGAACGTCGGCGCCGGCAAGGTCAACCTGCCCGAGATGGAGATGCACACCACGAGCATGTGGTGGCGACTGCCGCCGGACCTGGCCGAGGAGATGCCCCTGGCGGGACTCGACCTGGGCGATGCGCTTAAGGGGCTCGCGCACCTCGTGGGCACGGTCGCACCCGTGTTCGTGATGGCCGACGTGCGGGACCTCCGCGCCCAGGCGATGGTCCGGGCGCCGTTCACCGATGCGCCGACGCTCTACGTCTACGACGCCGTGCCCGGCGGCGTGGGCTACGCGCGGCGGATCTTCGAGCAATGGACGGAGATCCGCGAGGCGGCGCTCGAGCACGTCACCGCGTGCCCCTGCTCGCACGGCTGCCCGTCGTGCGTGGGGGCGGTGGTCGAGTCGGGCGATCGCGCCAAGGCCGGCGCGGCCTGGTTGCTCGCGCGCGCGGCCGGGCGACACGCCGCCACGGCGCCGGCCGAGCCGCGCCCGCCGCTGTCGCCGAACTAGGGCTCATCCGGGGGGAGATGGCATGGACCTGCGCGAGCGACTGGCCCGGCTCGACCGGCTGAGCCGCCCGGCGGCGTCCGATCCAGCGTCGGATCCGGCGTCCGGACCGGCGGCCGACCCGTCGCGGACGCTCACCGAGGCGCTCGGCCTGCGTGAGGAGGCGACGCCCGGCGGCACGATCTGGATCCGCCGGGATCGGCGCGACCTCGCGCAGGCCGCCGGGCCGGTGGGAGACCTGTCCGGCATCGTGGCCACCGAGCTGCCGCACGATCTCGCCTGGTCCGAGATGCTCTTCCTCGACACCGAGACCACCGGCCTGGCCGGCGGCACCGGCACGCTCGCCTTCCTGATCGGGCTCGCCTGGTGGGAGCCGGACGGGGGGCTGCGGGTCCGTCAGCTGTTCCTCGCCGGACCGGGCCGCGAGGGGCCCGTGCTGGACGAGCTCGCGCGCCTCGCCTCCGGGTTCCGGGTCGTGGTCACCTACAACGGGGCGAGCTTCGACCTGCCGCTGTTGCGGACCCGCGCGCGCATGAATCGTCGCCACGACCCTCTCGGCGGACTCGCGGGCTGGGACCTGCTGGTCGCCGCGCGCCGTCTCTGGCGCCGCCGGCTGCCGGACTGCCGCCAGCAGACGATCGAGGCCGCGGTATGCGGGTACGAGCGGGGACCCGGCGACATCGACGGAGCGCTGATCCCCGCGGCGTACCAGGCATACCTGACCACCGGTGCGGCCGGGGCCCTGCCGGAGGTCCTGCGCCACAACCGGCGCGACATGGAGGGGATGGCCCGCGTCGCCCTGGCCATCGCGGCGGAGGCGCGGGCGATCACGGACGAGGCGCCCCGGGCCGGCGACTGGCGGGCTGTCTGGAGCCGGGCGTTGATCTGCGAGCGACGGCGCGACGTCGCCCGGGCCGCCAGCTGGGCGCGACTGCTCCGCGATCCGGTGGCCCAGGGCCGGGCCGACCCGGCGGCCGCCCGCGATGCGATCCGCCTGCTCAAGCGCGTGGCGGACTGGCCGGCGGTCCGGGCGCTGGTCTGCGCGGGCCTGGCCCACTGGCCCGATGACGCCCATCTGCACTACGAGGCGGCCGTGCTGTACGAGCACCGGCTGCGGGACTATCCGCGCGCGATGACCCACGCGCGACGTCTCGCGGATGCGCACCGGCTCGCCCGCCTCGAGGCGCGCCTGGCCCGCCCGGCGCCGCCGGGTTGCCCGCCGCCACCCGACGCCCTATGATCGACGGTCACCCCGTCCCGAGAGGTGAACGATGCCCGACCTCGACCGCCAGTCCGCCCATCTCGTCCTGGCCGCCATCCGCGTCCTCGCCCACCGCCAGGGTCGCTCCCCGACGCCGGACGAGGTCGCCGAGCTGCTCGAACTGCCGCCGGCGACGGTCCGGCTGTACGCGTCCCAGCTGCAGGAACTCGGCGCCGCCGTCCTGGTGGAGTCCGCCTACGAGGTCCACCTCGAGATCCGGGATCACCGGCTGGTGGACGATCTCGAGGACGAGCGGAGCGAGGCGCTCGCCGAGGACCTGGCCGACTTCGACCGTCGCAAGCAGGCGGAGAACGAGAGGATGGCCCGCCTGTTCGACGACGGGACGTTCGCCCGCGAGCGCGAGGAGAAGCTGCGGCAGATGGACGAGAAGCTCCGCGAGCTGCCCAGGAAGCCGAAGAATCCCTTCGAATGACGGCGCGAGGGGACCCCGGGGGTCCCCTCGTCGCGCGCTCGGCGGCATCCGATGATCGGCCGCGTCAGATGCTCAGCATCGCCTCGTCGCGATGATCGACGACCTCGGCCTCGGCGCGCCGCTCGTCGAGCCAGGCCTGCAGCACCTCGTTCTGTCGCCGCTGCAGGATGACCCGGCGCAGCTGATCGCGCCGCGCCGCGTATTCCTCGGCGTCGAAGGGCTCCTGCCAGAGAACACGCAGTGCGAACAGCCCCCGGTTGGTCTCGACCTCGGGCACCAGCTGATCCGGCTCCGCCTCGAGCGCGACCATGTTGAACGGGGTGGCATAACCGACGTCGGGAACATTGCTGTTGGCGCTGATCGTGTCGGTCACCGCGTGCAGGAGGCCGAGCTCCTCGGCCACGTCGCCCATCGCCTCGCCCATCTGGACGCGACCGACCGCGGGCGAGAGTCGGTCCTGCGCCTCGGCGCGTTGCTTCTCGCGCTTGACCGCCTGCACGACCTGGCTGCGGACCTCGTCCAGCGGCCGCGGTCCCGCGGGCTCGATGCCCTCGGCCATGACGATGTAGACCTCGTCCTCGGTGTAGAAGACCGGGCTGATCTCGCCGGGTTCGGCGCGGAACACGAACCGGCTGCCGGCGGCCGACTGGCTGACGCCCGGGACGTCCCGGCCCTCGAGGAAGGGCCGCGGCGAGAGCACCTTGCACGTGGTGTCCTGGTCGGCCAGGGTGAGGAAACTGGCCGAGGTGACCTGCTCGCGGAACTCCTCGGCGCGCTGGAAGATGGCGTCGCGGGTCGCCTCGCCCGGGGTCACCCGCAGCAGGATGTGGCGGGCATGGACCCGCGCGACCTCGCCATCTTCCATCTCCTGCTCGAGGACCTCGATCAGGTGGAAGCCGAACTGCGTCTGGACCGGCTCGGAGATCTCGCCCACCGGCAGCGAGAACGCGACCTCGGTGAAGGGGGCGACCATGCGATTACGGTCGAACGTGCCGAGATCGCCGCCCTTGTCGGCGGTGCCGTCCTCGGAGAAGATCGCGGCGGCCTCCTCGAAGGTCTGCTCGCCGGACTCGATGGCCTGCTTGATCTCGAGCGCCAGCGCGCGCACCTCGTCATGGTCGGTCGGCGACGGGGCGATCTCCCAGGAGACGACCTTGGCGAGGCCCTTCTCGCCCTGATGGAATTCGCCGGGGTGGTCCTCGTAGTAGGCGACCACCTCGCCCTCGGCGGGTTCGTCGACCTCGAGATCGGTGAAGGCGACACCCATGTACTCGGCGACCGCGCGTCCGGACTGGCCGACGTACAGCTGGCGGATCTCCTCCTCGCTCACCGCCACGCCCGCGGTGATCATCTGCACGAGCTTGGTGCGGGGGACGGACTGGCGAACCCAGTTCTCGACCTGCGTCCAGTCGATGCCGCTGTTCGGATCGCCCAGCGCGGCGTAATAGGCTTCCATGTCCGGCTGGCCGTCCTCGCCGACGAAGGCCTGGAGGATCTCCGGCGGCGGCGAGTCGCGGAAGATCTGCAGGACCTCCTCGTCGGTCACCGTCAGGCCCAGGCGCTCGATCTCGTCGGCCATCAGACGGTCGTTGACCAGCTGCTCCCAGGCCTGGTCGCGCGCCATGGCCTCCTGGTTGGCGGTCAGCGGTCGATCCGGGGCGTTGCGGCGGTACGAGGCCTGGATGTTGCGCACGGCCTGGTCGTAGGCGCGGGCCGAGATCTCCTGGCCGTTGACCTCGCCGACGGCGGCGGACTGCTGCATCGCACCGCGGCCACCGGCCGCATCCATGCCCCAGGCGAGGAAGATGAAGCCGACGAACGTCGCGGCGATGACCCAGTAGAAGAACTTGGCATTCGAGCGGAGGAATTTGAACATCACGTGCTCCCGGGGGCGGTCCGCCCGCTGGCGGTCGCCCGGCGTGCGCCCCGGCGGCCCTGCGAACCGGTGGCGCAAAACAGGCCCCGGCACACCGGTGACGGACCGGCGCGTGATCGGGACCGTTCAGGGTCTCATGTCGAACGGAGTAAGATAACACACGTGAGCAGGAATGCGAAACCCCGTCCGGGCGTTCCATGCGATCGGCGGGGAAACGGAGTACACTGGCCGTTGACCGGGATCCCGGCGCGTCCGCGCGTCGGCGATCACGCCACGTCGATCGTCCGTCCGGCCAGCGCGCCGGCACTCTCCAATCGACGGTCACGGATCTCGCCCGGCGGGACCGGACGCATGCGCGCCTCGTGGTGACGTCGCGGACGGTCGATCCGGACGCCGGGTGTCCGGGCCGGGGCGGCACCGATGCTCAATGCCGGAGTCCTCGCCATCGTCAGCGGCCTGGTTGCCCAGGCCCTCAAGGTCGCGCTCGAGCTCCTGTTCCGCCGACGCTGGCGGCCGCGGCTGTTCTTCCGGAACGGGGGCATGCCGTCGTCGCACACGGCCACCGTGGTCACCCTCGCCGCGCTCGTCGGCCATGACGTCGGCGTCGGCGATCCCATCTTCAGCCTGGTGCTCGTGTTCGCGCTGTACGTCGTGCTCGAGGCGACGGGCCTGCGCCAGGAGGTCGGTCATCAGGCACGCCTCCTGAACCATCTCGTCGACGAGCTTCGTCGAACCCACCATCTCGATGCGCAGGGGCTCCGCGAGTTCGTCGGACACACCTGGGCCGAGGTGGCCGGGGGAGCCGCCTGTGGCCTCGCCTTCGCCTGGCTGGTGGTCTGAATCCGGGCCCGTCTTTTCTTCATTAAAGATAGCATTAGGTCTTGACAGGGGTGGCGAACCGGGTGCTACGCTCGGGGTGCGGAGGAATCCCTGGCTGATTCCGATCCGCGAACAACCCAATCTGGCCAAGGTCGGACCGCCGGAATCCACGGACGGACAGGCATCCGGGCAGAGCATCCAGACTCCGGCATCATGACGAAAGGATGTCGTTATGAGAGTCATCGCCCTCGCGAATCAGAAGGGCGGATGCGGAAAGACGACCACCGCCGTCAACCTCGCGGCCGCGCTGGCCCGCATGGGACAGCAGGTGCTCGTCATCGACAGCGATCCCCAGGGCCATGCCACCCTCGCGCTCGGACTCCACGAGCAGGATTTCAGCCTCTCCACCTACGACCTGCTGCTGACCAGCGACGTGCTCGTCGAGGACGCGCGGGTCGAGGTCGAGCCGCGCCTGCACCTGGTGCCGGCCGGGGTCGAGTTGAGTGCCGTCGAGGCCCGGCTCGCCGGGGTCGAGGGGCGTGAGAATCGTCTGCGCGACACGCTGCGCCGGTCGGATCTCGCGTACGACGTGATCCTGATCGACTGCCCGCCAGCCGTCGGGATCCTGACCTTCAACGCGCTCCTGGCCAGCGGCGAGGTGATCGTACCGGTGGACGCGAGCACGTACAGCCGCCAGGCGGTCACGAAGCTGCACGAGACCCTGGACGTGCTGCGGGATCGGCGCGGACACGAGGTCGCCGTGCGCCTGTTGCTCTCCAATTACGACGTCCGCTCGCGGTACGCCCGTTCGATGCGCGAGGAGCTCGGTGCCGTGTACGGCGACACGCTCCTGGCGACGATCATCCATCCGACCGTGCGCCTGCGCGAGGCGGCCGAGCACGGGATCCCGGTCATCGATCACGATCCGCGCTCGCGAGGGGCGCGAGACTTCATGGATCTCGCGCGGGAGGTGACCGATCAGGCGGTCGACCTGACGGTGCCGGCGCTGGATCACTGGACCGCGCTGCTGCATGGTCCGGAGATCACGCCGGAGGGCGTGCGGTTCGTGGCGGACTTCCCGCGGGCGAAGGACGTCCGGTTGACCGGGTCGTTCAACGACTGGTCGCGACAGGGAACGCCGCTCTATCGCCGCGAGGACGGCCGGTGGGAGTGCGTCGTGCCGGTGCAGCCCGGTCCGCACCAGTACCGGTTCATCGTCGACGGCGTGTGGTTGCCCGATCCGCACAACGCGCACAACGTGACCAACGAGTTCGGTGGCTCGAACAGCCTGCTGCAAGTGTCCTGACATGGGGCTGGCGAGCCCACGACCGGACGACCGGCGCGGAGCCCGGCGGCATCACCTGTCCTCGGTGGCCGACGCGTTCCTCTCGCCGGATCCCGTGGCCCGGCCGGACGATGTTGATCGGCCCGCCCTGATCGTCGCGTCGCCCGGGATGGATGCGAGCGAGGCGGCGATGGCCGCGCTCGACGAGGTGCCGTTGCCGAGGTCGCCACGAGAGCTGGGCGATCGTGTCGGGGTGCGGTTGAGCCGCTGGGAGCAGCAGGGACTGGACGACGGGGTCGGACCAGGAGGTGTGCTGATCTGGTGTGTCCAGGGTGTGGAGGCGACGTCGCTGGCGGCGTCGCTGAGCCTGGGCAGGCTGGCGGCGCTGCTCGCGCCGCTGGCGATCACGATCGCCTGGTTGCCGGCCTCGACGGGGGCCGATGGCAACGCGCCGCCGGCGGCGCTGCGAGGGCACGCCGAGCGCCTGGCGTCGGCAGCCGTCCCCGGGACGCGGGTCGCCGTGCACTGCCTCGGATGGGGGGGCGATCTCGCCGGGGACATGGGGGACCTGGCGCGCCGGTTCGCCTGACCGGAGGCGACCGGAGGGCGGCATAACCCTTGCCCTGTTTCGGGGGCGACGATATGGTCCGCCCATGAGGCGAGGTATCCAGCATCGCGAGCGATCGAGACGGGTGATCGTCCTCCTGGTCGTGGCTTGCCTGGCGGCGCCGGCCCTGGCCGCGCCGGCCGGCTGGATGCTCGTCATCGAGGGCGCGCGCGCGGCGGACGGGACGTTCGTCCAGCGTGATCATGATCACCTGGCGCGGACGGCGCTGCTCTGGCCCGAGGGCGTGGTCGCGGCGCCCGCCGGGCTCGCCTGGCGGGACACGGGCGTGGCCGATCTCGCCATCGCGCTCGATGCGGCCAGCCTCCAGATCTCCGCGACCGCCGGACGCCTGCCCCTGGACCCCGGCAACTACGACATCGACACGCCGCTGACCATCGACGACGGACGCGTGGTCGCGCTCCTGGCGGACGGCAGGCTCGTGGTCGAACGCGGCGGCCTGCGCTACGGGCGCACGCCGCCGGCCGGCGATGGAGGTCGTGGCGGCACGCTGCTGCTGGTGGCGGGTCTGGGTCTGGCCACGGCCGTGCTCCTGCGCCTGGCGCGTCGGCGGGCCCCATCGTCGTGAAGGCGACATCCCTCGCATCGGATCCGGTGACCGACGGGCTCTGGGCGGCGACCCTGATCTCCCTGCCCCTGGTCGGGGTCGGCCTGGTGCGGTCGACCCTCGGGATCGACGTCGGCGCCGGACTGCAGCCGGCCTACCTGACGCTGGCGCTCCTGTGGGCCTGGCGACTGGCCGGCGTCGTGGCGCGCGAACGACGCCGGGCGCTGTGGGAGGCGGTGAAGGATCCGGGCTATCGGCGGGTCTGGATCGCGCTCGTGGCCGTGATGGGAGCGGTCGGGATCTCGGCCCTGGGCCTCTGGCTGGCGCCGTCTCCGGTGGTCCGGCACGAGGCCTGGCCGCGGTTCCTCCGCCAGCTGATCCAGCTCGCCGTCATGGTCGCGTTCACGGTCCAGGCGGTGCTCTGGACCCGGGGCGCCGAGCGCTGGCGGCGCACCGGCCGGTGGCTGGCGGTGGGGCTGGCGACGCAGCTGATCTATGCGCCGCTGCACGCCCTGCACACCGCCGGCCTCGCCGACTGGGTCGCGGCCCTCGAGCGGGTCCTCGCGAGCAATCCGGCGATCCTCAGCGGGTCGGAGTGGTTGTATCTGGGCGGCTACACCGGCGTGCCGCGGCTGCGGGGCAGCATGTGCGAGCCGCTCTATCTCGGCAGCTTCGTGCTGGGCGTCGTGCCGATCCTCCTGGTGGTCGGACGGCGGTGGCTCGCCGCGGCCGGGGTGCTCCTGCTGGTGCTCACGTGGTCGCGCGGTGCCTGGCTCGGCGCGGCGGTCGGCGGCGTGGCCTGGCTCGTCCTGCGGCGGCGCGCCGGCTTGCCGGGATCGCCTGGTCGGGCCCGGGTGCCGGTGCTCGCATCGCTGGCCGGGATCGTGGCGCTCGTGGTCCTGATGGCGGGCGTCGACGCGCTGCTGCTGCCGTTGCAGCGGCTCGGTCAGGTGTTCGACGGGAGCGACTGGTCGAACCTCACCCGGGTCTACGGAGCCCAGGCGGCGTGGCGGGCGTTCCTGCTCTCGCCGCTGGTGGGGGTGGGCTGGGGGCAGTTCGCGTACCATTTCTACGCCGTGGTCGATCTCTCGGGCCTGCACAGCCAGTTCACCTGGCCGGTCGTCAGCAGCGTCCCGCTCCTGATCCTGAGCGAGACCGGGCTGCTGGGGCTCGGCGTCGCCACGACCGCGCTCGCCGCCGGGCTCCGTGCGACCTGGCGACGGCTGCGGTGGGCGACCGATCCGGCCGCGCGCCGGCGGCTGGCCGCGGCGGCCGTGGCCGTCGTGGCCATGGGGGTCCAGATGCTCGTGTTCTCGCAGTACAACCTGCCCCACCTGTGGGTCGGGCTCGGACTCTGGCTCGCCGCCCTGATCGATGCGGACGAGCGCCCCGGGGGTGTGGCTTGACGCGACCGCTGGTGGCCATCGACGCGCTGCTGCTGCGGCCTCGACCCACCGGGGTGGGCCGGGCGATCATCGAATGGACGCGGGCGCTCGCGTCGGCGGATCGCGGTCTCGACGTGGCGGTGCTCTGCACGCACCCGGAGATGCTGGACGACCTCGCCGGACGGCCGGGCTGGCGGCTGGTCCGGTGCCCCGCAGCGGTGGGAGGGACCCTCCGCAAGGCGATCTGGACGCAATGGCGCCTGCCGGCGCTACTCGAGGAGCTCGGGGCCGATCTCCTGCACACCATGCAGTTCGTCGCCCCCTTGCGGGCTCCCTGTCCGCTGGTGGTGACCGTGCACGATCTGGGTTACCTCCGATTCCCCGGGACGGTGGAGCAGCCCCGGCGGATGTACTACCGGGCCATCGTTCCCCGTAGCCTGCGGCGCGCGCGGCGGATCGTCTGCAATTCCGAGGCGACCGCCGCGGACGTGCGCCGGACCTTCCCACTCATCGCCGATCGGGTCGAGGCGACGCCGTTCGGTTGCCCGGGCTGGGTCCAGGGTCGACCGGTGGCCGCCACGTCGCGGCCCGACGACGCGCCGTTCCTGTTCGTCGGGACCCTCGAGCCCCGCAAGAACCTCGAGGGGCTGCTGCGGGCGTACGCGCGCTTCCTGGCCGAACGTGACGCCGCGGGCCGCGCCTCGCCCGACCTGGTGCTGGTCGGCGGCCGTGGCTGGCGCGACAGCGGGATCCGCGGGGTGCTCGAGCCGTTGACCGCCTCGGGTCGGGTGACGGTCATCGACTATTGCGGGCCCGAGGAACTCTGGCGACGGTATGGAATGGCCCGCGCCTTGCTATTTCCCAGCATCCACGAGGGGTTCGGATTCCCGATCCTCGAGGCCATGAGAGCCGATCTGCCGGTGATGACGAGCGATCGGGGGGCCATGGCCGAGGTCGCGGGCGATGCCGCGCTGCTCGTGAATCCCGATTCGGAGGCCGAGATGGTGCAGGGACTGCACCGTCTGGCGGACGATCCGTCCCTTCGAGAGGACCTCGTCGCCCGCGGGCGACAGCGACGCGAACACTGGACCTGGGAGGCCACGGCAGACTCCACGGTTAATGTCTACCGGCGGGTGCTCGAGGATGCACCGGCGGCCGGGACCCGATGAGAATTCCGGTTGCCCGGCCACAGGGCTTGCGATAACTTCGGGCGGCTCATGATGGGCACCCGAAGGATCGGAATCAGCCGACGGAGGAGCTGTGGAGCGAGGGATCGTGCCTCTGGTGAGCTTCGGCGTGGCGTTCGTCATGTCCTGGCTCGTCCAGCCGCATTTCCGCAACCTCGGTTTCCTGACCGAGATCGTCGATCATCCCGGCGGACGACGCACCCATCGTGAGCCCGTCCCGCGCACGGGCGGGATGGCGATCTTCATCGCGTTCTTCTGCGCCCTGTACTTCCTGGACCACTTCGTCCTGGACCGGTCGCTACCGTGGTCATGGCTGGCGATCATCATCAGTGCGGGCCTGGTGATCCTCGCGCTCGGCGTCGGCGACGACCGCTTCGGGATCCACGCCGAGAAGAAGCTCTACGGGCAGCTCGTGATCATCCTGGGGATGATGCTGCTCGGACAGCGCTTCGAGAGCATCACGTTGCCGGTGATCGGGACCATCGGACTCGGGGGCTGGGCCTGGCCGTTCACCATGCTCTGGTACCTGGGCTTCATCAACTCGATGAACCTCATCGACGGCCTCGACGGCCTGGCCAGCGGGATCAGCATCCTGGCCGCGGTGCTCCTCGCCGCCGTCGCCCTGGCCGTCGGCGCGGCCACCTCGGCGCTGCTGGCGACGACCCTGGCCGGCGCCTCGCTGGCCTTCCTGTCCTGGAACGTCAGCAGCCGCAAGATCTTCCTCGGCGACTCCGGCAGCATGTGGATGGGGCTGGTGCTGGGCACGCTCATGCTCGACCTCGCCCAGGGCGCGTCGGTCTCGCTGCTGGTCCTGCTGGCCCCGATGATCGTGCCGATCTGGGACACGGCGACCACCATCCTGCGCCGCTATCGCCATCGCACGTCCCTGTTCACCGCCGACGACAATCACCTGCATCACCGCCTGGTGCGCCTGGGGTTCAGCCCGGCGCGCGCGGTCGCCACGCTCCTGCTGGTGACGGCGGGGTCCAGCCTCTTCGCGCTGAGCGATTTCCTGGGCCTGGCGTGGCTGGGGCTGCCGGCCATGGCGGCGTGGATGGCCGCCGCGCAGCTCGGGGCCCTGCAGCACCTGAAGAACCGCGGGAGCGGTTGGGATCTGTTCACCGAGCTCTCGTACGTGCTCGGATTCGATGACGGGGTCTACATCCAGTCCGACCTGGTGGGTCGGCGCGTGGCGGAGATCATCGACCTGCAGGCCGCGCGGCAGCCCGGGCCGCCGGTCAAGAAGGCGGCGGGCGCGGAGCTGAACGTCGTCGACCCCGAGCCGCCGAAGCGGCCGGTCGGCGACCGTCGGACCGCCGACCGCGGTGACGGCCACGCTGCGGAGGACGATGCCGTTCTGCCCTCTCCCCGCGACCTTCAGTGACGACCTCGCGACCCGCGGCCCGACGGGGGTGCTCGAGCTCGGGGCGGGCGAGGGTGCGTTCGCCCGGGTGCTCGCCGGGCATGGCGTGGAGGCGTGGACGCTCGACCGGCGGGGGCCGCGGCTCGGCGTGCGTCCGGACGTGGTCGCCGATGCGCTCGCGCCGCCCTTCGGCCCGACGTTCGGCGTGGTGGTCGCGGCGAATCTCCTGAGGCAGGTCTGGGAGGACGTGGCCGCGACCGGCCCGGTCGCCTGGCGATCCCTCCTCGCCCCCGGCGGGGTGATCTGGGTCCTCGAGGACGAGCCCGCAGAGGCGCCGCCGGCGGCGCGCAACTATCGTGATTACCAGCGGTTGCTCGCGCGACTGCAGCCGGGGTCGCGCGGCGCCCTCCTCGCGGCGGAGCGATTCGAGGCCGCACGACGGCGCTGGGACTGGCCCGGACGCTGGGAGCAGGGCGCGAGCGAGAACCGCTGGCCCGCCGATCGCGATGCGGTCGTGGAGCTCCTGGCCTCGGGCGATCCGGAGCCCGGCGGCGAGGTGGCCGGATTGCTGGCCTCGATCCGGCGTTCGGGACTATCGTATGGACGGTACTGGTGGGCCCGGTGGCAGGCGGAGGACGAGGCATGAAACGATGGTTGGAGGGCCTGGTCGCGATCGCGGTCGTCGGATTCGGGCTGGCCGTGGGCATGGTCTGGGGGCGCAGCCCCGCCCTGGTGGAATGGGAGCGGGCCCGGGCCGTATGCATCCAGAGCGACGACTGGGGGCTCTGCGGATTCCTGCCGGACAGCAGCGCGATCGTGGCGCTCGATCGCGAGGCCCTCGCGCCCGGTCCGTTCCCGGAGGTCTACTGGCACTCGACGCTCGAGGACAGTGCCGCCGTGGCGTCGCTCGCCGGGATCCTCGCCACTCATCATGGCCGCGACGGGTTGCCGGCGGTGCTGCAACCGAACTACATCCTCGGTTCGCTGGAGTATGCGTCGGGACCGGACTCCATGGCCACGTGGATCGAGCACCGGTTGCCCGACGTGCCCGCGGGATACGAGCGTCCGGGGCTCTGGAAGGCGGTCCGGGACGCCCGTCTGGCCGGCGTCTGGCACCCGGAACTGCACGGGCGCTGGCACTACGACCCCGGGCGCCGCAAGGCCAACACGGCCGGTCGCGACGCGGTCGAGGCCGCCGCGTCCCGTCAGATCCTCGTCTTTCCCGACAGCGAGCGTTCCTGGGAGCTGGGGCCTTGGCGGGCGCGCGAGGAACTGCGCGCCGAGCTCGCGGGCAACCTGCGGATCTTCGCCGACCTGTTCGGTCGCGAGCCGCGGTCGGTCATCGCCCCGGACTACGTCTGGAACGACGCCGACGAGGCCATGTGGCTCGCGCATGACCTCCGCGTGATCCAGGGGCAGCGCCAGCAGCGCATGGCCTCCTGGCGGGGCCTCGAGGGGCGCGTGCGCAAGGTCTTCCATCGCACTCTGACCCGCTGGTGGCGACGCGACCGCGTCTACCTCGACCGGAACTGCATCTTCGAACCGGTCCAGCAGATCGACTCGCGCGGCATCACCACCGCCGCGGCCGCCGCCGTACGTGAGGCCTGGGCGCGCGGCGAGCCCGCCGTGCTCGAGGCTCACCGGATCAACTTCTCGCATCTCGACCAGCGGGTTCCGGACCTCGGCCGGCGAGAGCTGGATCGGCTGCTGGCCGGCCTCGACCGTGACGGGGCGATCTTCCTGGTCGATGGGGAGGTGGCCGGTCTGCAGCGGCGAGGCACGAGCTGGGCGGCGCGCGGCACGCGCATCGTGCTGCGGAACTACACGCACAGCCGTCGCCTCGTGGTCCTGCCCGCCGCGGCGCGGGCGGTCACCGCCCGCCTGCGCGGCCAGGAGCCGGAACGTGCCGGGCCGCTCGTGTTCAGCCTCGCGCCGGGCGAGACCCGCATCGTCCGCGGTCCGATCTGAACACGCATCGAACGCGACCTGAATTGACGATTCAATCGATTAGTGGTACAATCATTATCTTCTGGAGTGGAGCCATCACGAGGGTCGGCGCCCCGTGTCGCGGGAACGCGGCCGGCCTCGAATGTTCGCCCCGAGAACGCGCCTGCGCCTATACAGGAGGACCTGCATGATCCCCCGCATGCTCCCGGTTGCGTTTCTGTCCCTCGCACTGATCCTCGTCTCCGGCTCGCTCGCCACCCCCGTGTACGAGGGGCGAGTCGATCTGGACGACTACGGCTGGTCGCCGGACGGTCGTGGCGGGTTCCTCCTGGAACATCGTGACGGGCGGCCGCTCGGCGTCACCGATCGGCCGGACCTGCCCGCGGTCGACCTGCTGCTGCTCGTGCCGGACGATCTGGCCGTCGTCGACGTGCGGATCGAACCGCACCGGGTGCGCCGGGAGGTCGCTCCGGGTCCACTGAGCCTGGCCGGCGCCCTGGTCTCGAGCGACGAGACCGAGCTGCCTCGGCACCATCTCGCGACCGCCGACGGGCGTTTCCCCGCGACCTGGGGCACGTTCGGCGGCCTGCACACTTGGCGCGGCTACCGCCTGCTGGCGGTGAACCTGCATCCGTTCCGGGCGATGGTCGACGAGGCCGAGCCGACCATCGAGATCCTCGAGGAATTCACCGTCCATGCAGTGATCGACGAGACCCGCCGCCCGCCGCTGCCGACGGCGCGCGAGCGTCTGGTGCCCGGTGAGCGGGCCCGGCTCGAGCGAGCGCTGCGGGGTCTGGTCGACAACCCGACCGCCGTCGTGGGCTACCAGCGCGAGGACGGCGTCCGGCTCGAGAAGGCGGGCGGTCCGTTCCTGCCCGCGCCGCTGCCGGACGTCTCGGGCTCGGAGGTGCGCTACCTGATCGTGACGACCGATGCGCTCGCGGGCGAGTTCCAGCGCCTCGCCGATTTCCGGACCGACCAGGGCCTGCCGGCCCACGTGGTCACCACGGAGTGGATCTCGGCCAACTATCGCCAGGGAGCCGATCTCCAGGAGACGATCCGCACGTTCCTGATCGACGCCTACTCGAAGTGGGGGACCGAGTTCCTGCTCATCGGCGGCGACACCGAGGTCGTGCCGACGCGCGTGATCCGCAGCACGTTCTATCCTTACGGCGGCCACACCGACATCCCGACCGACCTCTACTACGCCGCGCTCGACGGCAACTGGTCGGCCGACGGAGACGGCTGGTACGGCGAGCCGTACGTCAACCTCGCCAACCCGGGTGATGCGGCCGACATGGCGCCGGAGATGGCGTTCGGTCGCGCTCCGGTCCGGACGCCGGGCGGAGTGAGCGAGTTCGTGGACAAGGTGATCCAGTACGAGACCGCCGAGGTCGGCGCCGGCTGGGCCAACCGCATCCTCTTCGCGGCCGAGGTCCTCTTCCCGGCCGACTATGACCCGGGCGATCTGATCACGCTCGACGGGGCGGAGTACACCGATCGGCTGGTCGAGACCATCGGGTCGTGCACCTCGATGGAGTACATGCGCATGGCCGAGACCGACGCGCTCTGGCCGCGCGACGCGCCCCTGACCCGCGAGGCGCTCATCGATTCGCTGAACACCGGCCACTACGGCCAGGTCAATCAGTTCGGCCACGGGCATTTCTTCAACATGTCCGTCGCCGACGGCAACTTCACCGTGTCCGACGCCGCCGCGCTGACCAACCCCAACCTGTTCGTGCTGTACGCCATCAACTGCGCCTCCGGGGCCTTCGACGTCTCGTGTCTGCTCGAGCGGTTCGTCCAGAACCCGGACGGCGGCGCGATCATGTCCATCGGGGCGGCGCGCGAGGCGTTCCCGTCGAACTCGTTCGGATACCAGGAGATCGCCTACCAGTACATGCTGTGCGAGGACGACCCGCGCCCGGCGGTCGCGCTGAACCGGGCGCGGATCGATTACATCGCCAACACCGAGCGCAACACGGTCGACCGCTGGACCCAGCTGAACCTCGTCTCGCTCGGTGATCCGGCCATCACGATGTGGTCGGGCCAGCCGTTGCAGCCGGTGGTCACCGCGCCGGCGAGCATCCCGACCGGCGAGCAGGTCGTCGACCTGACCGTGACCGCCGCCGGCGGCCCGGTCGTCGGGGCCGATGTCTGCCTCGTCAAGGACGGCGAGGTCTACTCCCGAGGCGTCAGCGACGAGGCCGGCCAGGTCTCCCTGACGGTCATCCCGACCACGGCAGGCGAGCTGGCCATGACGGTCTCCGGGGCGGGCCTCGCGCACACGACCTCGGCCATCGAGGTCGTCGGCACCGAGACCTACATCGCGCTCGCCGAGCGGACGTTCGACGATTCCGGCGCCAACGGCAACGGGCTCTTCGAGGCGGGCGAGACCATCAATCTCGGACTCACGTTCACGGACGTCGGCGGGGCCGGCGCCACCGGCCTGACCGCCAGCCTCTCCACGACGCATCCGGACCTGACCATCCTGACCGCGTCGGTGGGGCTGGAGGATTGCCCGCCCGGCGGGTCGGTCACCACGCTGGGTCCGGTGGGCGTCAAGTCCGCCACGACCGTCCGTGATGGCGCGGCGTTGCCGCTGCGCATCGAGGTCACCGACGACGGCGGTCAGACCTGGGTCAGCGAGACCGAGCTGGAGGTCATGCGCCCGGAGGTCCAGGTGGTCCGGCTCGAGCTCGACGACGCGCCGTATGGCGACGGCGACGGCGAGCTCGAGGACGGCGAGCGCTTCGTGGTCCGACCCGTGCTGAAGAACTACGGGGCGGGCTGGCTCGACCAGCTGGCCGTGCAGGTGGTCGACGCGGCCGCTGGCGTGACGGTGCACGGGAGCTTCGTGCTGATCACCGACATCGCCCCGCTGTCCGAGTCCACCGATTACAACGGCGAGATCTCCGTCACCATCGACGACATCGACATGGCCAGCCCGTTCGAGCTGTTCTTCCAGGACAACTTCGGCCGCACGTTCAGCCAGACCGCGCAGTTCCGCACGGTCACGCCGCCGGATCTGCCGGAGACCGATGCCACCATCGCGGCCGATGCCATCGCCCTGCGCTGGAACGCGGTCGGCGAGGACATCATCGGCTACAACGTCTACCGGGCATCCTCGGCGGATGGTCCGTGGGTCAAGGCCAACGACGATCTGATCGCCGGCGTCGCGTACTTCGAGGACGCGGGCCTCGAGCAGCTGACCTACTACTGGTACCGCATCACCGCGGTCGACGAGCATCTGATCGAGTCGGAGTTCTCCGAGGTCGCCGTCCAGACGACCATGCCGTCGGAGATCCAGAACTTCCCGTTGCCCTTCGCCGTGCAGACCAGCGGCCACAGCGCCGTCGGTGACGTCGACGGGGACGAGGACCTGGAGATCGTGCTCGCCGCCGACGAGATCTACGTCTGGAACCATGACGGCAGCGAGGTGATCGACGGCGACAACAACGCGCAGACCACCGGCCCGTTGACCGGGGTGGGCGGTCTGTTCGGACCCTCGGGGGTGGCCCTTGCCGACCTCGACGGCGAACCGGGCCTGGAGATCGTCGCCTCGAACCGGGCCGACGAACCCGAGATCGTGATCTACCGGGCCGACGGCACCGAGCTGCCCGGGTGGCCGCGCACGCTGCAGGACGCCTGGAACTGGGCTACGCCGACCGTGGGCGACATCGACGGCGACCAGGATCCCGAGATCATCGTGCTGGACACGGCGGGCCGCCTGTTCGTCTGGCATCACGACGGGACCGAGCTGCGCGACGGCGACGACGATCCGTCCACCGACGGCGTCTTCGTCGATCGCCCCGACAGCTGGCCGCTCTCGTCGGCCGCGCTCTACGACCTGGATGGCGACGGCGCCGCGGAGATCATCTACGGCACGGTCAACTACGAGGGCGACAACGCGCTGCTGGCCTACCGGTACGACGGGCGGCAGGCCACCGGCTTCCCGTTCGTGACCGACGGCCACTTCATCCTCTGCAGCCCCGCGGTCGCCGACCTGAACCGGGACGGAACGAGCGAGGTCGTCTTCTTCACGACCAACCGCGACCTCTACGTCGTCGAGGCGGACGGGGATCTCTACCCCGGTTTCCCGATCAACCACGAGGCGCCGTTCGACGACAGCCCCGGCCCGAGCCCCGCGGTGGGCAACTTCGACGACGATCCGGACTACGAGATCGTCTGGCCGGTCAACGGCGGGTCGTACCGGCTCGACCTCCTGGTGGTCGACACCGACGTCGCCGGCGGCACCTCGGGGGACATCCTTCCCGGCTGGCCGGTGCAGCTGCCGGCCAACAGCGAGGGCAGCCCGGTCGTCGGCGACCTCGACGGCGACGGCCTGTCGGACATCGTCCAGCCCATCGGCAGCGACGAGACCGAGACGCCCGACCTGATCGCGGCCTATGACTCCCAGGGCGAGGTCCTGGCCGGCTTCCCCATCTCGTTGCCTGGCCACTGCCGGTCCACGCCGGTCATCGCCGACATCGAGGGCGACGGCGACGTGGATCTGATCTACGGCAGCTGGGATCTCGAGCTGCACGCGTGGGATCTGCCGGCGCCGTACGATGCGTCGCTCGTGCCCTGGCCGATGTTCCAGGCGCGTCCGGGCCGGACCGGCCTGGCCAACCAGTTCTCCGTGGTCTCGGTCGAGGACGAGCTGCCGCGCAGCTTCACCGTGCTGCCGCCGCGTCCGAACCCGTTCAACCCGGTGACCACGGTGCGTCTGTACGTCGCGCCGGGCTCGGACACGCGCCTCGATCTCGCGGTCTACGACGTGCGCGGCCGACAGGTCCGTCGCCTGCACACGGGGGCGGCGCAGCCCGGCTGGCACGAGTTCACCTGGGATGGTCGCGACGACCGCGGCCGGACGCAGGCGAGCGGGGTCTACTTCGTCCGGGCGCGCCAGGCGAGCGCCACGGAGACCTTCAAGATGACGCTCGTGAAGTAGGAATCCCGGGAGGAACGACCGTCGACCATCGTCACGGAACGCCGGCCTCGCAGGGCCGGCGTTTCGCGTGCTTGACCCCCGGGCCGGACCATTCGTACCATCAGCGCGCCGCCCATCCCCGGGAGTCGTCCGTGTCCACACCGCGTCGTCTCGTATCATCGCTCCTGCTGCCGTCGCTGGTCGCCCTGCTTCTGGTCGGCGGTTGCGGTAACGAGCCGGATGGCCGTTCCGAAGGTGATCGCGACGCCGGCACCCCCGTCGCCGGCGGCACCGCCGTGATCGCCATCGCCAGCGAGCCGGACGTCCTCAATCCCATCACTCGCACCTCCGCCATCGCCGGCATGGTGCTCGACCTGCTCAGCACCGGCCTGGCCGAGCTGCGGCCCGACATGACCTGGGAGCCGCGTCTGGCCCACGGCTGGGAGGTCGCGGACGACGGCCTGGCCATCACCTACACCCTGCGGCCATGGCGCTGGGAGGACGGCCGGCCGCTCACCGCGCGCGATCTGGTCCGCAGCTTCGAGCTGATCCGCGATGCCCGCGTGGCGTCGCCGCGGCGCGACCTGCTGGCGAACGTCGCGGACGCCGAGGCCCTCGATCCGGCGACGGTACGGTACCGGTTCGCGCAACCGGTGCCCGATCCGGTCCAGGCCACCGCGCACGTGATCGTGCCGGCGCACCGCATCGAGGCGGTCGACGTCGCGAGACCGGGGACATGGCCCATGAACCGCCGACCGCTGGCGAGCGGACCGTTCCGGATCGCGGACTGGGAGTCCGGCATGCAGCTGGTGCTCGAGCGCAATCCCGAGTACGCGCGCGCGCCGGCTCGCCTGGACCGCGTGATCCTCAGGATCCTGCCCGACCGGACCGCGCGGATCCTGGCGCTCGAGACCGGCGACGTCGATCTCGTCGCCGACGTGCCGATCCCGGCGGCCCGGCGCCTGGCCGATCATCCCGACCTCGTCTGGCACGAGATCTCCGGACGCGTCTTCGGCTTCGTGATGTGGAACGTCCGACGGGAGGCCCTGGCCGACCCGCGCGTCCGCCGCGCATTCTCGCTGGCCATCGATCGCGAGCGCTTCGTCACCGATCTGCTCGGCGGATTCGGCTCGCCGGCCGCGTCGTACCTGCCGCCGGTCTCGTGGAACCACCACGACGGTCTGGCGCCGGACCCGTTCCGGCCCGATTCGGCACGAGCGCTGCTGCGCGCGGCCGGGTGGCGCGACGACGACGGTGACGGGGTCCGCGAGCGGAACGGTCGGCCGCTGGCCCTGGAGATCATCCACGGCGGGGGCGACGGTCTGCGGGAGGACGGCGCATCGATCCTCCGTCAGAACCTGGCCGCGGTCGGGGCCGCCGTCACGACGCGGGCGCTCGAGCGCGCGACGGCGCAGGACTTCCTGCGCCAGGGACGCTTCGACGCCTACTGGGGAGAGTTCCAGGCCAACATGTACGGCGACCCGTCGGCACTCGTGCGGTCCGGCGCCGGTGATCGGTTCAACTTCGGCGGGTACGCCAATGCCCGCGTCGATTCGCTGCTGGACCGGGCGCTGGCCATCGCCGACCGCGACGCGGCGCGACCGTTCTGGTACGCGCTGCAGGAGGAGCTGGCGCGCGACCAGCCGGCGGCGGTGATTTATTACCTGCGGCAACTGGTCGCCACGAATCGACGGCTGCGCGGTGCGACGCCGGATCTACTCTCGCCGCTGAACGGCCTGGAACGCTGGTGGATCGCGCCGGAGGATCGACGCTGGGCGAATCCGGACGGTTATTGAGTAATATTACTATTCTTATTGACTGGTGCTGGCGGTCAGCTTATGTTCAATATCAATTGGTATGAGTTCGTGTATCAAGTATGACCTTTTGTGAATCGAGGAGCACCCATGCCTGCCGAGCTGAATCGTCTGGTGTCCGAACTGAGCCGTGCCGAGATCGAGAAGCTGCTCGCCGCCAAGGACGAGGTCGAGGCGCTGCAGACGCGCCGGCGTGAACTGGAGAAGGAGATCGCCGGCATCGACAAGCAGATCGCCAAGCTGGTCGGCCGGTCGACCGCCGGACGCGCGCGGGGCGGCAAGACCGCCCGCCGGACCGGGACTCGCCGCAAGGCCGGGGCGAAGGCCAGTCTCGAGGACGTGGTCGTCCAGGTGCTGACCGAGCGGGGCGAGCCGATGGCCTTCAAGGAGATCCTCGAGACGATCACCTCGCAGAAGCTCTTCCGGAGCCGGAGCAAGTCGTTCGACAACGTCCTGCGGCGCACGATCTCCACCAGCGACAAGATCAAGCGCGTCTCCCGCGGTGTCTACGGGCTCTGATCCCGGCGCCCGTCCCCGGATCCTGGTCGTCGGCTACAGCGCGTTCGACGTGACCGTGCCGGTCGCGGCCGTGCCGCCGGCGGACGCCAAGCGCGAGGTCCCGGCGATCCGTCTCGGAGGCGGCGGCCCGGGCGCGACCGCCGCGGTGTGCCTGGCCCGCCTCGGGGCCGCGGTGCAGCTGGTGACCGTGCTCGGGGACGACCACCCCTCGGCGATGCAGCGCGAGGAGCTGCGGGGGGCCGGGGTCGACCTCGCCGGAACGCGCATCGCGGCCGGACACCGGTCGGCGCTCGCGGTGATCCACGTCGACCGGGAACGCCAGACCCGCACGGTGTTCTGGAGCCGCGGCGACCTGCCGCGGCTGCGCCCGGACGAGGTCGACCCGGCCTGGGTCGATCGTTGCGACCTGCTCTATCACGACGGTCACGAACCGGCGGCGATGCTGACCCTGGCCGGCCGGGCGCGCGAGCGCGGCCTGCCGGTGGTCATGGACGCCGGGGCGGTCCGCGAGGGCAGCGCCGAGGTGGTGGCCGCGTCGACGGACGTGATCTCCTCGCGCGGGTTCGCCCCGGCGCTGACCGGACGCGAGGATCCGGCGGCGGCGCTGCGGGCGCTGCGTCGCCGGGGGCCGTCACGCGTGGCCATGACCTTCGGTGAGGCCGGCGTCCTGGCGCTCGGCGAGCACGACGATCGGGTGGATCACCTGGCGGCGTATGCCGTCGACGTGGTCGATACCACCGGCGCCGGCGATGCCTTCCATGCCGGGTATGCGCTGGGCCGGGCCCGCGGCGACGCGTGGCACCAGGCCCTCGAGCTGGGCGCGGCGGTCGCGGCGCTGAAGTGTCGCGACTGGGGAGGTCGCGCCGCCCTGCCCACGCTGGCCGCGGCGGAGGCCCTGCGCGCCGGTGGCCGACGCCGCGACGAGCGGCCGCCAGGGTGGACCGGCTGATTCGGGCTGGACGTTCGCCCGATCTTCGCCTATCGTGGTCATCGAGGCGAAGAATCAGCGAATGCCCCGCGGTCCCCCAAGGGTGGCGGTCCGGGGCGCGACGGAGGAGCCGAGCATGTCGTTGACCCGCCGCCAGGCCGAGATCCTCGAATTCGTGCGCTGGTACTGCGACCAGCACGGGTACGCCCCGACGCTGCAGGAGATCGGTGATCGTTTCGACCTGTCCTCGGTGGCCACCGTGCACAAGCACATCGGCCAGCTCGTGGCCAAGGGCTACCTCAGGCGCGAACGCCGGAACGCGAGCCGCGACCTCTCGGTGATCGGGTCGGAATCCGACGCCCGGCGCGCGGTGGCGATCCCGCTCCTGGGGTCGGTGGCCGCGGGCCTGCCCATCGAGGCGCTGCCGGATGCCGAGGAGGTCACCGTTCCCGAGCACTGGCTCGGGCGACGCCGTACCTACGCGCTGCGGGTCCGTGGCGACTCGATGATCGACGAGCAGATCCGCGACGGCGACGTCGTCGTGGTCGAGGAGCGCGAGGTCGCCCGCAACGGCGAGACCGTCATCGCGCTCATCGACCGCGAGAACGCCACGGTCAAGCAGTACCAGCGGCGCGGCGCCATCATCCGGCTCATCCCGGCCAACCCGACCATGGAGCCGTTCGAGTACACCGAGGAGCGGGTGCGCGTGCAGGGCGTGGTCGTCGGGGTGCTGCGACGCTTCTGAACGCGCCGCAGGGCCGAGTTGACGCTTGCCATACCGGCGGTTACGATGGCCGCCACGGTGGGCGAGCGGGGCGGCCACGCTCGCGAGTGACGGAACCAGCGACCGTGGCGGAGGCATGCCGATGGCGCGATCCGGACGCCGGGGCGACCCGGACGAGTTCTTCGAGATCCTGGTCACTTCCTACAGCCAGTCGACGGGTACGGCGTCCTCGGAGCAGGAACTCTGCTGGCGTCCGGCCACCGACGTGTACGAGACCGAGACTGAGTTCGTGGTGCAGATGGACCTCGCGGGCATGGATCCGGCGCAGATCCAGGTCGACCTCGACGGGTCGTCGCTCGTGGTCCGCGGCGTGCGCACGGAGACCGCCGCGCCCGGACACAAGCATTTCCACACCATGGAGATCAACATGGGCCCGTTCGTCCGGCGCGTGCCGGTGATCGAGGGGGTCGACCCGAACAGCGCCGAGGCGCGCTACCGCGGCGGATTCCTCGTGGTGACCTTCGCCAAGGGTGAACCGAGGCCGCACCGTCGTCGTCAGATCGTCATCGACCGCTAGCGTGCCGCAAGGAGACTGCGCATGTCCGATTCCGCCTCCGGCAACTCCGACCTGCAGAGCCTGGACAACGTGACCTTGCCGCCGACCTTGCCGGTGCTGCCCATCAGCGAGGCGGTCATCTTCCCCTACATGATGGTGCCGCTGGTCCTGAGCGACGAGAACCTGATCAAGCTGGCGGACGAGTGCCTCGCCGGCGACAAGATCCTCGGCGCCTTCGCCCAGCGGCCGGAGTCGGACGACCTCGACGATCTCGAGGATCTCGACGAGCTCGAGGATGACGAGGAGGACGATCTCCGCGACTCCGACCAGATCTATCGCGTGGGCACGGCGGTGCGCATACAGAAGATGCTGCGCTTCCCCGATGGCAGCATGCGACTGCTCGGCCAGGGGGTCGCCCGTTGTCGGATCGACGCGGTCCTGCAGGACGACCCCTACATCCGCGCGCAGGTCTCGCCGCTGGACGAGGAGTCCGACGACGATTCGCAGACCCTGGCCTACATGCGCGGGGTGGCCAACAACTTCCTGAAGATCATCGACGCGAGCGAGTCGCTCTCGGACGAGCTCAAGGTCGTCGTCATGAACATCGACGACCCGGGTCGCCTCGCCGACCTGATCGCCACCAACCTGGACATCGACGTCTCCGAGAAGCAGGAGGTGCTGGAGGAGACATCGCCCCGCCGGCGCCTGCAATTGCTCTCGAAGATCGTCATGCGCGAGCTCGACGTGCTCGAGCTCGGCCAGCAGCTGCAGACCAAGGTCCGCAAGTCCATCGACAAGGACCAGCGGGAATACTACCTGCGGCAGCAGCTCAAGGCGATCCGGCGCGAGCTCGGGGACGAGGACGACAGCACCGTCGAGCTGGACGACCTGCGCGAGCGGCTCAGCGAGGCCGACCTGCCCGAGAACGTGCGCACGGCCGCCGAGCGCGAACTCGACCGCCTCGCGCGCATGTCCCCGGGTGCGAGCGAGTACTCGGTCACCAAGACGTACATCGACTGGATCCTCGATCTGCCCTGGAACGTCGCGAGCGAGGACAAGCTGGACGTCAAGCGGGCCGAGGAGATCCTCGAACGCGATCACTACGGGCTCGAGGACGTCAAGGAGCGCATCCTCGAGTTCCTCTCGGTGCGCAAGCTCAAGGGCGATCACCGTGGCCCCATCCTCTGTCTGCAGGGGCCGCCCGGGGTGGGCAAGACCTCGCTCGGCCGCAGCATCGCCGAGGCGGTGGGCCGCGAGTTCTTCCGCTTCTCCCTCGGCGGCATGCGCGACGAGGCGGAGATCCGCGGCCACCGGCGCACCTACGTCGGCGCCATGCCGGGCCGCATCATCACCGGCATCAAGGAGTGTGGCACCAACAACCCGCTCATCATGCTCGACGAGATCGACAAGCTCGGGCAGGACTTCCGCGGCGATCCGGCCAGCGCGCTCCTGGAGGTGCTCGACCCCGAGCAGAACAACAGCTTCACCGACCACTACCTCGCGCTGCCCTTCGACCTCTCGAAGGTGATGTTCATCACCACGGCGAACATGCTGGACACCATCCCGCGCCCCCTGCTCGACCGCATGGAGATGATCCAGCTGCCGGGGTACACCAACCTGGAGAAGCTGCAGATCGCCAAGCGCTACCTCGTGCCGCGTCAGGTGGAGGAGAACGGGCTGACCCGCAAGAAGATCCGCTTCACCGACGCGGGACTGATGCAGATCATCGAGCACCACACGCGCGAGGCGGGCGTGCGCGAGCTCGAGCGCAAGATCGGCGCGGTCTGCCGCAAGGCCGCGCGCAAGGTCGCCCGCGGTGGACGCAAGCCGCACTCGGTCACCGCGAAGAACCTCGCCGATTACCTCGGCCATCCCGAGTACACCGGCGATCGCCTGCGGCGTCGTCTGCGCCCGGGCGTCGTCACCGGGCTGGCGTGGACGCCGGTCGGCGGCAAGATCCTCTACATCGAGGGATTGACCTTGCCCGTGGGCAACGGCTCGCTCAAGCTGACCGGCCAGCTCGGCAAGGTGATGCAGGAGTCGGCGACCGCGGCGCTCAGCTACCTGCGTAGCCGCTTCGGCGACCTGGACGACTACGCGGAGTTCTTCGCCGGCGACGTGCACATCCACGTCCCCGCGGGCGCCGTGCCCAAGGACGGTCCGTCGGCGGGCATCGCCATGGCCACGGTGCTGCTCTCGTTGCTGCTGGACCGGCCCATCGACCGGCGCACGGCGATGACCGGCGAGATCACGCTCACCGGCGACGTGCTGGCCATCGGCGGCCTGCTCGAGAAGGTGCTGGCCGGCCACCGGGTCGGCATCCGCCGGGTCATCATGCCGGCGGCCAACGAGCCCGACCTGGAGAACATTCCCGACGAGGTGCGCGAGGCCGTGGAGTTCGTGCCGGTGGCGCACGTCGACCAGGTCTGGCGGACCGTCTTCGGGGACGATTACTAGCGCGGTCGGCCCTGCCGGCCGGGCGAATGGGATGGATGCCCGTGCTCGAGAAGCTCAAGCAAGCGCTGTCCGGCCACCGGGAATCGCCCGCCTTCCGGGTGCCGGGGCAGATCCACGATTCCTCGCGGGTGCTGGTGCTGGTCGATGCCGACCTCGCCGCGCTGCAGTTCCACGCGCCGCTGCTGGCGGCGATGCGCCGCCGCTGGCCCGGGGCGTCCATCGACTTCCTGGTGCCGGAGGCGTTCGCGCCGCTGGTCATCCCCAGCGGACTCGCCCGGCAGGTCCTGGTCTACGGCGAGAAGCAGCTCAGCGGCTGGAAGCCGGCCTACCGGTCGCTGCAGCGATCGCTCGCGCAGACGGGCTACGACGTGGCGATGATCGTGGCGAACGAGCCGTGCCCGGCCCTGGAGAACCTGGCGCTGGGCAGCGGGGCGGCCATGCGCCTCGGACCGTCGCACGACGGGGCCTGGCCGGCCATCAACCTCGAGCTGCGCGCCGGTGACGGCACCCGGTACCACGGCGACCGGATGCTCCAGCTGGCGCCCTTCCTGGGCCTGGAGGATCAGCCCTTCCGCACGGCGTGGCCGCTGCCGCGGGACAAGGTCCGGCAGGTCGCCCAGCTCGTGCACTTCAACAAGCCGAGACCCGACGAATGGCTGGTCGGGATCGACCCGGGCCCGGACCGTTCCGGCCGGGCGGTCTCGCCGCAGAATCTCCTGTTCATCGCCGGTCAGCTCAAGACGCAGGTCTCCTGCCGGATCCTGCCGCTCTGCGTACCCGGCCAGGAAGATCGCCGCGCACGCCTCGAGTCCGAGCTCACCTCGCCGGTGCCGCCGGCCTTCAATCGCGACACGCTGCTGGACACGCTCCTGCTCGTGGCGCAATGCGATCTGTTCCTCGCCGGCAACACGGATCTCCTGCATCTGGCGGTCGCGCGGCGCGTGCCGACGGTCGGGCTGTTCGGGTCGCACGTCGAGCCGGCCTGGGAGCCGACGGGCGCGCGGGCCGCCATGCTGCGCATCGCGCGCGGCGAGAAGGTGGACATCGCCACCCTGATGGACACCGTGGGCGAGGTGACGCGCGACGCCGGGCCCGGTGACGCCGCGCCCGACGGTGGGGCCGACGATCCCGACCTGGCGCCCGGTTCGGGGCCGCTGCCGGCGCCCGGCGCATGACCGGCCCGGACGGTCCGCGCTCGATCCTCGTCGCCCTGCCCAACTGGCTCGGAGACGTGGTCATGGCCTCCGACCTGCTCGGCGACCTCGTCGCCGCCCGCGACGGTGCGGGGCGGCCGTACGCGATCCACGTGTCGGTCCGACGCCGCTGGTCGCCCCTCGTCGAGGGCGACCCCAGGCTGACCGGCGTGCACTGTTACCAGCGCGACGGACGGCACGCCGGAACGGCCGGCCTGGTGCGGCTGGCCCGTGAGTGGCGACGGCTCGGAGTCGACGCGGTGGTGCTCGGGCCCCCGTCGCTGCGTGCGGCCCTCGCCGCGCGTCTGGCGGGCATCCCCGTGCGGGTGGGCGAGGCGACGGGTGGCCGGTCGTGGCTGCTCACCCCTCCGGTTGCCACGACCCGTCCGCCCCGCTCCCGCCACCATGCGGACGAGCTGCGGGACCTGGCCTCGGCGGTCGTCGCCGAGCTGGGCGGGACCCTGCCGACGCCGGCACCCGGCGACCGGTCCCCCCGCTGGCCCGCGCTCGAGGCGATCGCCCCGCGCGTGCTCGAACCGGGACCTCCGCTCTGGGTGCTGGCGCCCGGCGCGACGTACGGTCCGGCCAAGGTGTGGCCGGTGGACAACCAGGCCGTCTGGTTGCGGCTGGCCGTGGGGCGCTGCGGGCGGCGGGTGGCGCTGACCGGCGATCCCCAGAGCCGGGAGCTGGCGAGCGCGTTGCGGGCCCGGACGGCCGACCTGCCGTGGCACGACGCGCCGACGTCCGGGCCGGGGGTGGTCGACCTGACCGGGCGCACGTCGTTGCCCGAGCTGATCGCGTGGCTGCGCGCGGCCGAGGCGTACGTCGGCAACGACAGCGGCGTGATGCACCTGTCCGCGGCGCTGGGGTTGCCGACGCTGGGCCTGTTCGGGTCGAGCAGCGTGACCTGGACCGCGCCGCGCGGACCACGCGCGCTGGCCCTGGCGGCCGACGGCTTCCCGTGCCAGCCGTGCTTCCGGCGCGAGTGCGACCAGCCCCGTTTCTGCCTCGAGACGATCACCGCCGAGCGGGTCGTCGGGATCCTCGAGCAGCTGCTCGACCGTGCGCCCGACGGAGGGGCCCCATGACGCGATGGCCCGACATCGAGCCGCCCGCGCGTGATGCGACGCCGCGTCCGACCCTGTTCCTGGACCGCGACGGATGCCTCAACGTCGACCGCGATTACCTCGCCGACCCTGCGCAGGTCGAACTCGTGCCCGGAGCCGCGGGGGCGCTGCGACGCGCGCGCGCGGCCGGCTACCGGCTGATCGGGGTCTCCAACCAGTCGGGCCTCGGGCGCGGCCGTTTCGCGCGCGCGGAGCTGGACGCGGTCATGACCCGCCTGGACGAGCTCCTGCGCGCGGCCGATGCTCCGCTGGATGCCTTCTACTACTGTCCCCACGCGCCGCAGGACGGCTGCGCCTGCCGCAAGCCGCGCACCGGCCTGCTGGACGAGGCGGCCCGCGAGTTCTTCTGGGACCCGGCGCGGTCCTGGGTGATCGGTGACAAGGTCTCCGATGTCGACCTGGCCAGGGCCGCGGGCCTGCGCGGGATCCTCGTGCTCACCGGCCACGGCGCGGATGAACGGCGGCGCCTGGTCGATCGCGAGGGCGTGCTCGTGCGGCCCGACCTCGCGGCCGCCATCGCGACCGCGCTGGAGGACCGGCCATGAGCTGGCGCCTGGACGGACGCCCCCTGCGCCGGGTCCTGGTCACGCGCCTGCGGTACCTGGGCGACGTCGTGATGTCGACCGTGGTGATCGAGATGCTGCGCCGCGGCGACCCGGATCTCCGGATCGACGTGCTGTGCGAGGCGTCGCACGCGACGGTGCTGGCCGGACAGCCGGACGTCGCGCGCGTGCACGCGCTCGGCGCCCGGCGACGCGGTGCCGATGCCCGCGCCAGGGCAGCGGCCGTGGCGACCAACGTCACCCCGGCGCGGGGGACGGTCGCGACCGTGCGCGCGTTGCGTCGGGAGCGTTACGACCTGGCGGTGGACCTGTTCTTCAATCCTCGCAGCGCCTGGCTGCTCGCCCTCGCGGGCATTCCCCGTCGGATCGGCGGGACGGAGAGCCGCAGTCGCGGGCGGCTGTACACCCACCGGGTCGCGCGCGTGCCGGGAGCCGTCCGCACCCTGGTCGAGCGGCTGACCGGGGGAGGGGGGCTCGCCGATCACCTGCAGCGCCTCGCTCCGCTGGAGCTCGACGGGCGGCCGGCCACGGACTGGCTCGCCGAGGCGCGGCAGGGCGGCCTGATCGGACCACGCCTCGCCCGACCGCCCCTGGACCGGTCGGTGACCGCCCAGCTCGAGCAGCTCGACGCTGCGTCCGGGGCGTTCACGCTGCTGGCACCGGGGGCGACCTGGCCCACCAAGGAGTGGCCGCTCGAGCACTGGCGGACGGTGGCCGGCGAGCTCGCCGGAGCCGGCGAGACGCCGGTCGTGCTGCAGCCGCCGGGTCGGCCCGAGGTGGGGCGCGCGCTGGCCGGGGCGATTCCGGCCGGCCGCGGGGGGGTCCTGCCGGTGCTGGCGCTTCCCGAGGCGCTCGCCGTGGTCGCGGCGGCCCGGCGCCTGGTCACCGTCGACGGCGGCATCATGCACGCGGCCGTCGGCATGCGGGTGCCCACGCTCGCGCTGTTCGGTCCCACCGCGCCGGAGATATGGTTCCCGTACGAGGGGCATGGTCCGTACCGGGTCCTGGCGACCCGTCCGGCCTGCCATCCCTGCGATCGCCACCAGTGCGACGCCTTCATCTGCCTGCCCGATCTGGTGCCCGCACGGGTACTCCAGGCACTGCAGGCGCATCCGTTCGCCCCCCCGGCTCCGGTGTGACGTCCACGCCGGGAACCGGGCCGCCGCCGGGACTGTTGGCGCCAGGAAACGTCGTCGCATCCCTGCAGGAGGAGCCATGATACACCCTACCCTGTCCCGCAGCCTGCTGGTCATCCTCGCGCTCACGGCCGCCCACGGAACCCGGGCCGACGGCGAGCAGCCCTCGCCGTCCCGGCCGTTCGGGGTCGGCGAGCGGATGGTCTTCTCCATCGACTATGGCGTGATCAACGCCGGCGAGGGGGTGCTCGAGATCGTCGGCATGGTCGATTTCGAGGGCTCGTCCTGCTACCGTGTCGAGAGCACGGCCCGGAGCAACGGGTTCTTCTCGGGCATATTCCGCGTGCGCGACAAGGTGGTGAGCTACGTCGACGAGCAGCGCCTGTTCAGCCGGTACTTCATGAAGCGCCTGCGGGAGGGGCCGTACAAGAAGACGGTCGAGATCGAGTTCGATCACGAGGCCGGCAAGGCCCGCTACCACAACGGCAAGGAGTACGACGTCCCTTCCGGCGTGCACGACGTCCTGTCGGCCTTCTATTACGTCAGGACGCTGGACCTGGAGGTGGGCGAAGACGTACTCTTCTCGGCACACAGCTCTCGCGAGTCGTACGACATGCGCGTGATCGTGCACCGCCAGGAGGCGGTGGAGACGGACTTCGGCACATTCGACTGCTTCGTCATCCAGCCGGTCATGGTCGGCGAGGGCCTGTTCAAGCACGAGGGCGACCTGATGATCTATCTCACGGCCGACGAGCGTCGGATCCCCGTGATGATGACCACCAAGCTTCCCGTGGGCAACATCGCGGCCAACCTGCGCGAGTACACCCCGGCCACGGAGCGTGCCGTTGACTGACCAGCGATCGACGCGACGGCCGGGCGAGGGATCGCTGGTGCCACCGGCGGGCTGGCTCGTGGACGAGGACCACGACGGCGAGCGGACCGTCGGCGCCGTCTTCCTGCTCGGGATCGGGCTGGCGGCCGTCTTCCTGCGGCTGCTGCGGCTGGATGCCATGTCGATCTGGGTCGACGAGGTCTTCACCTGGCAGCTGGTGGCCCCGGCGGGCGACGCCGACTTCGCGACCCGCATCCTGGCCGCCTACCAGGGGCCGCTGTACCATGCCGCCGCCTGGCCGCTCCTGCGGCTGGCGGACACGGCGTTCATGCTGCGGCTGCCGGCGGCGCTGGCCTCGGCGCTCACCGTGCCGCTCGTGGGCGTCCTGGCGGGTCGGCTGTGGGGCCGCGACGCCGGGCGCCTGGCGGCTCTGCTGGCCCTGATCAGCCCGTTCGCCGCCTGGTACGCGCAGGAGGCGCGCGGTTACAGCTTCGTCATGCTCTTCGCCACGGCCTCGGGCATCGTGCTGCTGACGATCCTCCAGCGCGGCATCACGCCCGGCCGTGCCATCGGGCTCGCCCTGCTGGTGGGCGCCGGCCTGATGAGCAACTTCTCGTTCGTGCTCCTGCTGGTGGCCTACGGTCTGACGGTCCTCCTGGCGGCCCGGCCGCGCCGCGTGGGCGAGTGGTCGCTGTGGTGCCTGGCGCTCGGGGGTGGCGTGCTGCTGGCCCTGCCCTGGCTCCTGGAGGCCGCGGGTATCTGGGAAGTCGGGCGCGTCGTGCCGGGGGCCGAGACCGGGGCCGCGCTTCGCGGCGAGACGACCTTCAGCCCCTGGGCGATCCCGTTCTCGGCGTTCGCGCTCATGTACGGCTTCTCGCTGGGGCCGTCCCTCGCCGAGCTGCACCAGCCCGATCGGATCGACGCGGTCGTGCGGCACGCGCCGGTGATCACCGCCGGGGCGCTGGCGGCCGCCGGCCCGCTGCTCATGGGCCTGACCGGACTCGGGCGTCGACGCTGGGTCGTCCTGCTCTGGATCGTCGTGCCGCTGGTGGCCGTCGTCCTGCTGGCGGTGCGCAACGTCAAGCCGTTCAACGTGCGGTACGTCGCGGTGGTCTGGCCGGCGCTGATGGCGCTGGTGTCCTGTGGGCTGGTGCGGCTGGCGCTCTGGCCGCGGCGGATCCTCGGCGCGGCCCTGGTCGTGCTCAGCGTAATGTCCCTGCTCGGCCTCTACCTCGATCGCGACTACGCCAAGGAGGACGTCCGCGGCGCCGTCGCCGCCCTGGTCGCGCGCGGCGAGCCGGATACGCCGGTGCTCTCGCCGACGGTCGGCCCGGTGGTCCGCTACTACCTCGAGGATGCCCGCCCGGTGTACGGCTGCTGGGACGAGGACCGGCTCGCGACGCCGGCGGACGCCGATGCGCTGGTCGCGCGCCAGCTCGCCGGCCACGACGCCGCGTGGTTCCTCAGCGCGCGGGCGTGGGATCTCGATCCGGCCGGGCTCCTGCCCGATGCGTTGCGGCGCGCGGGGCGCCTGGTGCGGGTCCACGCCGGGCCCGGGGTGACGCTGGATCGCTGGACCCGGGACCCGGCGCGGCCGGGGGGCGAGCCGTGAGCCTCGGCAACTTCTACGACGACCGCGGTGGCTACGACGCGGTGATCGCCGACGTTCGGGAGGGGTACGACCACGATCCGGGAGTGCTCTACCACGTCGTGCGCCGGGCCTTCGACCTCGGCGGGGCGCTGGTCGGTCTGACGCTGCTGCTACCCCTGCTGCCGTTGATCATGGTCATGATCAAGCTCGAGACGCCCGGTCCGGTGCTCTTCCGCCAGGTCCGCGTCGGCGAGCGGGGCCGGCTCTTCCACTGCCACAAGTTCCGCTCGATGAGCATGGACGCGGAGACCCGCAAGGACGAGCTCAGCCACCTGAACGAGGCCTCCGGAGCCGCGTTCAAGATCAAGGACGATCCGCGCATCACGAACGTGGGGCGTTTCCTGCGCCGCAGCAGCCTCGACGAGTTCCCCCAGCTGTGGAACGTCCTGGTGGGGGACATGTCGATCGTCGGCCCCCGGCCGCAGATCCCCCGCGAGGTGGCCGAGTACACGCCGGAGCAGGCCCGGCGACTGATCGCCCGGCCGGGTCTGACGTGCCTCTGGCAGGTCTCCGGACGCAGCCAGCTGGATTTCGAGGAGTGGATGCAGCTCGATCAGGAATACGTCCGTCGGCGCAGCCTGGGTTTCGACGCGGGGATCCTGCTACGCACGCTGCCGGCGGTCATCGAGCGCAAGGGGGCATACTGATGGCGAGGAATCGGCGATGAGCGTCCTCGGCCTCGGCACCGACATCGTCCGGGTCGCGCGCATCGCTGACCTCGTCGATCGCCACGGCCCGCGATTCCTCGACCGGATCTACCGGCCCGAGGAGCAGGCCGTGCTGCGCCGGCATCGCGCGGCGGCGGCGGCCGCGCTGGCGGCGCGCTGGGCGGCCAAGGAGGCCTGCATCAAGGCCCTCGGCATCCATGCGAGCGGTGTCCCCTACCGCGACGTCGAGGTCGTCCGCCGCACGAGCGGACAGCCCGAGCTGCACCTGCACGGAGCGGCCCGGTCGGCCCTGGAGGCCCTCGGTGCGCGCTGGACGCTGGTCACCATGAGCCACGAACACGACCATGCCATCGCGACGGTGCTGCTGCTCGTCTGACCGGGAAACCGGCGGTTGTCTTCGGCGCGCCGACCGCCTATGCTACCCTCCCGTCGCCGCCAGGAACCCAACCGGCCCGCGAGGTGCCACGCCCCGTGAACCAGCTCGACTTCCTGCTCATCGACGTCTTCACCGACCGCCCGTTCGGCGGCAGCCGGCTGACGCTGTTCCCCGGGGCCAGCGGTCTCGATGGCGACACCATGCAGAAGCTCGCCATGGAGATGGGGCAGGGCGAGACGGCGTTCGTCCTGACCGATGTCGGGCCAGAGGACCGGCAGGCGACCCTGCGCGTGTTCACGCCCCGGGTCGAGCTGCCGTTCGCCGGCCACGCCATCCTCGGGGCGGCCTTCGCGCTGCTGGAACTGGGCCTGACGCCGGCCGCGCGGGCCCACGAACCGTTCGTCTGGCAGCTGGAGGCCGGGCGCTTCGAGGTCACGTCGCGCCAGACGAGCCTGGGCACCATCCACAGCCTCTGCCACGACGCGCCGTCGTTCCTGGGCGAATACTACCAGCGCGGCAAGGTCGCGCGGGCGCTCGGACTCGAGGAGAGCGATCTGGCCATCACCGGCCTGCCCTGCGAGATCATCTCGACGGGCCTGCCGATCCACGTCGTCCCCGTCGGATCGCTGGCCGCGGTCAAGCGGGCGCGGATGCGCCGCGGCGAGGCCGACGCCATCGCCCGCGACCTCGGCTTCGGCGACCTCTTCCTCTTCACCTTCGAGACCGAGAGCCCCGAGGCCACCGTGCACTGCCGGATGTTCGCCCCGCATTTCGGGATCCCCGAGGACCCCGCCAGCGGGGCGGCCGTCGGTTCGCTGGCCGCCTACCTGGTCAAGCATCGCCTCGCTCGCACGGACCAGGACCTCGCGTTCGTCGCCGAGCAGGGCCTGGAGATGGGCCGCCCGAGCCGCCTGTTCGTGGAGGCGAGGGTGGCGAACGGCCGCGCCGTGAGCATCCACGTCGGCGGCCACTGCGTGCTGGTGGGACAGGGCAGGATCCAGCTCCCCTGACCCGAGACCTCGAGGCCCGAACCACGCCGCCATCGTTTCACGGAGGACCTTCCATGACCCGACCCGCCGGACTGGCTCCCGAGATGACCGACATGGTCGTCCAGACCCTCAAGCAGGTGTCCCAGCGCGAACTGCCGGACGAGCGCGTGCTCGAGCTCGATCAGCAGGACGTCTTCCCCCACGACCTCATCGAGAAGCTGCTGTCGCCCGACGTCGGCCTGCACCTGATCTTCTTGCCCGAGAGCGCGGGCGGACTGGGGGGCGGCGCGCGCGACATCTGCCGCGTGAGCGAGGAGATGGCCGCGGTCGATCTGGGTGTGGCCACGGCCTTCCTGGCCATCTGCCTCGGGACCGACCCGATCGTGGTCGGCGGCACCGACGAGCAGAAGCAGGAGTGGTTGACCCGCATCGCCGGCGGCCTGATCGTCGCCTATGGGGTCACCGAGCCGGAGGCGGGCAGCAACGTGGCCGCGCTCAAGACCACGGCCGAGCCGATCACCGACACGGGCGGCGAGGTGACCGCCTACCGTCTGAACGGCGCCAAGCAGTGGATCACCAACGGCGGGGTGGCCGATCTCTACACGATCCTCGCCAAGACGCCCGGCGGCCCCTCGTTCTTCATCGTCGAGAAGGGGATCGAGGGCCTGACGGTGGGCAAGAAGGAGGAGAAGCACGGCATCCGCGCCTCCAACACGGCCTCGGTCATCCTCGAGGACGCCGAGGTTCCGGTGGCCAACCTCGTCGGCGGAGTCGAGGGCGAGGGGCTCAAGCAGGCCAACGCGGTCTTCGGCTACACCCGCCTGATGGTGGGCGCCTTCGGCCTCGGCTGCGGCCAGTCGGCCATCGACCGCGCCCTGACCTACGGCAAGGAGCGCATCCAGTTCGGCGCGCCCCTCGTGGAGAAGGAGGGCTTCCTGCTCAAGCTGATCGTCCCGCACTGGATCGATCTGGCCGCGGGCCGAGCCTACGCCGAGGACATCGCCCTGCGCATCGACGAGGGCGAGCAGGGCCTGCAGGTCGAGGGCTCGGTGGCCAAACTCTGGTGCACCGAGGCCGGCAACCGCGCGGCCGACGCCGCCGTGCAGGCGCTCGGCGGATACGGCTACAGCCGCGAGTACATGGTCGAGAAGATCCGGCGCGACGTGCGCATCACCTCCATCTACGAGGGAACCAGCGAGATCCAGCAGAGCATCATCGGCGTCTTCCGCTGGAAGAAGACCGTCTCGACCAGGGGTGCATTCTACGAGGAGATGGCCGCCGATTGCGACGCGATGCACGCCGAGGCCGGCGACTGCGGCTGCGACGTCGTGGCCGCTGCTCTCCGTGGCCTCGCCGACGTCGTGCTGGACGCGCACCGGAGCAAGACCGTGCGCCACCAGATCGCCCAGTTCCTGCTCGCGGACGTGATGTGCCGCTGCGAGGTCGCGTCATCCCTGTCCCGCAAGGCGGCCCGCTTGCGCGGCGAGTCGGCTCCCGATGCGGATCTCTACGCGGCGATGGGCCGGGCGTTCGCGCGCCAGGCGATGCAGGCGGTGCTCGACGCGGCCCACATGGTCACCGGCGGTTTCGCCGAGGCCGGGGACACCGACGCGGCGACGCGAGGCTGCGAGCTGGCCCAGGCGCTGGCCGAGCGGCTCGATCCCGCCGCGCTGACCGGCCTGTGGAGCGATCTCGCCGCGGTGGGCGACATCCTCAAGCAGCGCGACTGACCATGCCGCCGGATCCGCGCAGCTCTCCGGACGACGGCCGAGCGCCGCGCGAAGCGTGCCTTCCCGCCGGCCTCTCCGCCGCGGACGACGCACTGCTCGCCCGGCTGGCCAGTGGGCTGCAGCGGCGCGGCTTGACCGCGCCCGCGATCGTCACCCTCGAGTGCCTGCGTCCGGCCGCCTTCCTCGGCGGCCAGGCCATGCGCGTCCTGTCGCCGCTGGTCCATCTGGCCAGCGAGGGCGGCGACTGGGACCGGCTGGCGCAGATCTTCGAGGTCCGGGGATCGGTCGAGCGCCTGCTCGCGCATCTCGAGGGGCGGCCGGTCGCGCTGGCCCAGCCGGAGCCGACCGAGACGGTTCCCGACGCGGCGTACGTGGTGATCGACTGCGGCTCGACCACCACCAAGGCCGTGCTCATCAAGCACTGCGACGGCCGCTACCGGCTCGGGGGACGGGCGGAGGCCCCCACGACGGTCGAGGCGCCGACCGAGGACGTGATGGTCGGCGTCGACACGGCCCTGCGTCTCTTGCAGGAGCAGACCGGCCACGCGATCCTCGACCACGACGGTCGCATCGAGCGCGCGACGGGCCCCGACCGTGGGGTCGGCCATCTCCTGGCCACCAGCAGCGCCGGTGGCGGGCTGCAGATGGTCGTGCTGGGCCTCGTGCGGACCATGACCGCCGCGAGTGCCGAGCGGGCCGCGCTCGGCGCCGGGGCGATCCTGGCCGACGTGGTGGCCTGGAACGACGCCGGCACCCCCACCGAGCGCATCGAGCGCCTGCGCGAGAGCCGGCCCGACATGGTCCTGCTCGCCGGCGGCACCGACGGCGGGGCCATCGATCAGGTGGTCGCCCTGGCCGAGCAGCTCGCCGCGGCCGAGCTGAACCCGCGCTGGGGTCGCGGGCGGTTGCCGGTGGTCTACGCCGGCAACGCCGATGCCGCCGAGGCGGTGCTGGAGGTCCTCGATCCCGTCGCCGAGGCGGTCGTGGCGCCGAATCTCCGACCCGATCTCGAGACCGAGAACCTCGGGCCGGTGCGCCGCGTGCTGCACGACGTCTTCCTGCGTCACGTGATGGTGCGCGCCCCGGGGTACCCCCGGTTGCAGGAACTCTGCCGGTCGCGCGTCCTGCCGACGCCCGTCGGCTTCGGCGAGGCGCTCGAGCTCCTCGCGGCCGAGCACGGCGAGGCGGTCGCCATCGACCTCGGCGGCGCGACCTGCGACGTGTTCAGCGTCCGTGGCGGTGAGGTCTACCGGAGCGTGTCGGCGAACCTCGGGCTCAGCTTCAGCCTCGGCGCCGTGTGCGAGCGCGCGGGCTGGGTGCGGGTGGGCCGGTGGCTGCCCATGGCCGTGACCGAGGACGAGCTGCGAGACCGCGTCCGCAACAAGATGATCCGGCCGACGACCTTGCCGCAGACCCCGGAGGATCTGCTGCTCGAGCAGGCCGCCGCGCGCGAGGCCGTCCGGCTGGCGATCGTCGATCACGCCGAGGCGCTGCAGCCGCTGCATGGTCGTGGCGACGGCCCACGGGGCATCGAGGCGCTGAGGGTCACCGAGGTGCCCGAGACGGGGATCGACTGGGCCGCGGTCGATCTGATCCTCGGCTCCGGAGGACCGCTGGCGCACGCGCCGCGCCGTCGCCAGGCCGCGGCGATCCTCATCGATGCCTGCCGGCCCCAGGGCGTCACCCGCCTGGCCGTCGACTCGGTCTTCATCATGCCGCACCTCGGCGCGCTCGGACGGCTGGACACGGAGGCCGCCGCGCAGGTCCTGGCCAGCGATGCGGTGGTCGTCCTCGGCACCGTCGTCGGCCCGGTCGCCGGGCGCGAGCCCGGGCCGGGCGATCCCCTGGCCACGATCCGACTGCATGGGGGCGCGGCCCCACGCTCGGATCGCGAGGTGGCCCTGACCGGAGGCGAGCTGACCAGCCTGCCGCTGCCCGACGGGGAGGCGGACCTCGAGATCGTGCCGGCGCCGGGCTGGGATTTCGGAGCCGGTCCGGACCGGGCCGTGCGCACGGTGGTCGCCGGCGGTCCGGCCGGCGTGATCCTCGATGGCCGTGGACCCCGCCTGCCGTGGCCCGCCGCGGAGCTGGCCCGGCGCGAGCTGGTCCATCAGTGGCTGACCACGCTCGATGCGCTGCCGGGACGGGATCTGGCATGAGCGCCGGCCGGCAGGGACCGTTCGTCGAGCCACGGGCCGTCCTGGAACGGCGGCGCGAGCTGCCGATCCGCGGGCGGGTGCTGCTCGAGGTGGGAGACCGCGTCGACCGCGACACCGTGGTGGCCAGCGCGCGCACCCGTGGCGCGATGCACACGGTGAACGCGGCGGTGCAGCTGGACATCCCCGGGGCGGAGCTGCCCCGGTCGATGCTCCGGGCGGTGGGCGACGAGGTCGCCGCCGGCGAGCCGCTGGCCCGGTCGCGCGGGTTCTTCGGACTGCTGGCCAGCGAGTGCCGGGCGCCGGTGGCCGGGACGATCGCGGCCGTCTCGGCGCACACCGGTCGGATCCTGCTGGAGGAGCCCGGCGACCTGGTCGAGGTGCGCGCGTTCCTGCCCGGGATCGTGACCGCGTGCGAGCCCGAGCGCGGGGTGACGGTGGCGGGCTGGGCGGCCCGGGTGGCCGGGGTCTTCGGGGTCGGCGGCGAGGTCGCGGCCGAGCTGGTGCCGGCGGTCGGGCGGGCGGACGCGACGCTCGAGGCGGCGGCCCTGGACGAACGTCACGCCGGGACGATCCTGCTCGGCGGGGCGGTCGTGGACGCCGCGGCGCTCGCGCGCGCGACCGAGCTGGGCGTCGCCGGACTCGTCACCGGCGGGGTCCACGACGCCGCGCTCGCGCGGTGGCTCGGTCGGGAAACGGTCCTCGCCGACACCACCGGGCTCGCTGCTCCGTTCACCCTGGTCATCGTCGGGGGGTTCGGGCGGGTGCCCATGACCGAGGAGACGTTCGACCTGCTGCGGAGCCATGCCGGCCGGGTGGTGGGGCTGAGCGGCCACACGCGGGTCCGGGCCGGCGCCCTGCGGCCGGAGGCGATCGTCCCGCTGGACGAGGTCCCGGACGCGCGGCCGGCGGCGACGCGGCCGCCGGCGTTGAGCCCGGGCTGCACGGTGCAGGTGGTCCGCGCGCCGTGGTTCGGCCATCGCGGCCGGGTCGGCGCGCTGCCCGACGAGCCGGTCCGCGTCGAGAGCGGCGCCCGCTGCCTGGTCGCCCACGTCGATCTGGATGCGGGGGTGACGGCGGTCGTGCCGCGTGCGAACCTCGAGGTGCTGGCTGGCCCCGAGACCCCGGAGGTGACGTGATGGCCTGGCTCGCGGGTGTCCACTGGGACCTCGTCGTCGTGCTGCTGCTCGCGACCGCCGCGCTGCTGTGGGGGATGCGCCGGGCCCGGCGGCACGGGCCGGCGCCACGGCGGCGCATCGCCGGGCTCGAGGCGATGTCCGAGGCCGTCGGGCGAGCGACCGAGATGGGGCGTCCGGTGATGTACGTCGCCGGGACCCAGGACCTCGACGACGTGCAGACCGTTGCCAGCCTCGGCATCCTCGGCGCGGTCGGCGAGATGACCGCGCGCCACGGCTGCGAGCTGATCATGCCGACCGACCGCAGCCTGGTCCTGACCGCCGGCCGCGAGGTGCTGCGCGAGAGCTACGCCTCGGCCGGCCGTTCCGACGATTTCGTGCCCGACATGGTCTCGTACGTCTCGGACGACCAGTTCGGATTCGCCGCCCGGGTCGACGGGGTGATCGCGCGGCGACGCCCGGCCGCGATCTTCCTGCAGGGGGCGTTCTACGCCGAGTCGCTCCTGCTGGCCGAGGCGGGGGCCCAGGTGGGGGCGATGCAGGTGGCCGGGACGGCCATGAGCCACCAGCTGCCCTTCCTGGTCGCCGCCTGCGACCACGTGCTCATCGGCGAGGAGTTCTTCGCCGCCGAGGCGTACCTCACCGGCGACGTCGATCGGCTCGGCAGCCTGCGCGGCCAGGACCTGGTCAAGGACGTGACCATCGGGGTGCTGCTGATCGGGGCGCTGATGGTCACCGTGGCCGACGTGTCCGGCTGGGCGCAGCTCGCGTGGGTGCGCGATGCGCTGCTCGCGTTCCTGGAGGGATGATGGAGGTGCGGCCTTGAAGCGACTCATCCCGCGCGTCATCACCACCGCCGTCGGCGTCGTGCTCATCGTCACGGCCCTGGTCGTGCGCCCGGAGGCCGAGGCGACCGGCGGACCCCTGGCCGTCTTCGACTTCATCGATCGCAACTTCTCGGTCTGGTTCAACATCCTCGCCGTCTTCGCCTTCATCCTCGGCGGGGCCAACCTGCTCAGGGTCCACCTGCTGAAGGTCGTGCGCCGCCAGACCGACTGGGCGTTCTCGCTCGTGACGCTGGTGTCGTTCGTCGCCGTCCTGGTGGTCGGACTGGCGAAGCTCGGTGGTCCGGCCGGCCTGGAGGGCTCGGTGACCCATCCGGAGGCCTGGCTGACCACCGTGTTCGACGGGCTGTACGAGCCGCTCATGTCCACCCTCTTCGCGCTGCTGGCGTTCTTCGTCGCCTCGGCCGCCTACCGGGCCTTCCGGCTCCGGTCGGTGGAATCGTCGGTGCTCCTGGTGGCGGCGTTCGTCGTGCTGCTCGGACGCACGCCGCTGGGCACCTGGCTGAGCAACCTGCTGCCGCCGGGACTGGCGTTCCTGCGCATCGACACGCTGAGCATGTGGATCCTCGCCGTGCCCAACGTGGCCGGCCAGCGCGCGGTGCTCATCGGGATCGCCGTCGGCGTGATCGCGCTGACGGTGCGGCTCCTGGCGGGTCGCGACCAGCGCTCGGGAGGTCCCGCATGAGCGATCCGTCGCGGACCGGCCTCGCCGAGCGCCTCGGACGACTCGACCGCCGCTGGCTGTACCTCGTGCTCCTGGTGGCCGTCGGCGTGAGCGTCGTGCTGCGCCCGCTGTTCCCCGATCAACCATCGGTGTTCGTCCGTCCGGTCTTCGAGCGCATCGAGCGGCTCGAGCCCGGCCAGTCGGTGCTGGTCTCGCTGGACTACAGCCCGGTCTCGGCGCCGGAGATCGAACCGATGGCCTTCGCCATCACCCGGCACGTCCTGCTGCGCGGCGCCCATCCGGTGTTCGTGACGCTGTTCCCCGAGGGCCCGGCGATGTACGAGCGGCTGCGGGTCGAGGTCCTCGAGCGGGACTTCCCGGAGCTCGTCGCCGGCCGCGACTGGACCATGCTCGGCTACAAGGCCGGGGGCCGCATGGTCATCAACGCCATGCGGCAGGAGATGGCGGCCATGTTCGCCGGGGACGCCGAGGGGCGGCGCCTGGGCGACCTGCCCGGTCTGCGCGGCTACCGGCGCCTGGGCGATTTCCCCCTGGTGGTCTCGCTCTCCAGCGGCACGCCCGGCCTCAAGGAGTGGATCCTCTACGGGGGCGACCCCAGCGGCGTGCCGGTGGTCGGCGGTTGCACCGGCATCGGGACCCCCGAGTACCTGGCCTACTTCCCGTCGCAGCTCCAGGGCATCCTCGGGGGCCTGAAGGGGGCCAGCGAGTACGAGGCGGCCCTGGCCGATCGGCACCCCGGGGCCGGATTCCCGCGCCGCGCGGGCCGGGTGATGGGTCCGCAGACGGTCGCCCACGTGGTCATCCTGCTGTTCCTGGTGCTGGGCAACGTCGCGTACCTGCGCCGCCCCGGGCGCCGCCAGCCGGAGGAGCGGCCATGAGCACCAGCTTCGAGGTCTGGATCGCGGCGGCGTTGACGCTCATGGTCTTCAGCTTCCTGTGGCGGGACAACCCGTTCTACAAGTTCGCCGAGCACCTCTTCGTGGGCGTCTCGGCCGGATACTGGATGGTCCTGGGCTTCTGGTCGACCCTCTGGCCCAACGCGGTGGTCAAGCTGGTGCCCGAGGCCGCCCGCGTCACCGAGCCGGCCGCCGCGTTGCCCGACCGGGATCCCCTGGTGATCATCCCGCTGGCGCTCGGCCTGCTGATGCTGCTGCGGCTGTGGCCGCGAGCGGCCTGGCTGGCCCGCTGGCCGACCGCGTTCGCGGTGGGTACGACCCTGGGCTACAACCTCGTGCGCACCGTCCGTTCGGACTTCCTGGCGCAGATCCACGCGACGGTGGCCCCGGGGCTGGTGATCCGCACACCCGCCGGGGCGATCGACTGGATCGCGACGGGCAACCAGGGCGTCATCGTCGCCGGGACGGCGTGCTGCCTGGCGTACTTCACCTACACCCGCACCGCCCGGCGCGCGCGGGGCGGCGTCGCCCGGGCCGGGCTCCTGCTGCTCATGGTGGCGTTCGGGGCGAGCTTCGCCTACGCGGTCATGTCGCGTGTCTCGTTGCTCATCAGTCGCTTGCAGTTCCTGCTCGGTGACTGGCTCGGCCTCGCGTGACGCGAGGGGCTTGCCTTGGCCGTTCGCTGACGCTAGACTTGCGGTCCCTTCACACGGCCCCGCTGCCGCGAGAGATCCGGTGGACCGACGGAGACACCATGACCGACGACCTCCCCGACATCGCCCAGCAGATCGCCCACTTCGAGTCCAGGCTGCGTCTCGATCCGCAGTCGCGCGTCTTCCTGCCGCTGGCCGACCTGTACCGGCGTTCGGGCGAGCTGGAGCACGCGCGCGATCTCCTCGAGCGCGGCCTCGAGGCCCATCCCCGGTTCGTGGCGGCGCGGGCGGCTCTGGGCCTCGTCCAGGTCCAGCTGGGCCAGACCGACGCCGCGCGCGCGTCCCTGGACCAGGTCCTGGGCGTCGACCCGGACAACGTCCTGGCCCTCGAGGTCCTGCTCGACGAGGCGGCCGACCGCGGGGACTGGGAAGGCGTGCGGGATCTGGCCTCGCGGATGCTGCGTCTCAAGCCGGAGGACCCCTCCGTGGCGGAGGCCCTGCAGGGAGCGCGGGCGCGCCTGGAAGGGGAGCCGACCGCGGCGACCACGGTCGTGGCGACATCGGCGGACGACGACGCCGCGACGGCGGCGCCGGAGGCCGAGGCCGGAGCGGCGGCGGACTACCGTGCCTTCGAGACGCCCACCCTGGCCGAGCTCTACCTGCGTCAGGGGCACGTGGACAAGGCCCGGCGCATCGTCGAGCGCATTCTCGGCGCCGACCCCGACCGCGAGGACGCCCTCGAGCTGATGGCCCGGATCGAGGCCCCCGACGGCGCCACGCCGGAGGCGGCCGACGAGCCCGATGCCGCGGCCGAGGCGCAGGACGGGGGCGAGGCGAGGACCCCGGCGCCGGACGATGGCGAGGCCGCCCGTCCCGAGACGCCCCCGGGAGCCGGCCAGCGGTCGACCGGCACGTCCCGCGGAGCTGCAGGCGACACGCGCGACCTCGATCGGTTCCGGGCCTGGCTCGACACCGCCCGCGCCGACTCCTGACGCGGAAAGCGCTTCCGCGAGAGCGGCTTCGCGATTGCCGTTCCCCGGAGCGCGGGTTATCCTGACGCCGCACTGGACGCATCTGCGCCGCGCCGCCGGAAGGCCGGGCGCGGCCCACCACCGGATCGACCCTGGTCGAGCCGCCGACACAAAGCGAGGCCATCGTGGCGGATACCACGAATTTCCGGACCGGATACACGTTCCGGCACAAGAACGAGCTCTGGAGCATCATGGAGTTCCAGCACGTCAAGCCGGGCAAGGGACCGGCGTTCGTGCGCACCAAGCTCAAGGGCGTGACCTCGGGCAAGGTGATCGAGGAGACGTTCCGCGCCGGCGAGAAGGTCGAGGAGGTGCGCCTCGAACGGCGCGACTTCCAGTATCTCTACAACGATGGCGACACGTTCACCTTCATGAACATGGAGACCTACGAGCAGATCGAGCTACACCGCGACGTCCTGGGCGACCTGCCGATGTACGTCAAGGAGAGTGACGTCTGCCAGGTGCTCCTGCTCGAGGACAGGCCGCTGACGGTCGAACCGCCGCTGACCGTGGAGCTGACCGTGGTCGAGACCGACCCCGGCGTGCGGGGCGACACGGCCCAGGGAGGGTCGAAGCCGGCCAAGCTCGAGACCGGCCTGGTCGTGCAGGTGCCCCTGTACCTCGAGGAGGGCACCGTGGTCAAGGTCGATACCCGCACCGGCAAGTACATCAGCCGCGCCTGAGCGTGGCCCACCCGGACTGGAGGATGCCGATGGACGTCGACAAGATCCGTGAGCTGGTGGACCTGGTCTCCCGGAGCGGCATCGCCGAGCTCGAGGTCGAAACCGACGACATGAACCTGCGCATCAGCGCCCAGTTGCCGGCGGCGGCCGCGCCGGTCGCCGCGGCCATGACGGCGCCGGTGGCGACCCCGACGCCCGCACCGCCGGCGGCCGCCGCCGAACCGTCGCCCGGGCCGTCGCCGGCCGCGAGCGGTCGGCCGGTCACCTCGCCCATCGTCGGGACGTTCTACCGGTCGCCGGAGCCCGGGTCGCCGCCGTTCGTGGAGATCGGACAGAAGGTCGCGCCGGGCGACACGCTCTGCATCGTCGAGGCGATGAAGGTCATGAACGAGATCGAGGCCGAGTTCGCCGGGACGGTCGTCGAGGCCTGCCTCGAGGATGGCCAGCCGGTCGAGGCCGAGGCCGTGCTCTTCCGCATCGAGCCCAGCTGACCGGATCGTTCTACTGCTCCGGCATGGGCCGGACCCGCTCAAGTTCTCGCTCCCGCGTCCGATCATGAACCCGAGGCGCGCCGCCGGTCGACGGCGCGCACGGCCATGATCCGGGCGAGGAGCGAATCGTGTCCCTGGACATCAAGAACATCCTGCGTGAGATGATCAGCCGCGGCGCCAGCGATCTGCACCTGAAGGTCGCCTCGCCGCCGATCCTGAGGATCAACGGCAGCCTGAGCATGCTGGACATGGCGGCCCCGTCGGTCCAGGACATGGTCGCCGTGGCGCAGCAGATCCTCACCCCGTCCCAGCGTGAGCACTTCGAGAAGACGCGCGAGATCGACTTCGCGTTCGGCGTGCCCGGGATCGCGCGCTTCCGCGCCAACTTCTACGTCCAGCGCGGCTCCATCGCGATGGTCTTCCGGCACGTGCCGGTGGAGATAAAGACCCTCGACGAGCTCGGCCTGCCGCCGGTCCTGCGCGACCTCGCGCTCAAGCCCCGCGGCATGATCCTGGTGACCGGCACCGTGGGCTCGGGCAAGAGCACGACCCTGGCCAGCATGGTCGACATCATCAACACCGAGCAGCACAGCCACGTGATCACGGTCGAGGATCCGATCGAGTTCCTGCACAAGGACAAGAACAGCATCATCAGCCAGCGCGAGGTCGGCGCCGACACGATCTGCTACGGCGACGCGCTGCGCTACATCCTGCGCCAGGACCCCGACGCGATCCTCATCGGCGAGATCCGCGACGCCGAGTCGATGAAGGTGGCCCTGACGGCGGCCGATACCGGTCACCTCGTCCTCTCCACGATGCACACCATCGACGCGACCCAGACCATCAGCCGCATCATCAGCTTCTTCCCCTCGCACCAGCACCAGGAGATCCGCTACCTGCTGGCCAGCACGATCCAGGCGGTGATCTCCCAGCGGCTGGTCGCCGACGCGGGCAACCAGCACCGCTACGCCGCCGTCGAGGTCATGATCGCCACCAGCACCATCCGCGACTACATCCGCGAGCCGGAGAAGACCTCGCTGATCCGCCAGGCGATCCAGGAGGGCTTCGTGCAGTATCAGATGCAGACCTTCGACCAGTCGCTGATGCAGCTCTACAAGCAGGGGCGGATCACCATCGAGACCGCGATGCACGCCTCGAGCAACCCCCACGAGTTCTCGCTGCGCGTCAAGGGCATCCAGGCGAGCAGCGACACCACCTGGGAGCGGTTCGAGGGCGAGGAGTCGATCTCCACCGGTATTCCCGACAACCTGCAGTAGTCGACCCCCGGTCGGTCGAGGCGGGATCCATGAGGATCCCGTCTTGCCGTTTGCTGTCATCTCGGCGATCCTGAGCGGGTTGCGCGCCTGATCACCGGCCCCCTGCGGCCACGACCGGGACGGTCCCATGTTCTCGAAGATCCTGATCTGCAATCGCGGGGAGATCGCGCTGCGCGTGATGCGCACCTGCCACGAGCTGGGCATCGAGTGCGTGGCCGTGCACGCGGCCGCCGATCGCGATTCGCTGCACGTGAAGTACGCCGACGAGTCGGTGTGCGTGGGCAAGGCGACCAGCCGCGAGAGCTACCTGAAGGTGCCGAACCTGATCGCCGCCGCGGAGATCACCGGAGCCGAGGCGATCCATCCGGGGTATGGCTTCCTGGCCGAGAACGCGAACTTCGCCGAGACCGTCATCGAGAACGGCTTCACCTGGATCGGGCCCGATCCGGAGACCATCCGCAGCATGGGGGACAAGGCGACCGCCCGCGCCCGCGCCGAGGCCGCCGGGGTGCCGACCGTCCCGGGGACGGGCATCCTCGCGACCGTCGAGGCCGCGCTGAAGGCCGCCGAACGGATCACCTACCCCGTGCTCCTGAAGGCCACGGCCGGCGGCGGCGGCAAGGGCATGCGGCCGGCGTCCGGTCCGGCCGAGCTGGAGCGCGCCTACGCCACGGCCAGCAGCGAGGCGCTCGCCGGGTTCGGCGACGCGAGCCTCTACATGGAGAAGTACCTCGCGCGGCCACGCCACGTCGAGATCCAGATCCTGGCCGACTCCCATGGCAACGTCGTCCACCTCGGCGAGCGCGACTGCTCGGTCCAGCGGCGGCATCAGAAGCTGATCGAGGAGGCCCCGTCGCCGGCGGTCACGCCGGAACTGCGCGCCCGGATGGGCGAGGCGGCGGCGCGTCTCGCGCGCGAGGTCGGCTATCGCTCGGCCGGGACGGTCGAGTTCCTGCTCGACGAGGACGGGTCGTTCTACTTCATGGAGATGAACACGCGGATCCAGGTCGAGCACCCGGTGACCGAGTTCCTGACCGGGGTGGATCTCGTCCAGGAGCAGCTGCGCGTGGCCGCGGGCCAGCCCCTGGACCTGACCCAGGAGGACGTCCGGTTCACCGGGCACGCCCTCGAGTGCCGGGTCAACGCCGAGGATCCGACGCGCGACTTCATGCCGTCGCCCGGGCGGGTGCACGACTTCCACGCGCCCGGGGGTCTCGGCGTGCGCGTCGATTCTCACCTTTACAGCGGCTACACGGTCCCACCATACTACGACTCGCTGCTGGCCAAGATCATCGTGCACGGCCGCGACCGCACGGAGGCGATCGCCCGCATGGTCCGGGCCCTCGAGGAGAGCGTGTTCGAGGGCGTGGCGACGAGCATCCCCTTCCATCTGGCGGTCCTGGCCCATCCCGAGTTCCGGGAGGGGCGCGTGACCACGCGCTTCATCGACGATCACGGCGTGCAGCTGCGGGAGGCGATGCATGTCCGGGCGAAGGCGGAAGAAGCGTAGCACGCGAGACGAGGCCTGGTGGTCGGCCCCCTGGGTGGCTGGCCTCTTCCTGGTCGTGCTCGCGATCTACCTCGGCCTGAGCCTGACCGCCGACACCGCGCCCTGGTGGCTGTGGCTCGACGGCGGCGAACTCGAGAGCCCCCTCTCCTTCCGGAATCCAGGCGGTCCCGTCGGTGCCGTGCTGGCCTGGTCCCTCGGCCTCGGCCTGGGCGTGGTCTGGGTCTGGACCGCGCCGGTCCTCCTGCTCGTCGTCGGGATGGCGGCCGTCGTCGGTCGCAGCGGGTTCGTCGTGCCGCTGCTCTGGCGGGCCGGCGTGCTGTGGCTGGTGAGCGTGGCCTTGCTCGGCCAGCCGGGCTGGCCGTGGGGAGAACTCGAGTCGATCCGGCTCGCGGGCTTCGTGGGGTCGGTGCTCGGACGGGCGGCGCACGCTCTGGTGGGCGTCTGGGGCACGCGCCTGTTCCTCGGGCTGGCGCTGACCCTCGCGCTGATCTGGATCGCGCGGCCGGTCCTCGCGCCGGCCTGGACGGCGACCGTGCCGGTGATCGGCCGGGCGCTGAACGCGGTGGCCGGCGCCCTGTCCGACGCGACCGGGGCGCTGATCGCCGGCGTGCGACGCTGGCCGGACCGGCTGCGATCGTGGCGCGCGTCGAGTGGGCAGACCCCGTCGGCCACGCGGCGGCCCCTCGCGCCCGAGCCTCCGCCCGATCCGGACGACGAGCCCATGACCCCGGCCGAGCGGTCCCGCAGCATCCACTGGCCCGAGGAGCCGATCGCCGGCAGCGAGCCCGACCGGGGCGAGCCCGAGCCGGCGGCCGAAGGCCCGGACGACGACCTCGACGTCGCGCCGTCGCCGGTCCCGGCAGGACCGCTGGAGCTGCCGTCCATCGATCTGCTGACCGAGCCGGCGGGCGATGAGCCGGAGCTCAGCCCCATCGAGCTCGACGAGGCGGCCGATCTCCTGGAGGAGACGCTGCGCAGCTTCGGGGTCCAGGGCGAGGTCAAGGACGTCCGCCCCGGACCGGTGGTGACGACCTACGAGTACCAGCCGGCCTCGGGCATCCGGGTCAGCCAGATCGTCCAGCGCGCCGACGACCTCGCGCTGGCCATGCGCGCGCGCAGCCTGCGCATGGAGGCGCCCATCCCGGGCGAGGCGGCCGTCGGCATCGAGATCCCCAACCAGCAGCCGCAGCTGGTGAGCCTGCGCGAGGTCCTCGGCAGCGAGTCCAGCCAGGGGCGGCCACCGCTGCAGGTCACCCTCGGCAAGGACGTCCAGGGCCGGTCGGTCTCCATCGATCTCGCGGCGCAGCCCCACCTGCTGGTCGCCGGCAGCACCGGCAGCGGCAAGTCGGTCTGCCTGAACGCGATGATCACCAACCTGCTGCTGTACAACGACCCGGCGCGCCTGCGCTTCCTGATGATCGATCCCAAGATGCTCGAGCTGAACGTCTACAACGGCGTGCCGCATCTGCTGATGCCGGTGATCACCGATCCGAAGGAGGCCCTGCGGGCGATGAACTGGATGGTCGCCCAGATGGACCAGCGGTATCGCCAGCTCTCCAGGCACGCCGTCCGCAACATCGAGCAGTACAACGCCAAGGTCGCCCGCGGCGAGGTCCCCGGTCCGGACGGGGAGCCCCTGACCGACCCGATGCCCTACTACGTGACCATCGTCGACGAACTGGCCGACCTCATGGTCCAGCTCGGCCAGGATTTCGAGGTGCCCGTCACGCGACTGGCGCAAAAGGCGCGCGCGGTCGGCATGCACCTCGTGCTGGCGACGCAGCGGCCGTCGGTCGACGTGCTCACCGGCGTGATCAAGGCCAACATCCCCTGCCGCATCGCCTTCCGGGTCATCCAGAAGAACGACTCGCGCACGATCCTCGACCAGAACGGCGCCGAGCAGCTGCTGGGCAAGGGCGACATGCTGTACCTCATGCCCGGCCGGGCGCAGCCGATCCGCGTGCACGGCGCCTTCGTCGACGTGCCCGAGTGCGAGGCGGTGGCCGACCACTGGCGGCAGTACACCGGCACGACGGACGAGGTCCGGCTCGACGCCGGCGGCGACGGGGGCCTGGGCGTCCACACGGGCGAGGACGACCTGTTCGAGGAGGCGGTGCGCGTGGTCGTCACCCACGAGAGCGGGTCGACCAGCCTCCTGCAGCGGCGCCTGCGCATCGGCTACACCCGGGCGGGCCGGCTGATGGACATGATGGAGGAGGCGGGGATCGTCGGCCCCTTCACCGGGAGCAAGGCGCGCGACGTGCTGGTCAAACCGGCCGACCTGCCCGATCTTTTCGGCGACGAGGATCCGACGGACTGATCCGGTCCGAGACCCCCCGAGCGAGGACGACGCATGACCCACGCCATCCGACGCGTGTATTGCCATACCCTGGGCTGCGACAAGAACCTGGTCGACAGCGAGGCCCTGCTGGGGCGCTTCGCCGACCGGGGGGTGGTCGCCGTCGACGATCCCGAGCGGGCCGACATCTGGCTCGTGAACACCTGCGGCTTCATCGAGGCCGCGCGCCACGACAGCGAGGAGGCCATCGGCGCCTTCGCCCGGGCCAAGGGCGACCGGACCCTCGTGGTCACCGGCTGCCTCGCCCAGGAGCACGGTGTGCGCATCCAGCGCGACCATCCCGAGGTCGACGTGGTCGGCGGCGTCGGCGAGTTCGACCGCGTCGTGTCGGCGGCGCTGGCCGGGTTCGCCGACTGGCTCGCCGTGCCGGCGTTCGAGGCCAGCTACGAGGGGCTGATCCGCCGGCCGCTGCTCACGCCGGCGCACGTGGCCTTCGTCAAGATCGGCGAGGGCTGCAACCAGGGCTGCACCTTCTGCCGCATCCCCCTGATCCGCGGCAAGCTGCGCAGCCGGCCCGTGGACGAGATCACGGCCGAGGTGCGGCAGCTCGTCGATCAGGGGGTGCGGGAGGTCCAGCTCGTCAGCCAGAACACCAGCGATTACGGCCGCGGGACGGGCGAGGACCTCGAGGCGCTGCTCGCCTCGCTGGCGGCCATCGACGATCTCCGGCGCATCCGGCTGCTCTACCTCTACGCTGGCCTGTTCCCGGCCGAACGCGCGCTGCGCATCCTCGAGCTGCCGCACGTGGTGCCCTACCTCGATCTGCCCGTGCAGCATGCCTCGCGCCGCATCCTGCGGGCGATGCGAAGGCCGGGCGACCCGGACAGGGCGGCCGCCTTCTTCCGGACCCTGCGCCGCGAACGCCCGGACGTCGTGCTGCGGTCGACGGCCCTGGTCGGGTTCCCCGGCGAGGAGGAGGAGGACGTCGAGGAGCTGCTCGATTTCCTGGCCGAGGTGGAATTTGACCACCTCGGGACGTACCGTTACTCTCCCGAGGCCGGGACCCCGGCGGCGGAGCTGCCGGACCGGCCGGCGGGCGAGGTCGTGGCCGATCGCGAGGCCCGGGTCACGGACCTGCAGACGGAGATCTCGGGCCGCCGCATGGCCGCGCGCCTCGGCGAGCGCCACGAGGTCGTCGTCGACCGGGTCCTCGACGACGGAGCCGACGACCGGACCCACCGCGAGGAGCTCGTGCCCGGCCTGCTCGAGGGGGCCTGGCGCGACGAGGGCGCGCGCGGCCGCGCCGTCGCCTGGAACGACCGCGGCGGTCGCCTGGCCCTTGGCCGCAGCGTGCACTTCGGATACGATCTCGACGGCATGGTGGTGCTGCCGGTCGACGATGGGGTCGCGGCCGGCGACTGGCTCGAGGCCACCTTCACCGGCGCCACCCCCTGGGACGTCTGGGCCGATCCGGCCCGCTGATTGCGGAAGGACGCCATCATGCAGCTGCAGCGATCTGGTTTCCGGCTTGCCGTCCTCGTCGTCGTCACCGCGGTCGCCACGCTGGCGAGCGTCGCGGGCGCGGCCCGGGCCGAGGACACGCCGCCGATCGCGCCGGAGGCCGTGCTCGCGAGCACCGGCGAGGACACGGTCCGCACGAACCTGATGGTGGCCGAGGCGATGCTCGGCGACGCCCTCGCCGAGGTCACCGCCGAGCTGCCGCCCGGGCCGGTCGCCGTCCTGCTCGTGCCCGGCAGCACGGAGCCGGCGGCGAACCTGCTGACCACCGTCGCGACTCATCATCTGCTCGCCGCCGGCCACCGCGTCCACGTCGACGTGATCCCGCCGGGAACCGAGGGGCCCGTCTACGAGTTACGATACCGGGTGGACGACCTCGCGCTGACGTATCCGGACAGCGGCCGCCGCTTCGTGTTCTGGGACAGCTGGGTCGACCGGTCGATGGATCTCGCCGTGCAGTTCACCCTGGTCGATCACGCCGACAACCAGGTGGTCGCCAGCCGGCGCGTGGTGCGACGGTTCCAGGATCGTGTCGAGGCCGAGCAGCTCGCGGCCGTCGAGACCCGCAGCTACCCGTTCACCATGGCCAGCGTCGAGGGCGGCGGCTGGTCCCGCCGGCTCGAGGAGATCGTCGTGCTGGGCACGCTGGCCGGCATGGTGGCCATCTACTTCGCGAACACCGAGTGACCCGCGCCGTGGTGCCTCCGGCCGGCGGCGCCGGAGGTCCGGGGAGGAACCGTTGAACTCCATGCGACATCGACGCGGTCTGGTGACCGCCGGCTGGCTGATCATGGTCGTCGGCCTGGTGCTCGCCGGCGCCGGCTGCAGCCTCAAGAACCCGCACGCCCTCGGCACCATCGAGCGGGCCCGCTTCTGGGGCGAGCACGAGCGCTGGCAGGACGCGGCCGACTCCTACGAGATCTTCGTGCGCCAGAACCCGACCGACTCGCTGGCCGCACGGGCGCAGTACGAGAAGGCGCTGGCCTACATGGAGCTCGGCGAGTATCCGCTGGCGGCGGTCGAGTTCCAGATCCTCGCACAGGACTATCCGACCAGCGACCTGGTCGAGGACGCGGTCTTCCGCGAGGGCGAGTGCTACTATCTCCAGGTCGGCCGGATCGAGCGCGACGTGACCCCGGCGCACGAGGCCCGTCTGCACTGGCTGGATTTCTCGCGCCAGTATCCGACGTCCGGATACATGGACGAGGTGCGGGCGTACATGCAGGAGATCGCCGACCTCATGGTGCGCAAGCAGCTGCGCGCGGTGGAGGTCTACGAGCAGCTCCGGCGGCACGACGCGGCCGCCCTGGTCCTCGACCGCGTCCTCGTCGACGAGCCCACGAGCAGCCTGATCGACGAGGTGCTGATGCGCCGGGCGAAGCTCGCCGAACGCCTCGAGGACGAGGAGACCGCCCGCCAGATGTACCGGCGGCTGGTCGCCGAGCACCCGGACAGCGACCTCCGCGAGGCCGCCCAGGACGCGCTGGCGCGCCTCGCGCCCGCCGACGCGACCTCATGATCCGCGCCCTCTACGGAGGGAGCTTCGACCCGGTGCATGCCGGCCACCTGGCCGTGATCGGACGCCTGCTCGCCGACGGACTCGCCGACCGCGTGCTCGTCGTGCCGGCCCACCGCTCGCCGCTCAAGGACGAAGCGTGCTCGGCGAGCGGTGCCGAACGTCTCCACATGCTCCGGCTGGCCCTCGACGATCCGGCGCTCGACGATCCGGCCCTCGCCGCCCGGCGCGACCGCGTCGAGGTCGACCCGCGCGAGGTGACGGCCGGCCGGGCGGTCCCGACGGTCGAGACCCTCGACCAGCTCGCGGTCGAGCATCCGGACGGCCGCTGGCGACTGGTCATCGGCGGCGACCACGCCGGGCAGTTCGATCGCTGGCGGCATCCCGACCGCCTGCTCGAGCTGGCCGAGGTGGTCGTCGTCTCGCGCGGTCCGCTCGACCTCGCGCCCCCGCTGGCCGGCCGCGCGCGGCTGATCACCGACTTCGCCCATCCGGCCGAGGCGAGCGAGCTGCGGGCCATGCTCCGGGCGGGGCGGCGGCCGCCGCGGTCGCTTCTGCCGCCGGTGGTCACCGATCACATCGTCGCCCGCG
>WJIQ01000235.1 GCA_014730255.1 bacterium | reverse complement strand
TGGTACCCCCGGCGGGGCTCGAACCCACGACCCCCAGATTAGGAATCTGGTGCTCTATCCAACTGAGCTACGGGGGCACCTGTTCAACGTCAACGACTTGCGTCTCCAGTTCGAAGTGATTTCGAGGCCTGGCGACGGGCCCCGGGACGAACCCGGTTCATCGAATCGGAGCCTCCCGGCCGCGCGTGACGCAGCGCGAACGGATGAAATCGCCGGTCAGTCGTACTGCACGAGCGAGAACACCGGCGTGTCCGCGAGCGCCGACCGGCCGCCGAGCCCCACCAGCTCCACCAGGAACAGGTAGCCGACCACCTCGGCGCCGCAGCGTTCGATCAGCCGTCCGGTCGCCGCGGCCGTGCCGCCGGTGGCCAGCAGATCGTCGATCACGACGACGCGATCTCCCGGCCCGATGGCGTCGGTGTGCATCTCCACCGTCGCCGACCCGTACTCGAGCTCGTACGACTCCGAGTGCACCGCTCGCGGGAGCTTGCCCGCCTTGCGGATCAGGGCGAGGCCGAGCCCGAGGCGCTGGGCCAGCGGGGCGCCCAGCAGGAAGCCGCGGCTCTCGATGGGCGCCAGCCGGTCGAACTCGACGCCGTCGAGAAGCCCCTCGAGGCCGTCGAGGGCCGCGGTCAGCGCCTGCGGCGACTCCATCACCGGGGTGATGTCGCGGAACAGGATACCGGGCCTGGGGAAGTCGGGAATGTCGACGATGACCTGCTTGAGATCCACGGCGGGCCCCATCGTGTCGGGATCGAGATCTGCGGTGGTCGGGGCGGGGAGATTTGAACTCCCGACCTCCTGCTCCCGAAGCAGGCGCGCTAACCGGGCTGCGCTACGCCCCGACCGAGAAGACCGCAAAAGGTAATCAACGGGTCCGGTGCCGTCAACACCGGAGCGAGGACGGGCCCGGCCCGGCCGTCTTCACGCCAGACCGGCCTCCTCCACTCCCGGCAGCAGCGGGACGAACTGGCAGCCGACCGACCGTTCGACCGAGAGGCGCTCGCCTTCGCGTCGGTACCGGTAGAGGATCTGGTCGCCCTCGTGCTCGATGGGGATCAGCAGGCGGCCACCATCCTCGAGCTGCCGCGCCATGGCCTCGGGCAGGCCGGGCGCGCACGCGGTCACGATGATCCCGTGCCAGGGACCGCGATCGGCGGCCCCGAAGCTCCCGTCGCCGGTCGCGACCGTCACGCGGTCGCAGCCCAGCTTCGCCAGGCTGCTCGCCGCGCGCTCGGCCAGCGGACCGACGCGCTCGACGGTGTGGACGACGGCGCCCATCTCGGCCAGGACGGCGGCCTGGTACCCGCTGCCCGATCCGATCTCGAGGATCCGCTCGCCGGGCTGCACCTCCAGCAGCGCGCTCATGAGGCCGACGGTGAACGGCTTGCTGATGGTCTGTCCGTGCCCGATGGGCAGCGCGCACGGCTCGTACGCACGGTGCCAGAGCATGCGGGGCACGAAGAGATGCCGGGGCACGGCCTCCATCGCCTTCAGGACGACCCGATCGGTGACACCGGCGCGTCGCAGCTGCTCGTCGACCATGCGACGTCGGGCGACGGCGTAGTCGCGCCGCGCCGTCACTAGATCCCACCCTGCTCGGGTCCCCGGGTCGGACCCTCGAAATGGAGCGTCAGGCCCGAGTTGCCGTCGCGGCGCAGGACGAACCGGTCGCCGTCCTCGGCGAAGGCCTCGTCGCCGGGGAGCCCGGAACGCGACAGGGAGGCGTGCGCCTGCTGGGCCTCGTGATCGGTGACGTCGATCTTCAGCGGCGTCAGGCTCGCGTACCCGTCCCGGACCGCGTTGTAGTCCGATCCCTCGGTGTCTTGCCAGTCCGGTCCCTGTCCGGCGATCCACATCATGGGCCGGCCGCGGGGGTCCTTCATCTCGGTGATCACGTCGTGGTAGGTGCGCGTGCCGAGATGGGTGACCTGGATGCCCTTGATGTCCCCCTCCGCCCCGTCGGGCACGTTGATGTTCCACATCGTGCGGTCCGGGAGACGGTGCTCGAGCAGGTCGGGCAGCAGCCGCCGGATCACCGCCGCGGCGCCCCCGAAGTCGTTGGGTCGCCAGTCCGCCAGGCTCACCGCCGCCGACGGGATGCCCTGGACGCAGGCCTCCATCGCCGCGGCGACGGTGCCCGAGTAGTGGACGTCCTCGCCCATGTTGGGACCGTGGTTGATGCCGCTGAGGACGAAGTCCGGCCGGTCGTCGGCCAGCACCTTGCCCAGGGCGACCATCACCGAGTCGGTCGGCGTGCCCGAGACCGACCACCGGCGTTCGGAGAGCTGGCGCAGCCGGAGCGGGTGATGCAGGGTCATGCTGCGGCTGGTCGCGCTCTGCTGCGTGGCCGGGGCGACGGTGGTCATGCGCACGCCGGGCAGGCCTTCGAGCGCGGCCTCGAGGGCGCCGATGCCGAAGGCGTCGATGCCGTCGTCGTTGGTCACGAGGATATGGGTCTGGCTCATGATCGGGTCGGTCCTCCGGTCGGGGTGGGGCGCCGCGGCTCCCGGTCGGTCAGGAGTCGCGCGACGAGCTTGAAGAAGCGGATGGTGTCCAGCAGCGGGCGGATCGAGCTGGTCTCCTCGCCGTAGACGGTGCTGACGGGGGCCGAGCCGATGCGCGCGCCGCGACGGGCGAGGCGCACCAGGACCTCGCTCTCGGTGTCGTACCGGGCGGTCCTCAGCACGAGGCCGTCGAGGTACCTCGTCCGGAACAGCCGGTAGCCGTTCTGGCTGTCCGGGATCGCGACGCCGGCCAGCCGGCTGACCACCCACGAGGTGAACAGGTTGGTCTGCTCGCGCAGCCAGGGCATGCCCTCGCGGGCCTGCATGCGGTTGCCGACCACGACGTCGAGGTCGTCGGCCAGCGCCCGGGCCATGAGGTCGGGCATCTCCTCGGGGCGATGCTGGCCATCGGCGTCCATGGTGTAGACCCAGTCCATGCCGCTCTCGACCGCCCACGCGAACCCCGTCGCCAGGGCGGCACCCTTGCCCCGGTTCTCGGGATGGATGCGCACCTCGACGCCGGCCGCCGCCGCGGCCTCGTCGGTGCCGTCGGCGCTGCCGTCGTCGACGACCAGGATCCGGGCCTCGGGGTCCACGCGCCGGATGTCGGCGATCACCGCGGGCAGGAACCGCGCGGCGTTGTACGAGGGCAGGATCACGCCAGTGGTCATCGTCGCGCCATCACTCATCTCACGACTCGCCCGGTTGCTCGGCCCGCACGCGGGCGACGAGCTGCGCGAGCTCGTCCGGGAAGCCGGG
>WJIQ01000234.1 GCA_014730255.1 bacterium | reverse complement strand
CGGATTGTTGCCGTTCTTCTTCGAGGAATGGATCCATGCTCGGTCGCGTCCCCTGGGTTGGCGTTGGCCCGCGAAATGTCACCATAGACTACGTTCCGCCCGCCCGGGCGGCAACCAGAGTTGACACCGTCGGGCGCACGAGGTTCCGGTGCGGAGCGTCGAGGTCGCATCCGGCCCGGACAGCCCGTCGCGACCGGTCCCGACCCCGGCGGGCACACGCCTTGCCCGAGGATCAGCGGCCCCCTCCCGCAGGCAGGTTGACCGATGGTCCCGAGGTTTGTGATGCTCGCCACCGCAGCGACGCTGCTGGCCGCCGCGTGCGCGACCGCACCCGAGACGGCTCCTGAACCGGTTTTCGGCACGATCGATCCCGGGCTGAAGGCCCATCTCGACATCGCCGACGGCCGGAGCGCGTGGACCTGGTACGGCATGGACGGGCTCAGCGGCGCGGCCACCCTCGAGATATCCGGCCGATCGTACGTGTGGACGCTCCGCGACGCCCCCGAGGACTCGCTGGTGCTCGTGCCGTCGTCGGGGCGCTGGCTGAGCCAGGGCGTCGGTGCGGCGGGCGACCTGGCGAGCCGGCCGCCGCTGCCACGCGTGAAGATCGACTCGGACCGGTACCCCGACCTGGTCGCCATGGCCCATGCGCTGATCACACCCCGCTTCGGCGGGCGCGTGCCCCACTGGCCGCGGTGGCCGGTGCCGGTCGCGAGCCCGGTGGCGGTCGCCGGCGAGCTCGACCTCGCAGCCTGCCTGCGCGAGGCGGTCACGATCTGGAACGCCGGCCAGCCCGGCCGGTGGTTCGTCTGGGATCCCGGAGCCGCGTGGGGCGTCCGCCTGGCCCACTACGCCGGGACCCTCCGCCGCCCCCCGCTCTCGGTGCGGATCACGCGCCTCGACGCACAGGGCCGGCCGCTGCGCATGCGCATCGCCATGGGTGACAACTACGACAGCGCGGCGGCCCGGCCCTACCTGATCCGCGGCCTGGTGCACGAGCTGGCCCACACGCTCCTGCTCTGGGGCCACTCCCCCGACCGCGATCACGTCCTGTGGGAGGCGGCGCCGCCGGTGCGGTCCACCCCCAGCGAGGACGAGCGTCGCGTGGCCTGGCTCCTGCGGCTGCTCCCGCCGGGTCTCGACCTCGGACGCTACGGCGTCGCGCCCCCCGGCGATGAGAGCGGTCGCCAGGTCATCAGCGACACGGGGCGGCCATCGAGCAGCGGCAGCGCGCTCACGAGGCCGGTCTCGGCGAGCGCCTCGACCTTCCCGGCCACGGGCGTGGGCAACGCCAGTGGCGGCCGCGGGGCCAGCACCTCGGCCACGGCGGACGAACGCAGGGCATCGAGCATCGCCCGCTCGAGCCAGGTGAGCTCGCGCTCGAACACGCGCACCCGCACCGGCTCGTCCGGATCGGCCCCCACCAGCCACTTCGCGCTGCGCAGGGCGCGTTCGAGCCCCCCAACGCCGTCGACGAGCCCGTGCTCGAGCGCCTGCCTTCCGGCCCAGACCCGTCCCCGGGCCACCGCGTCGACCGCCTCGACCGTCATCTGCCGGCCGTCGGCCACCTTGGTCAGGAACCGCGCGTAGAAGCGGTCGAGCTGATCCTGGAACAGGCGTCGCTGTGCCGGCGTGAAGCCCTGGCTGTCATGCCAGAAGAGGGCGTTCTCGCCGCGGGTGAAGAGCTCGCGGTTGACCTCGAGCTTCTCGTAGAGGCCCGACCAGTCCATCTTGCCGGCGAACACGCCGATCGAGCCGGTGAGCGTGCCGCGATCGGCGAAGATGCTGTCGGCGCCGCAGCTGATGTAATAACCGCCGCTCGCGGCGTAACCGCCCATGCTCACCACGACCGGCTTGACCTCGCGGACCCGCTCGATCTCGCGCCAGATCAGGTCGCTGGCCATCGCGCTGCCACCGGGGCTGTTCACGCGAAGGATCACCGCGCCGACGTCGCGATCGTCGCGCACGGTGGCGAGCTGATCGACGATCGTCTCGCTGCCGGCGATCTGCCCCTGGAGACGGTCGTTGCGCGATTCGCCCGGCATGATGGTGCCGTCGGCGACGATCAGCGCGACCTCGTGTCGCGCACCGCCGCGGCCTCCGGAGCGGGCATAATCGGCGAAATCGGCGACGTCCTCGCCCGGGAAGAGATCCGCGAGGAGATCCTCGCGGTCGAGCAGCGTGTCGACCATGCCGGCTGCGAGGGCGGTCGGGCCGTCGTACATGCCGACGTCGATCCAGGCGGCGACCTCGACCGTCGGCCGGCCGCGGCCGGTGGCGATGAGGTCGACCAGCTCGGCGTAGCGCGCATCGACCAGCGAGCGGGTCATCTCACGGTTGGCCTCCGTCGGCTCCTGGCGGGTCAGCTGCTCCGGGGCGCTCTTGTACTCGCCGACGTGCAGGAACTCCGCCTCGATGCCGACCATCTCCAGTGTTTCGCGCAGGAACGCCAGCTCGGCCGTCACGCCGAGCACCATGAGGTTGCCCTCGGGGACCATGGCGACCGTCCCGCCCGCCGTGGCCAGGGTGTACTCGGCGTTCCCGGCGAACGAGACCAGCGACCAGACGGTCTTGCCCGCGTCCCTCACACGGCCGACGGCGGCGTGGAGTTCACCGAGCTGCGCCCACGAGGTCGGCAACGAGCCGATATCGAGGATCAGGGCCTCGACCTCGGGATCGCGCGCGGCGCGCTCCAGGCCGAAGATGGCCTGGCGGAACGTGAGCGCGTCGCCCTGCTCGAGCTGGCCGAGGAACGAGTCGTCGAGGCTCTCGGGCAACGGCCCGTCGATCTCCCAGTGGAGCACCCCGCCGTGGCTCGCGTCCGGCGCCTCCAGCGAGGAGATGGCCCGCCAGAGCAGGCCGAGGCCGCCACCGACGATGATGACGATGATCGCGAAGACGATCCAGAATTTACGCAACGGTTCGTCCTTCCATGACGGTCCGGATCCCGGGGCGGACATCCCTCATCCTAGCGGACGAGGCGGCCTCCGGCCAGATGCAAGCCCGCCGGCGGTCCGGGTGGCCCGCTCAGGTGGCCACGCGGCAGAACGCCCCCAGCGCCCGGGCCGCGCGATCGATCTTCCGGAACACCGGGACGCCCGCCGCGGCGATCTGCTCGCAGAGCGGGTCGTAGAGCCGACCCGAGTCCACGACCACGACCACCGGCTTGTCGCTCGCCGCGATGATCTCGAGCCAGCGCTGGCCGAGCGCGTCCGGACGGTCGATGTCCTCCCCATGGCGGCCGTCGGGATCGGCCTCGAGGGTCTCCAGCGCCCCGGTGACCGGGACCGCCGACAGGATGGCCGCGTCGACCGACGGGCTCGCGAGCAGGGCCCGCGAGGTCGCGGCGTAGCTCCCGGTATCGGCCATCGGCGTCGCGTCGACCGGGTTGTCCCGGTGCGCGATGGGCGGCAGCGCCGCGGCGAGCCCGGCGAGGGCCGCCTCGTCCAGTCCGGCCAGTTCGAGATCGCCGAGCGCGTCGGTCACCGTGCTGCACTCGAAGCCCGCGTTGCTGAGGACGGCCACGCGCCGCCCGCGCGGCCGGCGGTCGGCCAGCAGGGTGAAGGTCGTGATGAGATCCTCGAACTCGTCGAGCGACTCGGCGACGTCCGCCCCGGCGGCGACCAGGCACGCCCGGGCCACCGCGTAGTCGCCGGCCAGCGAGGCGGTGTGGCTCGCGGCCGCCTTCGCGCCGAGGGCCGTCTTGCCGGCCTTGAAGACGATCACCCGCTTGCCGCGCGCCCGTGCCTCGCGGATCCCGCTCAGGAAACGGTCGCCGTCGCCGGGCCGGAATCCCTCGATGTAGCAGGCGACCACGTCGACCCGCTCGTCGTCCAGGAAGTGCACGAGGAAGTCGCCCACCGTCAGGTCCATCTGGTTGCCGTAGCTGATGGCCGCCCGCGGCTGGATGACGCCGTCGTAATTGCTGGCGAACGTGACCAGGTAGGCGCCCGACTGGCTGACCAGGGCCAGGTTGCCGCCGCGCGCGGGGCTGAAGGGCAGCTTGTAGAGCGGGATGAAGAACGTGTTGTACTGCTCGCGGCTGACGATGCCCAGGCAGTTGCCGCCGACCATGACCGGACCGCCGCTGGGCGAGGCGTGCCCCAGGGCCAGCTGGTCCTCGATCGCTCCGGCGAGGGTGGTGTCGCCGGTCTCCGCGAAACCACCGGGGATGAGGATGATCGACTCGGCCCGGTCGGTCTCCACGAGCTCGGTGATCGCCGCCAGGGCACCCTCGGCCGGGATCGCGACCACGGCCAGGTCGACCTTCGCGGGAAGGTCGGCGCAGCTCGGGTAGCAGCGCACGCCGGAGATCTCCTGCTCCCGCGGGTGGATCACGGCGAGGTTCTCGCGCACCGGGCCGGCGCTGCGCTTGAGGTTCTCCAGGATGATCCGGCCCGGGTTGGCGCCCTTGCTCGAGACACCCATGACGATCGCGCTGCGGGGCTCGAGCAGCGGCTGGATGCGTCCGGTCGGTCGCTCGATCGTGGGCCAGGCGAGGTCGCTCACCAGGCCGACCCCGTCGAGCGCGACGAGCTCGCCACCGCTCGCCACGGCCGGGTTGATCTCCAGCTCGCTCAGGGTCGGGCCGGCCACATCGGGAGCGGTTGCCACGCCGAGCCCGGCCAGCGCGAGTACCGCCCCGACCAGCTGGTCCGGCGCGACCGGCGGCTCGCGGTACAGGCGGGACGGCCAGGCCAGGATCGAGAGCAGGGGATGCGACGCCAGCGCGGACTCGACCCGGTCGGCCGTCAGGCCCCGGGCCGGGAAGACGAGGGTCGAGCGGCCGCCGCTCCCCCGGCCATACCACTCCGTGAGGGTGCCGCCGACACCCACGACCACGACCGGGCCGAAGGCGGGATCCTGGCGGAGCGTCAGCAGCGCCTCCTGCCCGGGGGTGTTCGGCGCATGGGGAACGAACGCGCAGGCCAGCAGACCCTCGATGTCGTCCGCGTGGTCGGCCGCTGCCACGTCGCGGAGGATCTCCGCCGCCACGTCGTCGATCGCCTCCAGCGGGTCGTCGGCGCCGGCCAGCCGCACGACGCGGACCCCGCCGACGTCGGTCTTGTGCAGGATCCTGCGCCCGCAGACCTTCACCAGCAGACGCCCGTCGTCGTCGGCCAGGGAGGCCGCCTGGGCGATCCAACCGGCCCGCTCGTCGTCGCCGGCGGGCCACGGCAGATGGACCGCAGGGCCCCTCGCGATGCCGATGGCGTCCAGGAGGCGATAGCATTCCCACTCGTTGAGGCGACGAGGGCCGTTGCCAGCGTCGGGCGTCGCGACGAGGATCTCGCGCACGGCCGCCATCTGCGCGTCCTGCATGGGGCACCGTCCAGGGCTCGAGAAATCGATCTTCCGATATCGGGGCAATGATAGGCAACGGCGGGCGGCCGTCCAAATGTCGGTTGCGCCAGGGCCTGGTAGCGCCTCGCAGACAAAAAGAGAGGACCCCCGATCTCTCGGGGGTCCTCTGGAGAATCCGGCGGTGACCTACTCTCCCACAGGGTCTCCCCTGCAGTACCATCGGCGCAACAGCGTTTCACTTCTGTGTTCGGAATGGGAACAGGTGGTTCCGCTGCGCTATGACCGCCGAAAATCAAGCCGTTCACTTGACAACCGAATATAGAGGGCAACGACACCGTCGGGGAGAATCTCTTCTCACATCTGGAGATTAAGCCGCACGGCTTATTAGTACTGCTCGGCTGAACACATCACTGCGCTTACACCTGCAGCCTATCAACCAGGTCGTCTACCTGGAGCCTTCAGTGACCGAAGTCAGGGAGAACTTATCTCTGGATGGGCTTCGCGCTTATATGCTTTCAGCGCTTATCCCTGCCGTACATAGCTACCCTGCGGTGCCTCTGGCGAGACAACAGGTACACTAGAGGTACGTCCATCCCGGTCCTCTCGTACTAGGGACAGCTTCCATCAATTCTCCTACGCCCACAGCAGATAGGGACCGAACTGTCTCACGACGTTCTAAACCCAGCTCGCGTACCACTTTAATCGGCGAACAGCCGAACCCTTGGGACCTTCTCCAGCCCCAGGATGTGATGAGCCGACATCGAGGTGCCAAACCTCCCCGTCGATGTGGACTCTTGGGGGAGATCAGCCTGTTATCCCCGGAGTACCTTTTATCCGTTGAGCAACGGCCCTTCCATGCGGAACCGCCGGATCACTAAGACCTGCTTTCGCACCTGCTCGACCTGTATGTCTCGCAGTCAAGCTCCCTTGTGCCTTTACACTCGCCGCGTGATTGCCGACCACGCTGAGGGAACCTTTGCGCGCCTCCGTTACATTTTAGGAGGCGACCGCCCCAGTCAAACTACCCACCACGCACTGTTCCCGGCCCGGATAACGGAACCGGGTTAGAGCCCAAGCATTACCAGGGTGGTATTTCAAGGTTGGCTCCACGAACACTGGCGTGCCCGCTTCAAAGCCTCCCACCTATCCTACACAAGCAATACCTAGACCCAATGCGAAGCTGTAGTAAAGGTTCACGGGGTCTTTCCGTCTTGCTGCGGGTAGACGGCATTTTCACCGCCACTTCAATTTCGCCGAGTCCCTGGTAGAGACAGTGCCTCGATCGTTACACCATTCGTGCAGGTCGGAACTTACCCGACAAGGAATTTCGCTACCTTAGGACCGTTATAGTTACGGCCGCCGTTTACCGAGGCTTCGGTTCAGAGCTTCGACCGAAGTCTAACCCCTCCCCTTAACAGATCGGCACCGGGCAGGTGTCAGTCCCTATACGTCGTCTTGCGACTTGGCAGAGACCTGTGTTTTTAGTAAACAGTCGCCAAGGCCTTTTCACTGCGGCCACTTTCAGTTCCACGAGCAAGTCGCTTCCCCTACTTGTGGCGCCCCTTCTCCCGAAGTTACGGGGCCATTTTGCCTAGTTCCTTTACCAGGGTTCTCTCGAGCGCCTTAGGATACTCTCCTCGCCTACCTGTGTCGGTTTACGGTACGGTCTGGCTGAACTCTCCTTAGAGGTTTTTCTTGGCAGCCTGATTAGGTCCAGTTGGCTTGTCCGAAGACTCGTTTCCCCATCAGATCTCGGAGTTGATGGCCCGGATTTGCCTAAGCCATCCTCCTACATCCTTGGACACACATCCATCAGTGTGCTGGACTTTCACTTCTGCGTCACCCCATCGTACGAACGAATTCAACCAGGTTCCGGAATTTTAACCGGATTCCCATCACCTACGCCTTTCGGCCTCGGCTTAGGGGCCGACTTACCCTGAGCGGATTAGCCTTCCTCAGGAAACCTTGGGCTTACGGCGAACAGGTTTCTCACCT
>WJIQ01000233.1 GCA_014730255.1 bacterium | reverse complement strand
GCGCGTGCGCTCGCCCACGCCGCAGAACACGGAGTAGCCGCCGTGCTCGGTGGCGATGGCGTGGATCAGCTCCTGCACGATCACGGTCTTGCCCACGCCGGCGCCGCCGAACAGGCCGATCTTGCCGCCCTTGGCGTAGGGTGCGAGCAGGTCCACCACCTTGATGCCCGTCTCGAAGATCTCGTTGGCCTCGCCCTGGTTGGTCAGCTCGGGCGGGCTGGTGTGGATCGGCTTGGCCTTCTCGGGCTCCTTGACCGGGCCCTTGCCGTCGATGGGGTGGCCGAGGAGGTTGAACAGGCGGCCGAGGCACTGGTCGCCCACCGGCACGGCGATGGGCTTGCCGGTGTCGATGCCCTTCATGCCCCGCACCAGGCCGTCGGTCCCGTCCATGGCGATCGTCCGCACGATGTTGTTGCCCGTGTGCTGGGCGACCTCGGTGACGAGGTCGATGCCACGCTCCTCGTCCACGATGCGGATCGCGTTGAGGATCTCGGGCAGGTGGTCGCTGTCGAACTCGAGGTCGACCGTGGGACCGATGACCTGCTTGACCGTGCCGTAGTTCTCGGCCATGTCTGTCTCTCTCCTCGTTCTCGTTACAGGGCGCTCGCGCCGCCAACGATGTCCAGTAGCTCGGCGGTGATGGCGGCCTGACGCTCGCGGTTGCGCTGCAGGGTCAGGCTCTCGATCAGCTCGCCGGCGTTCTCGGTGGCGGCGGTCATGCTGGTCATGCGCGCCGCGTGTTCACTGGTGAAGGCCTCCATGAGCGTCATGAAGACCCGGTTGCGCAGGTACAGCGGCAGCAGCTGGTCGAACAGCTGCGCCTGCCCCGGCTCCCAGATGTAGTCGAGGCCCGCGACCTCCTCGTCCTCCTCCTCGCCCCCGGTCTCCTCCGGGGCGATGGGCAGCACCAGGTTGTCGGTCGGACGCTGGGTCATGGTGCTGACGAACTCGGCGAAGACCACGCGCACCTCGTCGAAGGTGCCGTCGAGGAAGGTGCCGACCAGGGTGTCGCCGATGCGCTGTCCCTGCGGCGCGGTGACCTCGCCGTTGAAGTCGTCGTGCCGCTGGTAGATGTCGTAGCCGCGCTTCGCGAAGTGGTCGCCGGCCTTCTTGCCGATGGTCAGGAGCCGGGTCTCGACCCCGGCCTCCTGCGAGGCGTCGACGGCGGCCTGCGCCTTCTTGATGACGTTCATGTTGTAGCTACCGCACAGGCCCTTGTCCGAGACGACCACCACGAACAGTCGCGACCGGACCTCGCGCACCTCGAACAGCGGGTTGTCCCCGTCGGCGGCGCTGGCCAGATGCTGCACGAGCTTGACCAGCTTGTGCGCGTACGGCCGCGCGGCGAGCATCTTGCCCTGCGAGCGGTTCAGCTTCGCCGCGGCCACCATCTTCATGGCCTTGGTGATCTGCTGGGTGCTCTTGACCGAGCGGATCCGCTTGTTCAGTGTCTTGACGCCGGCTCCAGGCACGGCAACCTCCGGATGATCGCGCTCCGACCGGACGCGCGCCGCCGCCGCGGCGCGCCGATCGTCCTAGCGCTGAGACTTGAACGCCGCGATGGCGGCCTTGAGGTCCTCGACGATCGCGTCCTCCAGCTTGCCGGACTGCTCGAGGGCGTGCAGGACGCCCGAGTGCTTCTCGTCGAGGAAGGCCAGGAAGTCGGTCTCCCACTGACCGACCTCGTCGGCCGGCACGTCGTCGAGCGCGCCCTGGCTGCCGGCGAAGATGATCGCCACCTGCTTCTCCATCGCCATGGGCACGTACTGGTCCTGCTTGAGGATCTCGACCATGCGCTCGCCGCGGGTCAGCTGCCGCTGCGTGGCCTGGTCGAGGTCCGAACCGAACTGGGCGAAGGCCTGCAGCTCGCGGTACTGCGCCAGGTCGAGGCGCAGCGAGCCGGCGACCTTCTTCATGGCCTTGGTCTGCGCCGCGCCGCCGACGCGCGAGACCGAGATGCCGACGTTCACCGCGGGGCGGACGCCGCTGTAGAAGAGGTCGTTCTCCAGGAAGATCTGGCCGTCGGTGATCGAGATCACGTTGGTCGGGATGTAGGCCGACACGTCCGAGGCCTGCGTCTCGATGATGGGCAGGGCGGTGAGCGAGCCGCCGCCGTGCTCGTCCGAGAGCTTCACCGCGCGCTCGAGCAGGCGGCTGTGCAGGTAGAAGACGTCGCCCGGGTAGGCCTCGCGACCGGGCGGACGGCGCAGCAGCAGCGACATCTGCCGGTAGGCGTTGGCCTGCTTGGAGAGGTCGTCGTAGACCACGAGGGTGTCCTTGCCCTGCCACATCATGTGCTCGGCCATGGTGCAGCCGGCGTAGGGCGCGATGAAGAGCATGGGCGCGGGCTCGCTGGCGCTGGCGGCGACGATGGTCGTGTAATCCATCGCGCCGTGCTCCTTGAGCGTGTTGTAGACGCCCGCCACGGTGGACTGCTTCTGGCCCACGGCCACGTAGAAGCAGTGCACGCCCTTGCCGCGCTGGTTGATGATCGTGTCGATGGCGATGGCCGTCTTGCCGGTCTGGCGGTCGCCGATGATCAGCTCGCGCTGACCGCGACCGATGGGCGTCATCGAATCGATGGCCTTCAGGCCGGTCATCAGCGGCTGGCTCACCGGCTGGCGGTCGATCACGCCGGGCGCCTTCAGCTCGATGGCGCGGATCTCGTCGCTGGGCACCGGCCCCTCGCCGTCGATGGGCTGGCCCACGGCATTGAGCACGCGACCGATCACGGCGTCGCCCACGGGCACGGAGGCGATCTCGCCGGTGCGGGTGACCTGGTCGCCCTCCTTGATCTCGGTGTCCTCGCCGAGGATGGCGACACCGACGGAGTCTTCCTCCAGGTTCAGCACCATGCCCATCACGTCGCCGGGGAACTTCACCAGCTCGCCGGCCATGACGTCGTGCAGGCCGTAGATGCGGGCGATGCCGTCACCGACCTGCAGGATCGTGCCGACGCTCTCGACCTCGAGGTCGCGGCCGTACTTGTTCAGCTCTTGCGACAGGACGGAGCTGATTTCCTCGGGCCTCAGTTTCACAGCCGAACTCCTTAAGACGATCGGAGGGGCGACTTCTCGAGCACCTTGCCCATGCGGCCGAGGCCGGTGGCGATGGTGCCGTCGATGATCTGGTCGCCCAGGGTCACGCAGACGCCGCCGATCACCGACGGGTCCACCTTCTTGTCCAGGATGATGCGCTTGCCGGTCAGGCTGCCGAGCTTCGCCGAGAGCTTCTGCTCCAGGTCGTCGGCCAGCGGCACGGCCGTCACCACGCGCACGCGCTGCATGCCGCGATGGGTCTCCACGAGGGTGGTGTACTCCTCGTGGATGTCGGCGAGGTGCATGATGCGGTCCTTGTCCAGGAGCAGCTCCAGGAAGTGGAGCATCGCGGGCTCGATGCGGTCGGCGAACACCGACTCGATGAGCTCCTTCTTGTCCTGGGTCCGCACCTGCGGGCTCTGCATGAAGATCAGCAGATCCTGGTGGCCGGACACCGCGCTCATGATCCCGTCGAACGATTCGGTGATGCCGTCGACCACGTTCCGCTCGATCGCGACGTCGAGCAGCGCCTGGGCATAGCGGACGGCCACGTTGCGGTCACGCATGCTCGCCTACTTCCCCTGGCCGTCGAGCGCCAGCTCGTCGATGTAACGCTCGATCAGCTGTCGGTGCTTGGCGTCGTCGAGACGCTCGTCGATCAGCTTCTCCGCGGCGCCGATCGCCAGGTGGACGACGTCGTCGCGCAGCTGCTGCTCGGCCTTGCGGGTCTCGAGCTCGAGATCCTGCAGGCTCTTGGCCCTGGTCTGATCGACCTCCGCCCGGGCCTTGGTGACGATGCCCTCGGCCAGGTGCTCGCCCTTCTGGACGGCCTCCTGCACCCGCTCGCGCTCGATCACCTTGATGTCGCTGAGCTTGGTCTGGAAGTCCGCCTTCAGCTGCTCGGCGCTGCCGAGCTCGCGCTCGGCCGCCTCGTAGTCGGCCTCGATCTTCTCACGCCGCTGATCGATCAGATCGATGATCGGACCCCATGCGTACTTGCGCATGATCCAGACCAGCAGCAGGAAACCGACGACCGTCGTCAGTAGCTGTGCCCAGTTGGGAGCCAGGCTCATGGACTCGTTCCTTCGCCGTGGCGACCGCCGGTGTGGGTGGCGGGGGTCTCGCGGTCACCCCCGCCATCCGTGCGTCCGAAGCACACCGGTCGGCGCCGGTTCAAGCGTGCCCTGCCTACTGCTGGAGCAACAGGACGGCGATCAGGGTGTAGATGGCGAGCGCCTCGATGAACGCGCAGCCGATGAGCATCGCCGTCTGGATCTTGCCGATGGCCTCGGGCTGACGACCCATGGCGGTCATGGCGCTCTCGATGGCCTTACCGAGACCGAGGGCCGAGCCGAAGGCGGCGAGGCCGAGGCCGAGAACCAGAATGCCGTTGGTTTCCATGTCTCCTCCTTACGGGGTGCTTCGGATCTGGCGGGCGAACCCACCGGTTGTCGCCGGACCGGGTCCGGACCTCAGTGCGCCTCCTCCTCGTGACCGTGAGGAAGCATCAGGGAAATGTAGACGGCCGACAGCAGCGTGAAGACCAGCGCCTGCACCGTGCTGGCGATCAGGACCAGGAAGTAGAACGGGAACTGGAACGGGAACCCGGGCAGGAAGTGGCCCATCGTCACGCCCCACTCGCCGAGCAGCCCGAGCAGGAACTGCATGAACTGGGTGCCGAGGATGACCATGACCGCGATCAGGGTCTCCTCGCCGTAGATGTTGCCGAACAGTCGCAGTGAGAGCGAGATCGGACGGATCAGCTCGCCGAGCACCTCGAGCGGGAAGATCAGGATCGCGAACCCCCACTCCAGCCCGCTCTTCGGCTGACCGGCGAAGTGGTAGAGGTAGCCGCCGATGCCGTTCTCGCGGATGCCCGTGTACTGCACGTAGATGAAGGTCATCAGGCCGAGGCCGAGCGTCGTGTTCGCCAGGCTCGAGGTGGACGAGAAGCCCAGGGGGACCAGGCCCGACCAGTTGTTCAGCAGGATGAAGAGGAAGAGCGTGCCGAGGTACGGCGTGAAGCGGCGGCCGTACGGGCCGAGGATCTCGCGGAAGAGGTTGTAGAGCCCGCCCACGATCATCTCGGCGAAGAGCTGCTTGCGCGTCGGATCGCGGTCGCGGAGGCTGCGGCCGACGGAGACGAAGAAGCCGGCCAGGATGGCGATCACCACGAAGGTGTAGAAGACCTCTTTCCACGCCAGCAGCGCCTCGCTGGTCTTCTTGACCGCCTTGGGGTCGGCATCGGCACCCATGACCGCGGGCACGGCGTTCTTGACCACCAGCTTGTAGATGGTGTCCAGGTGGAAGCCGGCGCCGTGATCGTCGCCATGGTCGTCGTGGGCGTCACCGGCGTCGTGGGCGCCGTGGGCCTCGCCGAGCTGTTCGGCGGCGACCTCGTGGGGGTCGCCCGTGTCGTCGTGCTCGTGCTCGACCTCGTGGATCTGGGCCGCCGCCGGGGTCGCCGTCATGGCCAGCGTGAACCCGGCAAGCATAATGAGCGCCAGGATTGCGGTCCTGGCGTGGGCGGAGCGATTCGAGCTCTGGTCAGCCGTCACCATCGTCACCTCGAGGGGTCGTGTCCCGGGAAACCGTCGTGCGGGTCGCCAGACCGGCCAGGACCAGGGCCACGAGCATGATCGTGAGGCCGACGACCATGCCAATGGCTGGAAACGGGCGAACAATTAATATCCAGAACGCCAATCCGTAAACACCTAATTTGGCGATTCCCCACAGAAAGATGGGCACCATGTCGCGCGGGGCGTCGCGCGGAAGGACCGCCACGCCGATCAGGCCCTCGAGCACGCGGAGATTGAGCGCGGCCCACGCCGCCCCGGCCGCCACTCCCACGCCGTGGCCCACCGTGGCCAGCGCCGCGGTGATCGCGCCCACGAGCACGCCGCCGGCCAGCGTGCCATACTGGGCGCGGCGCAGGAATCCGCGGTCTAGCATCGATCGTGGCCCCTCGTCATCGGTCCGGTCACGGGTCCCGGTCGTCGCGTTCGCCGGCATCGGACCGATCGCCGGTGCCCTGCTTGATGGCCTTGTAGACCTGACGGATCGCGGCCGCGAGTCCGACGAACACCCCGACGATCTCCCACCACACCGGGCCATCCCAGCGCTGGCGGGCCAGGTGGGCGAGGTACCAGCCGAGCGCGGGGCCGACGCCCAGCATGATCGGCAGCGCCGAGTAGATCCCCACCTCGCGCACGGCGCGGCGCTTGTCGGGGTCCATGCGGCGGCCGGGAAGCATGGCGGACGGATCCCTCGAGTCGGAGCGGAAAGAACGGCCGCATCGCCACCGATCCGGGCGATGCGGCCGTCATCGTAAACGCGCGCCAGGCGATTGGCAACGCCTGTTCGTCGACGCGGACTACTTGTTGGCCGGCGTGGGCTGCTGACCGGCCGGCTGGCCCTGCTTCTGGCCCTGCGGCGGCGCGGGCGCCCCCGCATCCTGGGGCTTCTTCGAGCCCATGGAGCAGTTGCCCTCGAAGAACACGCCCTCGTCGATGACCAGGCGCTTGGTCTTGATGTCGCCCTCGAGGTGGCTGCCGCTCTGCAGCTCGATCTTGTTCTCGGCGTCGATGTTGCCGAAGAACTGGCCGCCGATGATCGCGTTCTTGACCTTCACCGAGGCGTGCACGACGCCGGTCTTGCCGACGACCAGGCTCTCGGGGATGCCGATGTCGCCCTTGAACTCGCCCTCGATGCGCAGGGTGCCGCGAGCCTCGATGGAGCCCTCGAACTTGCAGCCCTGGGCAATGATCGACGTCTGGCCGGCGTTGGCGTTGGTGTTTTCGGGCTCCTTGCCAAACATGTCGTCCTCCTGGGTATGGTCCGGGGGTCTCCCGGCGCTGGGCCCGACGGACACCCCGACGGGCGCCGCGCTCGGGCCGGACTTCCGTTCACTGCGGCCGTGGCTCCCCTTGCAGGAACCGGCGGGGATCGACGGCCATGCCGTTGTGCCAGACCTCGAAGTGCAAGTGTGGGGCCGTCGCCTCCCCGGACTGGCCCATGTAGGCGACCAGCTGACCGGCCCGGACGTGCTCGCCGCGGGCGACCGCCACCTCCCGGCAATGTCCGTAGACAGTTAGGTAACCCATCCCGTGCTGAATTTCAACGAAGTTCCCCAGGTAGGGATCTGCGCCGGAGCGGACGACCGTCCCGTCGCCGGCGGCCAGGATCGGAGCACCCTCCGGTCCGGCAATGTCCAGGCCGAGGTGCGGGCGAACGCCCTCGTTGACCCGGCCCTCGGAGAACTCGCGGGTGACGTACCCGGCGGCCGGCCAGTCGCCCGGCGGCTCGGCCAGGACCACGGACGCCAGCTCGGGAAGGGTGGTGCCGTCGCCGAGCGCGGTGTCGGGAGGCGCCTCGTCGATGCCGAGCATCAGCAGCAGCTGCTGCTGCATCGCCGCCATCGAGACCAGCTCGGCCTCGAGGGTGTCCAGGCCGGCCAGCTGCATGCGCGCCGCCGACAGCTCGCGCTCCAGGCCGCGCGCCCGACGGGCCTCGCCGGCCACGACGCCCCAGGTGACGAACACGGAGATCACCGCCAGGGCCAGGGCCGCGACCAGCACGACCAGCAGGCGCACCATGCGATGGCTGATGGTGAACTCGCGCGAGGGCCGGTCGTCGTCGCCGACGAGGATGATGCGGGTGTAGCGGGAACTCACGTCGTTGCCGTCCCGGATTGATCGTCGAACGAACGGCCCGGGCCGGACGCGTCGCCGGGCCGCGGGAAGGTGAGCACGAATCGCGCCCCGCGCCGGGCGGAGGCGTCGTAGTCGATGCGGCCACCGTGCTCGTGCATGATCCGTGCGACGATGCTCAGGCCCAGGCCGGTCCCCTTGCCGTACGACTTGGTCGTGAAGAACGGCAGGAAGATCTGGTCGCGGTGCTCCGGCGGGATGCCCGGCCCGTCGTCGGCCACCACCACGACGATCTCGCCCGGATCGCCGTCGCCGATGGTGATCGTGACCTCGCCGCCCTCGCTCAGCGCGTCGACCGCGTTGACGAGCAGGTTGAAGAAGACCTGGTCCAGCTCGTTGCGATTGCCGAGGACCTCGGGGTTCTGATCGTCCTCGAGCGCGACGGTCACGCCGGCGACCTTGAGGTTCTTCTCCATCAGGTAGACGGTCTCGTGGACGACGTCACCGAGCGGGACGAGCACGCGGTCGCGGCTCTGCGGTCGCGCGAAGTTCAACAGTCCCTTGATGATCTGCCGGCACTGCTCGGTCTGGCGGATGATGCGCTGGACGTCCTCGGCCTCGTCCTCGCCGAGATCGACGTCCGAGAGCATCTGGGCAGAAAGGAGGATCGAACCGAGCGGCGTGTTGAGCTGGTGCGCGATGCCGGCGGCGAGCTGGCCGATGCCCGCGAGCTTCTCGGTCTGGCTGATCCGGTTCTCGAGCTGGCGCTCGCTGGTCACGTCCCGGGCGATCACGACGTAGGCGCCGTCGTCCTCGCTGGCGCTCGTCGACGCTGGCAGCGGCGAGAGCATGAGCTTGATCATGCCGTCGGGTCGATCGGCGGGCCGGAACGGCAGCTCGTAGGTCAGGCTGCGCTGCAGGCGATCGGCGTCGGCCATGGCGCGCTCGAGATCCAGGCCATCCGCCAGCGGCATCTCCTGCAACGGCCGGCCGAGCACGTCGCGCCGCGGCACGCCGAAGAGCTTCTCGGCAGCCTTGTTCCACTCGCGGACGCGGCCCTGGTGATCGAGCAGGAAGATGGCCTCGCCGGCGTGGTTGATGATCGTCCGGTGCTGGTGCTCGCTGCGGCGCAACCGCCGCTGGTCCCGTTCGCGCGCGCGGAGGGTGAACCAGACGATCCAGGCCGCGAGCAGGATCAGCAGGTGCAGCGCGCCGGTGGTCCACAGGAACTGGAGTGACGTCCCGCCCCCCGCGGACGCGGACAGGATGTCGATCAGGTTGATCACCAGCAGCCCGGTCGAGATGACGATCAGGACCACCAGCAGGAGCCGGAGCCGTGGGATTCTCTTTGTTTTCAAGATATTTTTATTCAATGAGTTGCGCCTAGTCTAGATCGGTCTGGATACCCATCATCGCGAGCAGTCGCTCCAGGTCGCCGTCGTCGAAGAAGGCCACGCTGATGCGGCCCTTGCCACCGGCCTCGCGCTCGATCGACACCGGCGAGCCGAAGTGGCTCTCCGCGCGCTCGCGCAGTGCCCGGACCTCGGGCGACTCGCCGCGTGGCGAGGTCGCCGTCCGCCGCCGCCGCCGCGTCCGTTCCCGGGCCGCGGCCGCGCCCTGGGCCCGCCGCTCGGTCTCGCGCACCGACAGCCCACGGCTACGGCACAGCCGGGCCAGACGCAGCCGCTGGTCGCCCGCCGGCACGGACAGCAGGGCCTTGGCATGGCCCCGGCTGAGGGTCCCGTCCTCGACCAGCTGCTGGATCTCGTCCTCCAGAGCGAGCAGGCGCAGGGCATTGGCGACGGTGCTCCGGTTCTTGCCCAGCATGTCCGCAAGTTCTTCCTGGGTAGCGCCGTACGCGTCGATCAGGGAGCGATAGGCCTCGGCCTCCTCGATCGGTCCGAGGTCCTCGCGCTGGATGTTCTCCAGGAGCGCGATGCGCAGGGCCTCGGTCTCCTCGTAGGTGCAAGCGATGGCCGGCACGGTCGCCAGGCCGGCCAGACGGGCGGCGCGCACCCGGCGCTCGCCGGCGACGACGACGTACTTCGGCGGCGGGTCGCCCGCCTGGTCCGGCGCCACGGTCTCCCCGCGCGTGAGCGCCCGCACGAGCACCGGCTGCAGGACGCCGACGTCCCGCAGGGACGCCGCGAGCTCCTCCAGCTTGTCCTGCCGGAAGACCTTGCGCGGCTGATCGGGGTTGAAGGCCAGCTCCACCACCGGCAGCTCGTGGATCGCCCGTCCCTCGCCGCCGGTGGTCGGGACATAGGGGCCGTCGGCCCCCTGGATCAGCGCGGACAGCCCCTTGCCCAGGACCCGGTTCTTCGCCATCGCCTATCCTCCCTCGACCATGACGTCGCGGTGATTGCCCAGGATCTCCTTGGCCAGCATCAGGTAAGCCTGCGCGCCGAGGCAGTCCACGTCGTACAGCAGGATCGGCTGCCCGAACGAGGGCGCCTCGCTGAGGCGAACGTTGCGCGGGATCCGGTTCTCGTAGACCACCGTCCCGAAGAACTCGATGGCCTCGTCGGCGACCTGGTTCGATAGCCGCAACCTCTTGTCGTACATGGTCAAGAGGACACCCTCGATCTGCAGGTCGGGATTCAGGCGGCGCTGGACGAGCTGGATCGTGCCCAGCAGCTGGCTCAGACCCTCGAGGGCGTAGTACTCGCACTGGATGGGGATCAGCACCGAATCGGCGGCCGTCAGGGCATTGAGCGTCAGCAGGCTCAGACTCGGCGGCGTGTCGACGAAGATGTAGTCGTAGCGATCGGTGATGCCGCCGAGCGCGTTGCGCAGGAAGCGTTCGCGGTTCATCTCGTTGACCAGCTCCACCTCGGCGCCGGCGAGCCGGCGGTCCGCCGTGACGATGTCCATGTAAGGGACGACGGTGTTCTGGATGCAGGCCGCGGCCGGCGACTGGCCCAGCAGAAGCTCGTAGGAGGTCGACTCCTTCGGCTCGGCGCCGGTCCCGCTGGTGGCGTTGCCCTGGGGATCGAGGTCGAGCAGCAAGACCCGCCGTTCGGACACCGCGAGGCTCGCGCTGAGGTTCACGGCGGTCGTGGTCTTGCCGACGCCGCCCTTCTGGTTGGAGATGGTGATAATCTTGCCCATGGTCGTCCCTCGTGTCGGGGCTCGGGTGGACTGGCGCGATGGCCGGAGCGAGGTGTTGAGGACGGGCGCAATCTAGCGCGCCGGGACGGCGCCTGTCCACGGGTGCATGCCGGATCGCCGGATCGAACGCGAGAAGTCGCTGGAGATGGGTAGTTTCCGGGAGATATTTTTTCAAAGCCGTGCGCGCGGCGGTGGTCTCCGAACCGTCCCGGGTGTTCCACGTGGAACAGTCCGACGACGCTCAGGGCGATGTTCCACGTGGAACAATCCGGCCGCCCCCAGGGCGATGTTCCACATGGAACACCACGCCAGTCAAGCCCTCCGGAACCTGGAGACGGCGAGGTGCAGTCCCTCGCCCTCGAGGTCGTGCCGGTCCCCGGCGATCCAGGGTTCCCCGAGCGCCGATTCCGCGGATCCGCCCGAGGCCGGCCCCCCGACATCACGCGCCACGAAACGGACGACCGTCGCGACGGACACGGACTCCAGGCCAACCCCCGTCAGCCCGCGCAGGATCTCGCCGTCGGCCAGGCGGATGGCCTTGAGCGATATGATCGCCTCCCGGAGACCCCCGAGCTCCTGGACGGCCGGTCCGGCCCCCCATCGCGCGGCCAGGACCGAGGTGCATGCCAGATCCAGCGTCCGCAGGCATCGATTCAAGAACCAGGC
>WJIQ01000040.1 GCA_014730255.1 bacterium | reverse complement strand
GTTGGTGGAGCCAAGGGGGATCGAACCCCTGACCTCATGACTGCCAGTCATGCGCTCTCCCAGCTGAGCTATGGCCCCACCTGAGGTGGGCCAATATAGCACGTCGCGTGCCGATGTCAAACATCGATCAGGATCCGGTAACTCGCAGCGCGGGCGCGCCTTGACTTGGCCGGGGCCGGCGCCTAACATCCGTCCACCGCACACGGTGCCGGAGTGGCGGAACTGGTAGACGCGCTGGACTCAAAATCCTGTGTCCTCTTGGGACGTGTGGGTTCGAGCCCCACCTCCGGCACCAGCCCGTCGCCCCCGGCCTTCCGGCCCGGCTAGTAGATCCCCTTCAACGCCGTCCAGCTCGCCGGCAGGTGGATCTCCATCTCCGGCGCCCCCGTCGGCGTGATCCCGCACCCCGACTCCTCGGTCTCGACGATCAGCTCGCCCGGCGGCCCGTCCGCGCCCGGCACCGTGAACGGCATCACGCAGACGTGCCACGCGGCCGGTGGCCCGGTCACGAGCGACTCGGCGTACTGGAACTGCAGGACGTGATCACCGCCCCCCAGCCCCATGATGGCGATCTCGCTGTGGTAAGGACAGTAGCAGTCCATCCAGGCGTGGGCGACGGCGCGCTCGTCCACCTTCAGGGTGTCGGCGTCGAGCGTGATCGCGAACCGCAGGTCGAACACGCCGCAGTTGAAGCTCGCGTCGTGGGTGATGCGGACGAGGTCGGGGTCGGCCGAGACCGAGATCCCCTCGCACTGCGCGGCAGCGAGGCGGGGCGCGAGGACGACGAGGAGGGCGATCAGCAGGGTGATCAGCGCCTTCATCGCGAACCTCCCTTCCCCGGGACGATACCGCGATGAATAGATGATGTCAATTATCTGGCATACTCTGCGGAACGCCGGCGGGGCGAGCCCCGTGGCCCGCCCCGCCTGATCGTCGAACCCGCGCGTGGCTACTTCGCGCCCTGGTACGGGTACTTGTAGTCGTACGGCGGGTCGAAGTTCTCCTTCACCGCCCGCATGCTCAGCCAGCGGGTGAGGTTCAGGTAGCTGCCCGCCTTGTCGTTGGTGCCCGACGCCCGCGAGCCGCCGAACGGCTGCTGGCCGACCACCGCGCCGGTGGGCTTGTCGTTGATGTAGAAGTTGCCCGCCGCACCGCTCAGCGCGTCCTTCATCTGGACGATGGCCGCGCGGTCCTGCGCGAAGATCGCGCCGGTGAGCGCGTACTCGGCCGCCGTGTCGCACATCTTCAGGGTCTTGACCAGGTCCTTGTCCTCGTAGACGTGGACCGACAGCACCGGGCCGAAGATCTCCTCGATCATGCTCTCGTACTTCGGATCGAGGCACTCGATCACCGTCGGCTCGATGAAATAGCCGGTGGTCTTGGAGCACTTGCCGCCGGCGATGATCTTCGCCTCGCCCTTGGCCTTCCTGGCGCGGTCGATGTAGCCCTTGATGCTGTCGTAGGCCGCCTCGTCGATCACCGCGCCCATGAAGCTGGTGAAGTCGGTCACGTCGCCCATCTTGACCGTCTTGACCATGGCCAGGAGCTTGCGCTTGACCTCCTTCCAGAGCGAGGCGGGGATGAAGGCGCGGCTCGCGGCCGAGCACTTCTGGCCCTGGTACTCGAAGGCGCCGCGGACCATCGCCACCACGAGCGCGTCGACGTCGGCCGACGGGTGGGCGAAGATGAAGTCCTTGCCCCCGGTCTCGCCCACGATACGCGGGTAGCAGCCGTAGCTCTTGATGTTCTGGCCCACGGTGGCCCACATCTGCTGGAACACGGCGGTCGAGCCGGTGAAGTGCACGCCGCCGAGGTCCGGGCTGGCCATGGCCGGCCCGCCCACGTCGCCGCCGCGGCCGGGCACGAAGTTGATCACGCCCGCCGGCATGCCGGCCTCCTCGAGCACCTTCATCACGTGGTAGTTGCTGAAGACGGTCGCACTGGCCGGCTTCCAGACCACGGTGTTGCCGCAGAGCGCGGGCGCGGTGGGCAGGTTGCCGGCGATGGCGGTGAAGTTGAACGGGGTCACGGCGAAGACGAAGCCGTCGAGCGGCCGCATCTCGGTGTAGTTCCACAGGCCGCGCGGGCTGTGCGGCGGCTGGTCGGACAGGACCTGCTGGTAGTAGTAGGCGTTGAAGCGCCAGAAGTCGGCCAGCTCGCAGACGGCCTCGATCTCCGCCTGGTGCGGGGTCTTGCTCTGGTTGAGCATGGTGGCGCCGTTGAGCGTGTAGCGCCAGGGGCCGGTCAGCAGGTCGGCCGCCTTCAGGAGGATGCTCGCGCGCTGCTCCCAGGGCATGGCCGCCCACTGGGCCTTGGCCTTCTGCGCGGCCTTGATCGCCGCCTTGACCTCGGCGGGTCCGGCCTGGTGGTAGGTCGCCAGGACGTGCTTGTGATCGTGCGGCATCACGACCTTGGCCGTGTTGCCGGTGCGCACCTCCTCGCCGCCGATGATCAGCGGGATCTCGATCTCGCTGGCCGCCAGCCGGCGCAGCTCCGCCTTGAGCGCCTTCTTCTCTTCCGAACCGGGCGCGTAGCCCAGCACGGGCTCGTTGTGCGGGAACGGAACCTTCACGATGCTATCGGCCATGGCATCCTCCTTGGCAGGCAAGAGAAACGGCATCGACACCTCGCCGCTAAGGTGCCAAACGACCGGGCCGGAAGCAAGGCGAAGCGCGTGAAGACCGGAGTCTCCACGCGCCTCGTGACGTCCGCCGGCCGCGCCGGCCGGTCTACCCCCCGGGGAGCTCCACCAGCTGGGCCTCGTTCGACTCCGGGTACTTCGCCATCAGCTCGCGCAAGGTGAGCTCGGCCAGCTCGTCCTGGCCCAGCTCCTGCAGGCTCAGGCCCCGCTTGTACATCGCGGCGGCGGCCCAGTCGGTCTCCGGGTGATCCTCGAGCAGCGCGGCGAATCCGTCCGCCGCGGCCTGCCACTCCTGGTCGCCGTAGGCCAGATCGGCCAGCCAGTACCGCGCGTCGTCGGCCTTCTCGCTGTCGGGGAAGCGCTCGAGGAACTCGCGGAACCCCTCGCGCGCCATCTCGACGTTGCCGCGGCTGCGGTCGAGCTCGGCGGCCTGGAAGATGGACAGCGCCTCCTCGGGCAGCTCGGCCATGCCGGCCTGCTCGCCGCCCGACGGCGGTCTGTACTCCCCGAGGGTGGGCACGCCCGAGCGCTGGGCCAGCAGGTCGACCCGCGCGGACAGCTCGCGCATGTACGCCGCGTTGTCGTCCAGCTTCTGCATCAGCTGGTCGAGGCGCAGGGAGACCTGCCCCAGCTTGGCGAAGCGCTGGGCGCTGGACTCGTCGCCCGAGGCGAACTCCAGGCGCAGCAGCTCGGCCAGCGCCTTGACCTCCTGGGCCAGGCGCCGGTTCTCGACCTCGAGCGCGGCGACCTCGTCGCGGTTCTCCTGCACCCCGAGCTCGATGCGGTCGAGCTGGGGCGCGCAGCCCACCGACACGGCGAGCAGCGCCACGGTCGCCAGGACCAGGCGGAGGGTTCTCATGATCGCTCCGGTCGGCTAGGGGCGCGCGAAGTGCGCCCGCCGGTTCTGGGCCCACGCACGCTCGTTGCTGCCCATCGCGAACGGCCGGCTCTCGCCGTAGCTCGTGAAGCGCAGACGATTCGACGGCACGCCCAGGCTGATCAGGTAGTCGCGGACGGCCTTGGCCCGCTTCTCGCCCAGGGCCAGGTTGTACTGCACCGTGCCGCGCTCGTCGCAGTGGCCCTCGACGAGGATCACGACGTCGTCGTGCTCCTTGAGGATCCGCGCGTTGCGCGCCAGGGTGGCCATGGCCGACTCGTCGAGGTCGTACTCGTCGAAGGCGAAGAAGACGTCCTCGACGCCGTACTCGACCGGCTCCATGGTCGAGTAGTCGGGCACGTCGCGGTCGCCCATGCCCGCGCCCTCCATGGGCTCCTCGGGCTCGATGGGCTCGGGCACCGTCTCGACCGCCGGCTCGGTCTCGCCGCCGGTGGCGGTCGGATCGGTCTCGACCTCGGTCTCGCCGCCGCCGCAGCCGGCCACGAGCATGATCCAGGTGATCGTACCCACCAGGAGCAGCAGGCTCATCATCGTGCGCGGAGTCCGTCCGTAACCCTTCATCGTGCTGTACCGTTCCTTGCAGAGTGGCGGCCTGGCGCTACCGCGGCGACCAGGCCGGGGTGATGTCCGGCTCGTCGCCGAACGTCAGCTGTCGGACGCCCCCCTCGAGGACATCCATCACGTAGAGCTTGAACGTGCCGGTGCGGTCGGACGCGAACACGACGTGGCGACCGTCCGGCGCCCAGCTCGGGTCCTCGCAGTTCCGCCAGCGGCGATCGGTCAGGAGCTTGCGCGCCTCGCCCGTCGCGCGGATCAGGACCAGCTGGGTCAGATTGCCCTCGCGGGTCGCGTACACGATCTGCTCGCCGCTGGGCGACCACTCGGCGGAATCGTTGTACCGCCCCTCCCAGGTCAGCCGGCGGCGGGCCGACCCGACATCATCGAGGACATATAACTGAGGAGTCCCGGTCATGTCACTGGTAAAAACTAACTCCCGACCGCTGGGAGACCAGCTCGGACTGATCTCGATCGAGCGCATGGCCGTCAACCGCCGCACGATGTCGCCGTCGGCCGACACCCGGTAGATCTCCGGATCGCCGGCACGCGACAGGGAGATCAGCAGCTCGCGGCCGTCCGGATGCCAGCTCGCGCCCAGGTTCAGCCCCTCCTGGGCGATGATCTGCCGCACCTCGCCGGTGGCCGTGTCCAGGCTGTAGAGCCCCTGCATGCCCCGGTGATAGCTGGTGAACGCGACCTCGGTGCCGTCCGGCTTCCAGTCCGGGCACAGGTTGAGGGTGCGGTTGCTGGTCAGCCGCATCAGGTTCTCGCCATCGTAATCGACGACCCAGAGGTCGCGGCGGTCGCCGCTGCCGCGCGAGAACACGATGCGGGTCATGGCGATGCCCGGCTCGCCGGTCAGGATCTCGACGACCTGGTTGGCGAAGTGATGCGCGGTGATGCGCATCTGCTCCGGCAGCGGCCGGTAGCGCTTGTTGAGCAGCAGCTGCCCGCCGGGGTAGGTGACCAGGTCCAGGCTGATCGTGGTCGGAACCACCTCGCCGGTCTGGTCCGCATCGCGCACCGGTCCCTCCACGCTGCCGCGGATGGCGTAGGTGAAGCGCAGGCTGTCGGTCTCGGCCTGGCTCTCGAGCATGCCGACACGGAAGAGGCCGCTGTACTCGAGGTCGCGCGCGACGGTGCGCTCGATGGCGGTCGCCGCGTCCACGGCCGGCATACCCCCGGACAGCACGTCGAGGGTGCCGACGAGCACGTCGAACTTCTCGGCCGTCTCCTTGACGATGCCGATGGAGACGTCCGGCTGGCCCTGGGCGAGGGTGGGCACGGCGACGACGAGCAGGGCGGCGACGGCGAGCAGCGCACGGGAGGCCTGGCGCATGGTCAGACTCCGGATCTGAGGGTGAAGGTGAAGGTGACGCCCAGGGTCGGGCTGGCGAACTTCGACGGGAGCGGCGGCATGCGGCTGGACTTGACCGCCCGCAGCGCCTCGCGGTCGAAGAGCGACACGCCGCTCGAGCGCACCAGCGTCACGCCGGTGACCTGGCCGCCGCGGCCGATCACGAAGTGGACGACGCAGCTCCGCTCCAGGTCGCCCCGGAAGCCGAGCTGCTTCGGCCGCCACTTGCGCGCGATGTTGTTGCGCACCGTGCGCAGGTAGTAGTCGAAGGGGAAGACCTCGTCGGTCTCGGCGACCAGCGGCTCGGTCGTCTCCGCCACCGACGACGGCTCGACCTCGGCGGCCGGATCGGGGTCGGTCGGTTCCGGCTCGGCCGGCTCCGGCTCGGGCTGGAGCGGACGCGGCTCGGGCTCCGGTTCGGGCTCGGACTCGGTCTCCGGCGCCTCCTCCGGGACCTCCTTGGGCGGCAGGACGGGGTCGGGCTCGCGCCGCACCGGTTCGGGCTGGACCTCGGGCGGATCGCTCGGCTCGGGCTCCGGCTCGGCCTCCACCGGGGTGGTCGGCTCGGGCTCGGTCAACGTCTCCGGCAGGGGGGTCAGGCGCACGTGCAGCACCTGCGGATCGATGGGGCGCATGGGCGTCAGGCCGCCCCAGGTCGCCAGCGCGGCCAGCACCAGGATGTGCAGCAGGATGCTGATGGGCAGGCCCCGCGACATGGTCGGCTACCGCTCCGGATCGGCCACGAGCGAGAGGTTCACGAACCCCGCGCGCTCCACCCTGGCCATCACCTGCAGGACGAACCCGTAGGGCACGTCCTCGTCCGAGCGCAGGTACACCGGGATGGTGTCCTTCTCCGGCAGGTACGGCGCGAGCAGCTCGACCAGCTCGTCCGATGTCACCGCCTCCTCGTCGAAGTACACCTGCCGGTTCTTGGTGATCGAGATCACCGGCCCCTCGCGCTTGAGCTGCTCACGGGTGTCGGCCTCGGGCAGGTCGACCTCCACCCCGCCCTGGATGTAGGGCGCGGTCAGCATGAAGATGATCAGCAGGCACATGGTGACGTCCACGAGGGACGTGACGTTGATGCTGGCCATGCCCCGGAACGAGGACTTCCGCCGCATCAGATGCGCTCCTTGTCATGGAAGTCGGGCCGGGCGGCGAAGTCCCGCGCGCCGGGATGCTCGTCCCCACGGCCGCCGCCGGCCTGCTCCTCCAGGAGGGTGCGCAGCCGCTCCATCTCGTTGCCCACCATGTCGATCTTGCGCACCAGCGAGTTGTAGAAGATCACCGCCGGGATCGCCGTGGCCAGGCCGGCGATGGTCGTGATCAGCGCCTCGGCGATGCCGGGCGCGACCACGGTCAGGTTGGCGCTCTGCAGCGAGGCCATGTCCCAGAAGCTGGTCATGATGCCCCAGACCGTCCCGAGCAGGCCCAGGAACGGCGAGATCGTCACCGCCGTGGACAGCAGCATCAGGTAGCGCTCGAGCCGTTCGATCTCGAGGTAGGCGATGCGCTCGCTGGCCCGCCGGACCGACGGCGCGGACTCCAGGCCGTAGGTCTCCAGGAACTGGTTCGCCAGCGGAAGCTCGGGCCGCTCGTCGCACCAGCGGCGCAGGTCGTCACCGCGCAGCGCGCCGTCCAGCCAGTTGCCCAGCTCTTCCCAGAACCGCAGGTGGCCGTTGCGGATCCGCGCCAGCTGACGGGCCTTCTCGACCATCACCGCCCAGGAGAGGACGGACAGGACGAGCAGCACCAGCAGGATGAACTTGCCGAAGAAGGTCGTGTCCGCGAGCAGGGACAGCAGCTCGGAGGTGCCGAGCGCCGCGAGGGGGACGGAAGCCGGGATCATGTTGTCTCCTTGGCGCCTCGAGACGGCACGACGACGCGCGGGTCGCCCCGCGGGGTCGCCAGGGGCCCTCCGTGGCCCGGCGCACGGCCCGGACCGAGCCGGGCCAGGGTGATGCGTGTTCGAACGAGCGGTGGCGGAAAAGGTTCCGCCCGCGGTCAGGCCTCGCTGCGCAGGAAGTACTCGTCCTCGAAGACCTGCCGGAAGTCGTACTTGTCGATGAAGTCCCGGAGCGAGTCCTCGTCACGCTTGCTGAGGATGCCGCCGGAGACCATGTGGAAGACGATGCGACCGAAGTCGAGCGTGCCGTGCACGCCCCAGGCGGCGAACACGTCCGTCGCCATGACGCCGTAACGGTCGCGGCCAAGCTCCTTGATGTGCGCCAGCAGCTCCTCGCCTGAGACGTGGCCTCGCTGCTCGCCGGCGTTCATCGCCCGCTCGAGGGCCTCGAGCACGAACAGATACGCCTCCGGCCGGAACGATCCCCGCTTCTCGGCGATCGCCTCGATCTGCCTCAGGAAATCGCGCGTCTCGGCCATGACGACCTCCCCTCGCCCTCCGGGCGGCCCGCCACCGGCATCGGTGGCCCTGTATGAATCTTAGACCGGCGACGCACGGTGTCAACTGGCGTTCGCACCGATCCCGGGTCGGACCGACCCCTGGCCGAGCACGCGGTCGTACAGCTCGACGTACTTCTTCAACACGCACCGGGTCCCGTAGGTTTCCACCGCGTCGCGCCGGGCCTCGTCGGCCACGTGGGCGCGCTGGTGCGGATCGCCGAGCAGCGCGACGGCCGAGGCGGCCATGCCCTCGACGTCGTCGGGCGGGTGCAGGTAGCCATTGACCCCGTGGTCGATGAACTCGCGGGTGCCGCCCCGATCGGTGGCGATCACGGGCACGCCGCAGGCCATGGATTCCAGCGCCACCAGGCCGAAGCTCTCGTGCCACGAGGGCAGGAGCATCAGGTCGGCCAGCGGCAGCAGCGGGACCAGGTCCTCGACCATTCCGGGCGCGGTCACCCGGTCGGCCACGCCCCGCTCGGCCGCCCGCGCGAGCGCCCCCTCGCGCTCCGGGCCGTCGCCCAGCAGCAGCAGCCGGACCGGCATCGACGCGGCCACCCGGGCGAAGACGTCGATCACCGCCGGGAGGTTCTTGACCTCCCGGAAGTTGGACGCGTGCAGGAGCAGCCGCTCGTCCGGGGCGGCGTACCGCGCCCTCGCCGCCGGGTCGTCCAGGGGGTGGTAGATCCGGGTGTCGACGAAGTTCGGGATGACGTCGATGGGCCGGTCGACCGAGAACACGCGCCGCGTCTCGTCGGCCAGGAAGCCGCTGACGGCGGTGACGGCGTCGGACTGCTCGATGACGAAGCGGGTCAGCGGGAAGAACGACGGCTCGCGACCGACCAGGGTGATGTCGGTCCCGTGCAGGGTGGTGATCAGCTTGAGCCGTCCCTCGCCGACCATCTGCCGGGCGAGGTAGCCGCTCGCCGCGTGCGGGATGGCGTAATGCACGTGCAGGATGTCCAGCTCGTGCCGCTGGGCGGTCTCGGCCATGGCCGTCGCCAGGCTCAGGCTGTAGGGGGGCGACTCGAAGACCGGGTAGTCGGCCACCTCGACCTCGTGGTAGCGGACGTTCTCGCGGTACTGCTTCAGCCTGAGCGGCAGGCGTGAGCAGATGAAGTGCACGGCGTAGCCGCTGCGCGCGAGCGCGAGGCCGAGCTCGGTGGCGACGATCCCGCTGCCGCCGGCGGACGGGTAGCAGGTGATGCCGATGGCCGGCAGCCGGCTCATCGCCAGCCTCCGTCGAGCAGGTCGGCCACCACCGGGACCGCGTCGGTCACCAGCGCCTCGCCATGCGTGACGCCCGCGCGCCGTCCCCAGGCGCGGGCGCGATCCTCGATCGACGCGAGGAAATCCGGGTCGTTGATGTGGGTCGGACGCCGGCCCGCCTCGCGGCGGAACTGGCTGCGGAAACATGCGAGCGCGGCGAGCTTCGCCTCCCAGCCCGCGCTCACGTCGACGATCACCGCCGGGGTCTGGTCGGGCAGGCAGGTGGTGGCCACGACCTCGCAGATCCAGCGCTCGGCCAGCTCGCCGTCGGCCTCGGCCCGCCACCAGCGCACCTGCGGCGCCTGGACCGCGAGGGCCGGCAGGCGCGCGAGGAACGCCGCGCGAGCCACAAGCGCGGGCGTCGCCAGGTGATCGGGGTGGCGCCGGGGCTCGGGCACGCTCACCACCCACCGCGGGCGCAGCCGTCGCAAGAGCCAGACGACCGCCGCGACCTGGTCGCGATCGCTCGCGGAGACGAACCCGTCGGGCAGGGCGAGCTGCAGCCGGCCCGTCAGGCCGAGCGCGCGCCCGGCCTCGGCGGCCTCGGCCCAGCGCTCCTCCGGTTCGGCGTTGCTGGCCAGCTCGCCGGCGGTCAGGTCGGCGACCCAGGTGCGGCGGCCGGCGGCGGCCATCACCGCCAGCGTGCCGCCGAGCGCGATCTCGGCGTCGTCGGTGTGTGGTCCGATGCAGAGCAGGTCGCAGCCGGCCGTGGTCATGGTCTCGGGCCTTTCACGGTTTCGGAACGGTGAGCAGGTACTCGCGCCAGTCGCCCGCCAGGCCGGCGTCGACATGCCGCCGGCCGGCATGGGCCAGGGCGTCCTGGAAATCGTCGCCCCACAGGGCGGCGGCGGCGATCGCGGCGAGCGACCGCTCCTGCCGGCGGCCGTCCGGCCGGAGCCAGGCCGGCTGACCGGCCACCGAGCGGTCGCGCTGACGACGCTGCTCGCGGTCGATCACGCCGTCCAGATAGCGGGCCCAGCGGGCGATCACCTGGTCGCCGAGCTGGTCGAGGCGACGATCGCCCACACCGGCCTCCTCGGCCAGGAGCGCCCTCAGCGCCGCGCGCGCCGCCTCGGCCACGCGCCGCGATCCGTCCCGCTCGGTGCGGTCCGGGCCGCTCGGCTCCCGGTCGGCGAGTTCCATGGCCCACGACCGGAACTCGCCGTAGCCCTCGGGGCCGAGCTGCGCCACCAGGCGCGGCAGCAGCGGCACCCGCGGCACCTCGAGCAGGTCGTACACCGGCACCAGCTGGCGCAGGTAGGCCGCCTCGCCGGGTCCGACCACCACGCCGGCGGGCCGGAACAGCCAGTCCTGGACCGGCGAGCGCGCCACGACGCCGGGGCGCAGCTCCGACGCGCTCGGCAGCGAGCCGGCATGATCGCGCGCCAGCGGCTGCCGGCGCCCGTCGCGCCCGCGGTGCAGGAAGCGCTGGATGCTCGACTCGCCCAGCGCCACGGCGAAGCCGGCGGCCTCCAGGCGCGAACCGCCCAGCCGCGCGGCGGCGCGGACGTCCTCGCGAGCGGTCCACAGCCGGTCGTAGAACGGGGCGGCCGCGGCATGCATCCGGGAATCGTCGCCGCGGACGATCAGCAGCCCCCGGCCCTTGAACACCCGCAACAGGGCCCGCCGCTGGAGCTGACCCCAGGTGCGGCCCTCGCGCACGGCCTCGTCCCAGATGGCGGCGAGATCGTGGGCCAGGTCGTTGCGGTGCGCCTGCTCGGCCAGCCAGCGCGCGCCGCCGTGGGCGTACTCGGCCGCGGCGAGGGTCCCGACCATGCGGTCGGCGCCCAGGCCGCCGCGCCCCCGCAGCTCGTGGTGCAGGAGCACGCGCCGCGCCGGATCCCAGGCGACCGGCTGCAGCGCCTCGCGCAGGTCGTCGTCGTCGTCGCCGGACCAGAACACCGGCACCGTCGGGGTGCCCGCCGCGGTGCGCAGCTCGGCCAGGACGATGGCGGTGGCGATCTTGTAGAGCGTGTACAGCGGGCCGCCCAGGAATCCGGGCTGCTGGCCGGTGATCACCACCTCGGCCGCGCCGGCCGTCAGCTGTGCCACCGCCGCGCGCACGTGACCGCGCTCCTCGTCGTCCGGGCAGTCGTGCAGATGGTCCTCGAGCCAGGCCTCCCGCCAGCCCGCATCCGCCCAGATCGCGCCCGTGGCGAGCTCGCCACCGCGGCGCCCGCCGAGGAAGTCCTGCAGCTCCTCGGTCGCCCGTCCGGTGTCGTCGCGCCCGGCGAGCCAGGTCCGGAACACCTCGTCGATGTCGGCATGGTGGGCGAGGTCGGCCCCCAGCTGCACGGCGATCATGGTCCATCCTTTCGCGGCGATGGTCTGGCGAAGACCAGGATCCAGCGGTCGCTCTCGCCCGACCGCAGCGGCGCGCCCGCGTAGCTGCCCACGCCGGCGACCCTCTCCAGACCGGCCGACCCGGCCAGCGCGTCGAGCTCGTCGAGGGTGAACAGGGCGACCGTCTCGTCGTATTCCAGCCCCGCCGGCGGTACACCGAGCGCCGCCGCGGCCTGCACGGCCCCCGCCGCGGGCTCGAGGCGGACCTCCTTGACCACCCGGCGCGGGGCGGCGACCAGCCGCCGCCGCTCGAGGACGACCAGGGGCCCGGACCGTCGCTCGCGCACCCGGTCGCCCGCGGCCAGCTCGTCGGCGACCCGGTCGGCGTCGAGGTAGTCCAGCAGCCACGCGCCCCCCGGACGCAGCGACCGCGCGATGCCCTGGACGACCCCGCGATGGGCGGCCTCCTCCTCAAAGTACCCGAAGGCCGTGAAGAGCGACAGCACCGCCGACATCGAGGCCGGTCGCAGCGGGAGCCGGCACATGTCCGCACGGATCAGCCGGGACGACGGCGACTCGTCCCTGGCCAGTCGCAGCAGCTCTGGCGAGAGGTCGAGCCCCACGACGTCGCGCCCGCGCTCGGCGAGCGCCTTCAGGTGACGCCCCTGCCCGCACCCCAGATCCAGCCACGGCCCCGGCGGCACGCCGTCCAGCAGGCGCTCGCAGAGATCCAGCGCCGTGCGCGCCTCGGCCTCGTCGCGATGGGCGTACACCACGGGGTAGGCCGCGCCGAACGCCCGCTCGTACCAGGGTCGCGCCGCCGCGTCGCTCACACCGTCCCCCCCGGGGCGTCCGCTCCCACCCAGGCCGTCTCCCCGCCGGCGGGCCGATCCTGGGCCAGGCACGTATCCCGGGGCGCGCCGGGCTGCTTGCCGGGCTGGTCGGTGATGTAGTGCAGGCCGCGGCTCTCCCGGCGGGCGCGGGCGCAGATCACGATCAGTTCACCGAGCAGGGCGATGTTGCGCAGCTCGACCAGGTGGGGGGTGACCTCGCAGGCGGTGTACATCTCCTCGATGGTGCGGCGGATCGTGCGCAGGCGCCCCAGCGCGACGCTCAGCCGCTCCCCGTCGCGGACGATGCCCACGTAGTCCCACATCACGCGGCGGACCTCGTCCCAGTCGTGCTCGAGGATCATCGGGTCGGGCGGCTGGCCACCACGGCGCAGGACGTCGTCCGGCCACGTCGGCAGCGGACCGGTCGACACCGGACGGGGCTCCTCGCGCGCCGCCGCGGCCGCCGCCTCGGCCAGGTAGACCGCCTCGAGCAACGAGTTGCTCGCCAGGCGGTTCGCACCATGCACGCCGGTGAACGCCACCTCGCCGACGGCATACAGCCCCGGCAGCGACGCACGCCCGTCGACGTCGACGGCCACGCCGCCGCACATGTAGTGCGCCGCCGGGACGACCGGGACCGGCTCGCCCGCCATGTCGATCCCGTAGAGCGCGCAGGTCGACACCAGGGTCGGGAACCGGTCCTCGACCGCCTCGCGGTCGAGATGCGACAGATCGAGATAGACGCAATGGTCGCCGCTGAGCTTGAGCTCGGTGTCGATGCCGCGGGCGACGACGTCGCGCGGCGCGAGCTCGGCCAGCGGGTGATAGCGCGGCATGAACCGCTCGCCCCGGCGGTTGATCAGGTGGGCGCCCTCGCCGCGCACCGCCTCGCTGATCAGGAAGCTCTTGGCCTCCGGATGGTAGAGGCAGGTGGGATGGAACTGGACGAACTCGAGGTTGCAGAGCCGGGCGCCCGCCCGGTAGGCCATGGCCAGGCCATCGCCGGTCGCGATGTCGGGGTTGCTGGTGTAGGAGTAGACCTTGCCGCATCCGCCGGTCGCCAGGACCACCACGTCGGCGAGGTAGGGCCACCGGGTCTGCGTCCGCGAATCGAGCACCCAGCAGCCGACCACGCGTTCGGCCTCCGGGCCGTCGAGCCCCAGATCCGCGCCCCGGATGAGCTCGGCCCCGATGTGGTCCTCGTCGATGACGATCTCCGGGTGCTCGCGGCAGCGGTCGAGCAGCGTGCTCTCGAGCATGCGGCCGGTCAGATCCCGGCTGTGCAGGATCCGGCGCCTCGAGTGCCCGCCCTCGCGCCCGAGATTGAACCCGCCCTGATCCCGGTCGGACGAGCGCTGGAACGCCGCGCCCTCGGCGAGCAGGCGCTCGATCAGGCGTGGCCCCGCCTCGACCATCCGCCGCACCACGTCCTCGTGGCAGAGCCCGTCGCCCGCCACGAGCGTGTCCTGGACGTGCAGATCGAAATGGTCCAGCGGCGAGAGCACCGCGGCGATGCCGCCCTGGGCGTAGTTCGTGTTGCTCTCGCGGGAGGATTTCTTGGTGACGACGCGCACGGGGCCCTCGGCGGCGGCGAGGAGCGCGAACTGGAGCCCTGCGATTCCGGAACCGACGACCAGGAAGCGACTTGTCGATACATCTGCCACGCGCATGGGCTCGGGACCTCGCTGGTGTTGGTCCGGCGGCGCCGGCTTCGTGCGCCTCGCTCATGGTAGCCCGCGGGCCAGGCGGTGGCAATCGGCGCCCTGGACGGCGGATGGCCCGAAACCTGCAAGACCCGGGCGCGACCCGATCCGCCCGCCGGAAAATCCGGGGTCAAGGGGCCGCCGACGCGGCCGATAACGGTCCTGAGACCTCGTTGACCCATGCCGCGCCGACCGGGACGGTCGCTCGCGGAACCCCGCAGGAGGCAAGACGTGAAGTCCCGTGCCACGCTAACCGCCCTGAGCGCCCTGATGACCCTGGCGTCGCTCGCCGTCCTGACGGGCTGCGAGAACCACGACGGCAACGACTGGCAGCGGCTGGTCTGCGACGTGCAGTCGGTCAATGCCGGCGCGCCCCTGGTATCGGCCTACCTCGACGCCGGTTCGGATCGCACCGCCGGGACCGAGGACGACTACCAGCCCATCGACACGGTCCAGGTGGTCTTCCACGCGCGCCCCTACGGCTCGACGGTCACGCTTCCCGAGGACGGCGCCCACAGCTGGTTCCAGATCGACCGCTACGACCTGATCTGGGAGACGGATCCGGGCACGCCGGTCGACCTGAGCCCGCACAACGTCATCGGCGGCCACGTCGACATCATGGTGCCCGTGCACGAGGAGGCGGCCGGTGCGATCCTGGTCGCCGGCAGCGACATGAAGAACGCCCCCTGGTTCGTGGACGTCTACACGGGGAATATCGCCCCGTTCCAGGCCGACGCGAAGATCACCTTCTACGGCCACGAGACCGGGAGCAGCCACGAGGTCGCCGTCCAGGCCGGCTGCCGCGTGCACTTCATCGCCGTCCGGATCCAGAACTAGCCGGTCCGGCCCCGCGACCATTCCCGCCGGCGCTCCTCGATCCAGTCGGGGAGCGCCGGCGTCGTGGTCCAGACCACGTCCTGGTGCAACGTGACGAGCGTCGCCCCGGGAAGCCCCCCGTCCGGCAGCTTGACGCGATCCTTGGCGGTGGTCACCCAGGTCGCGACGCCGTGGGAGCGGCCGACCGCGCCCAACCGGTCGAGCATGCGGTCGTCGTACCGGGCATGATCGGGCAGCCGGACCGCGACGCGGGGCGAGCCGGGCAGGACCCGCGCGGCGGTCTGCTCGAAGCGCTCCGGCCGCGCCAGGCCGGCGACCAGGCCCACCGGTCCCGCGATCGGACCCTCGACCCTGGCGCGCCGCGTGAATCCGAGGATGGCGATCCCGTCCGGCCCCTCCGGACCGGGCACCTCCGCGGTCTCCAGCAGCCAGACGGCCGCCCGCCGGGCCCCGGCCGAGGTCTCGCGGTACGGACCGAACGGCAGGACGGGGCCGGTCTGCGCGCGGACCCCGCCGTTTACCACCTCCCAGCGGTCGAGGATCACCACGTCGGCGTGGCGGCCGACGCCCGCGGTCTGATGCGCGTCCTCGAGCAGCACGACCCCCGCGCCCGGCCGCACCGACGCGACCAGCGCCAGACCCCCGGCCCGGTCGGGCGCCTGGATGACCGACCAGCGCGACCCGGCGAGCTCGCCGGCGAGCAGGCGCGCCTCGTCGCCGGCGTCGGCGTCCGACGGCGCGACCGCCCGGGGCGTCGGGTCGTCGGCGCGGAAGCCGCGCGTGATCACCACGCCCTCGATGCCCCGGGCGCCGAGATCGCGGGCCACGCGCCCGACGACCGGCGTCTTGCCGGTGCCGCCCACGCGCAGATTGCCCACCGATACGACGAAGGTTCCCGCCGGCGGCGGCCCGCGGCGGGCGACACGGCGGCTGGCGACGTGGTCGAGGACCCGTCCGGCCAGGCGCGCCAGCTGTCCGCCGTCCGTCCGGCCGCCACGGCGCAGCAGATGGCGCTCCGACCACGACCGCCAGTCCAGGATCGTCACGCGGCACCTCCTGCGCCCACCAGCGCCCGGGTCAGGATCGCGGTCAGCCGCGCGAGCTCGTCGGCATCCGCATCCGGCGGGACGGTCAGCGGCTCGCCGGCCCGGACCTCCAGGCGCCCCCAGGGCAGGGGCACGAGCGTCCGGTCCCAGGTGCCGAGATGGATGCAGCCGCGTCCATGGACGGTCAGCGGCACGATGGGCCGCTCGGAGCGTCGCGCCAGCTGCAGCGCCCCCGGATGCACGTGGCCGAACGGACCCCGCGGCCCGTCGACGGCCACGCCCACGTGGTGCCCGGCCCGCAGCTCGCGGAGC
>WJIQ01000232.1 GCA_014730255.1 bacterium | reverse complement strand
TCCTTCAGGACCACGCCGCCGCAGGTGACGAACTCGTCCTTGTTCAGCGACTTGCCCGCGACCCGGAACCGGCTCGCGGTGAGCTGGGCGGCGAGGCGGCGCCGCTCGTCGCGGCGGATCTCCGCCCAGACGCGGCCATCGGGCAGGCCTGCGGCCGCCACCAGCCGCTCCCAGAGGCGCCGCGGCAATCCCTCGGGCACGGTCGAGACGACCCGTCGACGGGGGTGCCGGTCGCGGTCCTCGAGCAGGCGGGCCTCGGCCTGCTCGGCGGTCAGGTCGACCAGCCAGGCGACGTCCACCTCGAACCGGTAGTCGCGGGCGGCCAGCTCCCGCGCCCCGAGGGCGGACAGCTTCAGGACGCCAGGCCCGCTCACGCCGGCGTGGGTGATCAGCACCGGGCCGCGGTTGCGCAGGCATCGCTCGCCCACGATCCGCAGCTCGGCGTCGGCCACGCTCAGTCCCTGCAGGCCGGCGATCCGCGGATCGTCGATGTGGAAGGTGAACAGCGAGGGAACCGGGTCGGCGACCGTGTGGCCGAAGCTCTCGGCCAGCCGGCGGGCGCCCGCCCCGCGCATGCCCCCGGTGGTGATCAGGAGGCGATCGGCGTCGAGCGTCCCGCCGTCGTCCAGATGCACGCGGAAGCCGTCGCCCACGCGTTCGGCGCCCCGGACCGTCCGCCGGGTGAGCATCGAGACCCCGGCCGTGCGCGCAGCGTCGATCAGCGTGCCGATGACCGTTTCCGAGCGGTCGGTCACCGGGAACATGCGGCCGTCGGCCTCGGTCTTCAGGCGCACGCCGCGGCCGGCGAACCAGTCGATGGTGTCCTGGGCGGCGAAGCGCGCGAACATGCCGCGCAGCTCGCGCTCGCCGCGCGGATAGTGGCGGACCAGGGCCCGGGGATCGCGGCAGTCGTGGGTGACGTTGCAGCGGCCGCCGCCGGAGATGCCCACCTTCTGGAGCAGGTCGGGCCCCTTCTCGAGCACGGTGACCGACAGGTCGCGGTCGCCCTCGGCCGCGCCGATGGCGGCGAACATGCCGGCCGCGCCGCCGCCGACCACGACCACCTGGCGCGGCACCCTAGGCACTCCCCGCCGGTCGCCGGCGGTGCCAGAGGCCCGAACCGACCCGGGCCAGCAGATAGATCGCCGCCGCCACGATCACCGTGACCGCGCCGGTCGGCAGATCCCAGTGCCAGCTCAGCACCAGGCCGCCGGTGCTGGCCACCGCGCAGACCACGACCGCCACCAGCATCATCGCGCCCACGCGCCGGGTCAGATGTCCGGCCGCGGCCGCGGGCAGCGTCAGCAGCGCGATCACCATCACGATGCCGACCACGTAGACCAGGCTGACCACCGTCAGCGCCACCAGCACCAGCACGATGCCCGACCAGAGGTCGACGTTCACGCCCCGCAGGCGGGCGAACTCCGGGTCGAAGCTCGTGGCGATGATCGGCTCGCGGAAGAGCCAGACCACCAGCACGACCACCGCGTCGAGCCCGATCAGCCAGCGCAGCGTGGCCGGATCGACCAGCAGGACGTTGCCCAGCAGGTAGCCCATGAGGTCGGACCGGTAGCCGGGCGTGCGGGCGAGGAAGAGGACGCCCGCGGCCATGCCGACCGCCCAGAGGGCGGCGATCGCCGTGTCGGCGCGCTCGTGCCGTCGCGCCTCGACCCAGGCCAGCAGCAGCGCGCAGCCGACGCCCACCACCACCGCGCCGTGCAGCGGATGGGCCCAGGCGACGCCCTGGGCCTGCGCGAGCCAGTACGCCAGGCCGACCCCGCCGAGCACCGCGTGCGCGAGGCCGCCGGCGGCCGAGGCCATGCGGCGCGTGACCACCAGCGAGCCGACGACGCCCGCGGCGATGGCGGTCACCAGGCCGGCCGCCAGCGCATGGCGCAGGAACGGCAACGACCCGAGGGCGCTGGTGAAGTCAGTCATGGCGGTGCTCCGGAGCCGGGCAGTCGTGGTGCTCGTGGCGCACCAGCACCATGCTCCGCGTATCGGGGAAGAAGTCCTCCAGCTCGGGCGCGATCTCCTCGGTGCTCGGCAGATGCAGATGCCCGTCGTGGACGCACACCACGAGGTCGACGTGGCTGGAGACGAGGTTCACGTGATGACTGACCACCAGGACGGTCAGACGCTCGGCGAGCGAGGAGAGCAGGTCGTAGAGCTCGTGCTGGCTGGTGGGGTCCAGGCCGGCGGCAGGCTCGTCGAGCGCCAGCATCTCCGGCTCGGTGGCCAGGGCGCGGGCGATGAGCACGCGCCGCTGCTGACCGCCCGACAGGGCGCGGTAAGACCGGTCGGCCAGGTCTGCGCACCCGACGTCCTCGAGGCTGCGGCGGACGATCTCGCGGTCGCGCCGGCCCAGGCCGCCGAGCCGCCAGCCGCCGCTCAGCCGGCCGTGGCCGACCACCTCGGCGACGGTGATCGGGAACTCAGGGTCCAGGTGGTCGTTCTGGGGCAGGTAGCCCACCCGGCGACAGCTGCGCCCGGGAGCCTCGCCGAGGAGCCGCACCTCGCCGCTCGAGGGAGAGAGTTCGCCGACGACGAGCTTCAGCAGGGTCGACTTGCCGCCCCCGTTGGGCCCGATGACCGCGGCGAAGCTGCCGCGCGGGACCTCGAGGTCGACGCCGTGCAGCACGGTCTCGCGACCGTAGGCGAAGCGGACGTCGCGCAGCTGGACGGCCGGGCGGGGCTCGGAGGGCGCGTTGGCGGCGGTCATCGGGTTCCTCGCTGTCGTCGGGATGCCGGAACCATCAGTACTGCAATCGCAGCGGCGTTGCAAGCCCGCCCGTGGCGAGCGGCGCCCCTCGAGGATACCTTCGTCGCCATGATCGGACTGCGCGATGCCCTCTACATGCTGGTGGCGTTCCTGGGCCTGGGAGCGGTCGTCGCCCTGCTCGTGCGCGTGGGCCTGCGCCCCTGGTGGGATCGGCGCGGCATGCGCGCGGCCGTGGTCGTGCTGCTGCTGCTCGACGTCCTGGTTCCCGCCGCCTGGTACCTGCTCAAGCGTCTGGGCCAGGCCGTGGCCGCCGACACGCTGGTCACCTGGCAGCTCGCGCTCTTCTTCGGCCAGATCGCCCTGATCGGCGCCCTCGTCCTGGCGATCCTCCTGCGCGCGGGTGGACGCCTCCGGCTGGGCAAGGCGCCGCCGCCCCCGTCGCGTTCGCGGCGCCGCTTCCTGTTCGACGCGTCGGCCGCCGCGGTCCCCCTGGTGGCCGCCGGCTGCGGCGTCGGCGGCGTCGTCGAGGCGTCCAGCCCCGTCCGGGTGGTGCGCCGCCGTCTGGAGCTGCCCGGCCTGCCCGCCCGCCTCGCCGGACTGCGCATCCTGCACTTCGCCGACGTCCACCTCTGGGACCTGGTCAAGCTGGACCACCTCGAGCGCGCCCTGGCCCTCGCGCCGCGCGGCGAGTTCGATCTGGTCTGCGTCACCGGCGATCTGGCCGACGACATGACCCAGCTGCCGCGCGCCCTGGAGATGATCGCCGACCTGCCCGCACCCCTCGGCCACTTCGCGTGCCTGGGCAACCACGAGCACGCCCGCGGCCTCCAGCCGGCGCTGCGCGCCTTCGCCGACGGACCGGTCCAGCTCCTGCGCACCGGCGGCCGCGTGCTGCAGCACCGGGAGCAGCCGTTCGTCGTGGCGGGCATCGACGACCTGCGGTCGGCGCCACGCGTGCCGATGAACGACTTCTACCCCGACCAGCTTCGGCGGGCCCTGGGGCCGACCGCGCCCGACGCGTTCTCCATCGTGCTCAGCCATCGCCCCAGCGCGCTGCCCTACGCGGCCGCGGCCGGGGTCGACCTGGTCCTGGCCGGCCACACCCACGGCGGGCAGATGGCCATCGCCGGACGGTCGGTGCTCGAGCTCAACGGCGCGGCCGAGTGGGTCTGGGGCGTCTACCGGCACGACCGCACCGTCCTGCACGTGACCTGCGGCCTGGGGCACTGGTTCCCGTTCCGGCTGGGCTGCCCGCCGGAGATGGTCGTGCTCGAGCTGGCCCAGGCGCCGGCCTGACGGCGAATCCCCGCGATCGCGTCCGGTCGTCCCGGACGACCTTGCCACGATCCGCGCAAGCGACCACCTTACCCGCGACGGCGGCATCGGGCCGCCCGCGCCCTTTTTCCTGCCCGGATCCGTCCGGATCCGACCACCTTGCGAGGTGCGCATTGAGCGACCAGAAGAACCATCAGGCCGATCGTCCGCTGGGCCTGCGTGAGGACTTCCCGGTCCCCACCCTCGACCAGTGGCACGAGGAGTGCGTCCGGCTGCTCAAGGGAGCGCCGTTCGAGAAGAAGATGCTCACGCCGACGCTCGAGGGCATCACCCTCAGGCCCATGTACACGCGCGAGGACCTCGCCCGGGTGCCGCACCGCGACAATCTGCCCGGCCAGGCGCCGTACGTGCGCGGCAAGCACGCCCTCGGCTATCGCCAGACGCCCTGGCAGGTGGCCCAGGAGCTGCCGTACCCCACGTACGACGAGTTCAACGAGGCGCTGCGCCACGACCTCGAGCGCGGTCAGACCGCCGCCGTCGTGGTCATCGATCGCGCCGGCCAGGCGGGTCTCGATCCCGACCAGGCCCGACCCGGGCAGGTGGGCCGCGACGGGACGTCGATCGCCTCGATGGCCGGCATGCGGCGCGCGCTCGACGGGGTCGACCTCTCGAGTGTGCCCGTGCACGTGGAGTCGGGCTCGGCGGCGCTCACGTATGCCGCGGTGCTGGTGGCGCTGGCCCGCGAGCAGGGGGTCGATCCGGCCAGTCTGCGCGGCAGCGTCGGCCTCGATCCCATCGCCGGACTGGCCGAGCACGGCCAGCTGCCCCTCTCGCTGACGCAGGCCTACGACGAGCTCGCCATCCTCACCGGCTGGGCGGTGGAGCACGCGCCCGGGCTGATGACCGTCTCGGCCGCCAGCCACGTCTACCACGACGGTGGCGCGAGCGCGGTCGAGGAGCTGGGCATCTCGCTGGCCGTCGCCGTGCATCACCTGCGTCAGCTCGAGCAACGCGGCCTGGACGTCGCCACCGTCGCGCCCCGCATCCGGTTCGGCTTCTCGGTGGGCACGCACTTCTTCATGGAGATCGCGCGGTTGCGCGCGGCGCGCCTGCTGTGGTCGCGCATCGTGGCCGCCGCCGGGGGCGACGACCGGGCCCAGCGTATGACCATCCATGCGCGCACCAGCCGGTTCACCAAGACGGTGCTCGACCCGCACGTGAACATGCTGCGCACGACCACCGAGGCCATGGCCGCCATCTTCGGCGGCGTCGACAGCCTGCACGTCGCGCCATTCGACGAGCCGCTGGGGCTGCCCGACCAGTTCAGCCGGCGCATCGCCCGCAACACCCATCACATGCTGCGCGAGGAGAGCCACCTCGACCTGGTGGTCGACCCGGCCGGCGGCAGCTGGTTCGTCGAGTCGCTCACCCACGAGGTGGCCGAGGCGGCGTGGGAGGTGTTCCAGGCCATCGAGAGGGTCGGCGGCATCGTCGAGGCGCTCGCCGGAGCCAACGTGCAGGCCATGGTCCTGACGTCGGCCGAGCAGCGCCGCAAGGAGCTGGCGCGCCGCAAGGACGTGCTCGTGGGCACGAACCTCTATCCCAACCCGACCGAGAAGCCGCTCTTCGGCCGCGAGGTCGACCACGAGGCGCTGCAAGCGCGCCGCGCCGAGGTCATGCAGAAGCTCCGCGCGAGCGACGACCAGGGCGCCAACCTGACGGTCATGCAGAAGCTCGACTCCATGCTCGGCGGCCAGGGGCCGGACGTCTTCGAGACCATCGTCGAGGCCGCGGCCGCCGGCGCGACCGTTGGCGAGCTGAGCCGCACCTTCCGTCACGACGCCGACCCGCAGCTCACCGTCGAGCCAATCCGGCCCTGGCGAGCGGGCGAGATGTTCGAACAGCTGCGCAGGGCCGTGCGCGCGCACGGCGATGCGAAGGCCACGACCGTCTTCTGCGCGAACCTGGGCAACGTGGCGCGCTACATGCCGCGCCTGGACTTCACGCGCGGCTTCTTTCAGGTCGGCGGCTTCGCCGTCGAGTCCGACCGCTACTTCGCCAGCGCGGAGGAGGCGGCCGAGGCGGCGACGCTGAGCGGGGCGCACACCGCGGTCATCGTCG
>WJIQ01000231.1 GCA_014730255.1 bacterium | reverse complement strand
GGCCGGCCGTCACGAGATCGACTGGCGAGGCATCGGCACCGACGGCCGACCGCTGCCCTCGGGGGTCTACCATGCCCGGCTGACCGCGGCCGGCTCGGCGGCGACCCGGGAGCTGACGTTGCTGAAATAGCGCCGACGGCGCGACGGGAAGGGCGCGGGGCAGGTCTGGCGCGTTTCAACGACGATACACCCAGACGACCTCGGTCGACATCACCACGGCGAAGCGATCCCCGCGGTCGACGACGTCGGCGAACTCGTCCCCGGTGTAGATCAGGATATCCGCCGGGACCGGCAGCGACGTGGTGTCCCAGTCGCGGCCACGCTCGCGGAACGGACGTGACGCCGATGCGACCACGGCGACGAGGTCGACATCGCTGCCCACGCCCCAGTCGCCGCGCGCGTAGCTTCCGAAATAGCCGAGCCGGGTCAGCTCGGGCCGTCCTTCGACCTGGGCGGCGGCCCAGGCCCGGACAGCCGCGTCGACCGTGTCACGGTCCGGCCATCTCATCACGGACGAATGCAAGGATCGTATCGGCATGGTCGATCGCCTTGCGGCTCTGGCGGGCACCGTAGTGCTCGAAAGTCGTGGCTCCCGTGCTCGGCCGCGAGCCGGGCGAGCCCGACGTCCTTCTCCGCCTGCGCGAACCAATCGCGAGCCCGGCTGGCCATGGACTTCTCCCCGTTCGATCCCATGATACCTCCTTCAGCGCGAGGGGAGCGAGGGAGGTCACCATGACCGATGCCAGGAGCATGCCCGTCACCCGGGGCGAACGGGCCGTTCGCCCGGGCGCCTGCACCGCGCGACGACCGCGCACCACGTGGCCTCGCCCTGATCCGGCGTCCTCGCCCCTCAGACCTCGAGATTCGTCATCTCGTCCGTCACGGCGAATCCATACTCCGGATACTCGTACAGCGGCAGCCGCGGCTCGGTCTCGCCCACGGAGTAGCCCCACAGGCTCGCGTACTCGGAGACGTCCTCCCCCATGGCCTCGAGCTGGGCGAGGTACTCGCGGATCGACTTCGACTCGATGATCACGATCTTGCCCAGCTTCTCGATGATCGGGCTGTGGGTGCGGTTCGCATCGTGGTCGAACTCGAGGATGCGGCGGCCGTAGCGCGTGATGCCGATCACCCGGTAGGTGAGGCTCTTGCCCACGCCGGGCAGGTTGAGGACGTTGCGGTCGGTGGCCAGGAACGGCAGGCCGAGCCGGCGGCGCAGGTCGGCCAGGCGGTCGGGGATCGCGGCCGGGTCGTCGGGCAGCGTCACCAGCTCGGGATACGCGTCGGCCGGCACCGTGCCGGCGGCCTTCTCCTCGATCTGCTCCTGCACCGCCCGCGCGTTGGTGGCGAAGTTGAAGTTGTTCTCCATGTAGCCCTTGACCGAGAACGTGTAGTAGGGCAGCACGCCGATCTCGCCCAGGACCTGGCGCAGCTTCGCGGTGTGGCCGCGGCGTGAGGCGGCCGTGGTGAAGACCAGCTGATTGGTCACCGTCCAGCCCGCATCGAGCAGGCGGCGCACCCCGTCGCGGGCCTCGGGCGTCACCTCCAGCGGCGATTCGAAGTGCGTCTGGATGATGAACTGGCGCACGCCGAGGGCGGCCGCGCGCTGCTTGAACCCGGCGAGGATCTCGCAGAGCTCGGGCGTGATGCGCTGCGGCAGGTAGACCGGCAGCCGTGTGCCCAGCCGGACGCGCACCAGCTCGGCGTGCTTCTCGCCGTCCTTGCGGCCCCGGTTCGCCTCGCGCTTGCGCCCGGCCATGTCGGCGATGGCGTCGAGGATCGTCTTCAGCGACCGGTCCGAGCTCATGAGCGCATCGCCGCCGGTGACCAGGATGTCGCGCAGCTGGGCGTCCTGCTCGAAGTAGTCCATGAGCCGGGCGAGCCGCTCGTCCCAGCTCTCGTCCGGCCGGAGCTTGTCGAGGTTGAAGTTCAGGTTGCCCCGCTGGAAGTCGTACATGCGCTGGCACGAGGCGCACAGGCCGCCGCAGGCCCGCCCCACGGTGTCGGGGATGAGGATCGCGACCTCGGGGTAGCGCCGGTGCACGTTGTGGTGCGAGGGCAGCAGCCAGCCCGCGGCGTTGGGCTTGCCGGGCTCGACGATGTCCTCCTTCTCCCAGGCCACGATGTCGCCGAACTCCTCGACCAGTTGCCGGCTGTAGACCACGTAGTGGCGGATCGCCAGGTCGGCCCCGATGGCGAAGTACGGCACGCGCACGTGCAGCAGCGAGAGATAGTAGGGGTTGACGAAGAAGGGGATGCCGGCCTGCTCGGCGTCCTCGAGCACCTTCATGGTGTCCGGGTCGAGCGACTCGCCCAGGGCGTTGTTCAGCTCCCGCGGGGCGCGCACGGCGAACTTCAGGTGGAACTGCCAGTCCTTCCACCAGTCGAGCACCTGCAGGTACTTCTGCTCGGGCGACAGCTCGGGCGAGAGCGCGTACTTGCCTGCCGACTCGCCCATGGCCTCGATGCGCTCGATCACGTCGGCGATGATGCGGTCGCGGTTCTCCTCGCGCAGGCGCACGATGCGCGGGTCCAGGCCCGACGGGAAGCGCTCGGTCCAGGTCGCGAGATGCTCGGCGTCCGGAAGCCGGCGGTCCTCCGCCCCGCGCAGCTGGCGGAACAGGTGCAGCATGTCCTCGAAGAAGGCGGGTTTGGCACCGCCGGTGCCGTGGGTCACCGCGAGCCAGATCAGCTTGATGGGGTTGCTGACGGCCGGCTCGCCGCGCAGGTTGAGGTCGGCGAACTCGCGGCCGGCGTTCTCGATGTAGTCGAGGATGCGGATCGCCGCGTAGTCGCGCCACTGCAGCTGCTCGAAGGCCTCGCGCCCGGCGACGTCGCCCCGGTAGTACGCCTCGGCGGCCGGGTTCTGCGCCAGCAGCTCCTGCACCCACTGCTTGACCCCGACGAGGGCCTCGGTCTCGTTGCGCGCGTCGCGCAGGATCTGCTCGAGCGGGCGGTTCTCCTCCAGCAGCTTGCGCAGCAGCCGGTGCGAGCGCACGTCGATGGCGATGCGGTCGAGGGCGTAGGTCCGGGTCCGCTGGCTGCCCGGAGTCTGGTGGGGCTGGCTCGTCGGCTGGTCGTTCGTGGTCGGCATGGCGACCTCCTGGCGGGGCGGTTCCGGGCGGCCGCCGCGACCGGCGCGGTCCGTGGGCGGCGTATGTTCAAGATATCGGCAAACGATGCGCGCGTGTGAGCCGGAATCGGTCCGCGCGACCGGCGTCAGCGGTCGTTGCCGACCCGTGACCCGAGCCCCACCGGCAGCAGCGGCCAGTTGCCCAGCGTGACGCCGGCCAGGAAGTCGTTGTTGCGCGCGGAGATGAAGGTCAGCGCCGGCCGCAGCGGTCCGATCTTCAGGACGCCCGGGTAGACGTTCAGACGGTACCGGTAGTCCTTCTCCTTGGCGTAGAGCAGCGAGGCCATGAGGCTGCCCTCGCGGTCCCAGAACAGGCCGAACGACGTGGCGAGGTTGACCGTCTCGCTGATGCCGTCGACGTCCTCGAGGTTCTTGGCCACGAATCCCGCGCCGGCAGACAGGAAGTGGCCACCGCGCAGCTCGCGCGAGACGCCGAGCTCGCCGCTGTTTCCCCAGTGGTAGAACAGGTGCCAGGGCGTGGTCTCGCCCAGACGCAAGCGGACCGTGTAGTTCTGGCCCACGTTCTCCAGGCTGCCGTGGCGCGGATCGTAGAAGGGCTGGAACGACCAGTCGCGCATGCTCAGGGTCTCGCCGAAGAAGCGAGCGATGCCGTCGTTCTCGAAGGCGAGCACGCCGGCGACGTTGAAGATGTACATGTCGGCGATCGGGTCGACGCGCCAGCTGGTCTTGTCGTGCATCTCCACCACCTCGTTGAGGAAGTGGTAGACCGTGAGCGTGGCCAGGGCCCAGCGACGCTCGTGCTCGAAACCGTGGTGGCGGAACCACTCGCGCATGTTCCGGTAGCCCATGCCGCCGCCGATCAGATGGTTCATGTAGTTGGGCCAGTACTGGGCATCGCCGCCATTGATGCTGATCGGGATCACCTCGGAGCTGAAGAAGTCCCACCAGCCCTTCTCCTCGATGGCCGTGACGGGATTCAGCAGGTTCTTCCAGAGGTTCGCCCAGCCGTTGCCCCACTCGATCTCGTCGAGCTGGTTGGACCGGTTCTCGAGCTGAAGGATGCCGAACCCGCCGTTGGTGATCATCCGCGTGGGACCGACGAGACTCTCCGAGCCGTATGGCCGGGCGTGATAGAAGTAATACGGCTCGTCAGCCCCGCCGGACGCACCGACGCCGGCCGTCGCGGACACTGAGAGGATGAAGGCGACGAGGAACGCTCGGGTCGGCATGAAGCGGAGTATCTCCGGCTTAAGGGATTTCGGGGGTTCCCAGGAATCTGTCGTGCCGGGTCGGTCACGTCAACCGCGGGCTGACCATCGATTTACACGGGGACCCGCGCGAGGACCGTCAAACCAGCGTCGCCTCCGCGGGCTGCCGGCGCACCGGCAACGCGATCTCGAAGCGCGCCCCGCCCAGGGGGGACGACGCGAGCGACCAGTCGCCGTCGTGCTCGTGAGCGCAATACTTCACCGACATCAGGCCGAGCCCGCTGCCCTGCTCCTTGGTGGTGTAGAACTCGCGGAAGACGTCGTCCCGCTGCTCTGCAGGCACGCCCGGGCCGTCGTCGTCCACGGTGATCACCACGTCGCCCGCCTCCCGGACCGTGGCCCGCAGCTCGATGCGGCCGTCCGACGCCGTGGCCTCGGCAGCGTTGACCAGGAGGTTGAACACGGCCCGGGAGACGATGCGCGGGTCGACCCGGCAGGGGATCGTCGGCGGCATGTCCACGCTCAGACGCCGGTGACGCAGACCCCGATGGGACCTGGTCAGCTCGACGACGTCGTCCAGGAGCTGAACCAGGTCCACGTCCTCGCGACGGCTGGAGACCTGCTCCTTGCCCATCTCCGCGAGGAACCGCACGAGGCGCGTCAGCCGATCGACGGTCTGCATCAGCTGGGCCACCTCGTCCCGTGCGGCGGGCGGCAACCGGGGATCGTCCATCAGGAGCTCGATCCTACCGGTGATCACGGTGAGGATGTTGTTGATGTCGTGGGCGAGCGACGCGGCGAGGATCCCCGACTGGGCCCGGCTCTCGGCCTGGACCAGGGCCTCCGCCTGCTGGAGCATCCGGCGTCGCCGCTGCTCGAGGAGGCGCAGCACCCAGGCCGCGAACACGAAGAACATCAGGCCGGACAGCACCACGAAGGCCAGGCCCTTGTAGGTCTGGATCCGCTCGTACATGTCCGGCGACGTGGCCAGCACCGCGGCGACCCGGTCGGAGTACACGATGTAGAGGCTGCAGACGACGATGTACACCGTCGCCAGGACGCCGGCGGCCGCGAGCGGGTGCGAGACGAGGCGCTCGACGCGGGTGGTGCCAGGGACCACGCTGGTGGGATGATCATCTGCGATCATGACGGCCTCCGGAGGACGGTGGCGTCGGGTCGGGCGAAGGTGGGATGGTAGCGCCTGGACCGTCCGCCGTCGACCCCCGGCACGCGCCGAGCCTCCCGCCCCGGATGAAACCCGGGATCCGACCATGCCATTCACGCCCGACGTGTTATACTCGAGGGAGTAGGACACCCCTGTTGTTCATCCATCCCCCTGGAGACGACCCCATGCGACGCGTCCTGACCCTGCTCGTGATCCTCGCCCTGCTCGCCCCCGCCGCGGTGCTCGCCCACTACACCCATGGCGTCGGCGACGCCTTCGCCGTCGTCCACGCCGGCAGCGAGGACGGCCCCGCGCTGCAGGACGAGGGCCTGTACCTCGTGGCCGAGCTGTCCGACGGCTACCTCGCGTTCATCGACGACCACGAGCTAGCCCACCTGCGCGCGCAGGGGATCGCGGTCGACGTGCTGGTCGAGAAGGACGACGAGAGCCTCGAGTACCTCATCGTCCACGACCACGGCCACGCGGGCGATCCGGGGCACGAGCACGCCGAGCCGCACCCGGCGGCCGCGCTGCTGCACCGCGGCCCCGGCTACCGGATCATGTCCGTTCCGGCCGAGATCCTGGAGGCCCAGCCCAACTGCGTGCCCGAGCTGCAGCGCGTCTTCCGACGGCCGCTCAGCTTCGTGCGCACGCCGTGGCCCGATCCGCCGCTGGCCATGCGCTCGGTGACGGTCGATCCGGACCTCGCCGCCGCCATCGCCGGCATCACCGAGGGCCCGCTCCAGTCCCAGGTCCAGACGCTGCAGGACTTCCAGACCCGCCACTCCGAGTACATCGGCGGCGAGCTCGCGAGCTACTGGATCCGTGACACCTTCCTGTCGTACGGCTACCTCGACGTCACGTTGCAGGATTACAACGACTGGAACGACAACGTCGTCTGCGTCAAGCCCGGCGCGGTGTTCCCCGACGAGTACATCGTGATCGGCGCCCATTACGATTCCATCAACTACGCCGACAACTCCGACGCGCCCGGCGCCGACGACAACGCCTCCGGGACGGTGGGCGTGCTCGAGGCCGCGCGCGTGCTGCGGGACATCGAGTTCGAGCGCACCATCGTCTTCATCGCCTTCAGCGGCGAGGAGCAGGGCCTGGTCGGCAGCGACGTCTGGGCCAGCGAGGCGGCCGACGCCGGCCTCGACGTGGTCGGCATGGTCAACCTGGACATGATCTGCTACACGGCGCCCGGCGACACCGAGGACCTGGACATCATCTCCAACAGCGCGAGCGCGCCCATGGCCGACCTGGCCTTCGAGACCATCGACGCCTACGTGCCCGAGCTGACCGCGGTCGAGGGTTTCCTGACCTCGGGCTCGAGCGACCACGCCTCGTTCTGGGCCAACGGCTTCCGCGCCCTCTTCTTCTTCGAGGACAGCGGCGACTATTCGCCGTATCTGCACACGTCCAGCGACGTGGTCGGTCTGAGCGCCAACGACTTCCCGTTCATGGTCAAGAACGTCAAGGCCGCCGCGGCCGTCACCGGCGTCCTGGCGCGCCCCTTCCACGTGGCGCTGGCCCACGAGCCCCTCGACCACACCGAGAGCACCGGTCCGTTCCCGGTGACCGCGGAGGTCGTCTCGGCCGAGCCGCTCGACGAGGCCTCGCTCGAGCTGCGCTACCGGATCGACGGCGGCGGCTTCACGAGCCTGCCGCTCGTGCCCACCGGCAGCCCCGACGAGTACGGCGCGACCATCCCGGCCACGGCGCCGGGGTCGCAGGTGGAATACTACCTGACCGCCAGCGACGTCGACGGCTTCACGACCACCAGCCCCGACGATGCGCCGGTCGTGGTCCACTCGTTCCGCACCGGCATCACGTTCGCCTTCACCGAGGACGGCGAGGGCGACCAGGGCTGGCAGCTCGGCGCCCCCGGCGACGACGCGACGACCGGGCAGTGGATCCTGGCCGACCCGGTCGGCACGGCCTACCAGCCCGAGGACGACCACACCCCCGACCCGGGCGTCCGCTGCTTCGTGACCGGCAACGCGGATCCGGGCGATCCGTCCGGGGCCAACGACGTCGACGGCGGCCGCACGACGCTGACCTCGCCGGTGTTCGACCTGTCCGGCGCCACGTGGGCCAGCCTCTCGTACTGGCGCTGGTACACCGTCGAGACCACGCTCGACGACGAGTTCACGGTGAGCATCTCCAACGACGGCGGGGCGAGCTGGCAGGTGCTCGAGGTGGTCGACCAGACCGAGGTGCCGTGGACGCGGGCCGAGTTCGAGGACCTCGGCGGCATCATCCCGCTCACCGGCCAGATGCGCCTGCGTTTCGTGGCCGAGGACACCGGCGGGGGCAGCCTCGTCGAGGCCCTGATCGACGACCTGCAGGTGGTGACCACCGCAGGCGACGTCACCGCGGCCGACCGGTTGCCGGCCCCGGTGGCGAGCCTCGACGCCCGCCCCAACCCGTTCAATCCGCGCACGAGCTTCGCGTTCACGCTGCCGCGCGCGGGCCGGGCCGAGATCCGCCTCTACGACGCGACCGGTCGCGAGGTCGCTCGACCGCTCGTGTCCGGGCTGCCGGCCGGCACCCACGTCGCGGAGTTCGACGGGACGCGGCTGGCGAGCGGGGTCTACCTGGTGCGGCTGGTGCTGGACGGGGAGGCGCTGGCGAGCTCGAAGGTGACGCTGCTGAAATAGACGGCGACCGGGCGCGCTCACGGCGTAAGGGGCCGCGGCATGCGCTGCGGCCCCTTCGTCGTGTCCTCGCGCGTATCCCGGCTACCGGACGAGCGTCACCCGCCGCGCCACCCGGCTGCCATCCTGCTCGACCACGGCCAGGTACACGCCGGCGCCCACCTCGCGGCCGGCGTCGTCGCGACCGAGCCAGACGACGCTGTGCTCGCCGGCCGGCCGCGCGCCATCGACCAGCGTGCGCACGCGCCGGCCGCGCAGATCGCCGATCCACAGCCGCACCGGGCCGCCGTCAGGGACGACGAAGGCGATCTCGGTCCGCGGGTTGAACGGATTGGGCGCAGCGCCGCGTAGCCGCAGGGCGACCGGAACCGTCCCGTCGTCGCCGACGGGCGTCACGGTGCCCAGGATCTCGTCGACGAACCAGGCCCGGCTCTCGGTCGTGATCGCGACGTGCTCCTGGTTGGCCGCCGGCACGTAGACCGCGTCGAAGGGCGGGAAGTCGTCGAGGGCCGCGAGGTCGACGAACGGATCGGCGCCGACGAGCGCGAGCGCGGCCACCGTCGGGATGAACGCGTGATCGTCGTGCAGGGCCACGACGTCGCCGTAGGGCACGCTCGTGGTGTCCATCTGGGCCAGCGACCCGCGCGAGCCGCCAGGCGCGCCGTCCCAGGGCAGGGTGCCGGCGACGGTGACCGTCCGCTCGGTGTCGGGCAGCGGCCAGACGAGGTCGATGAGGCCGTCGAAGATCAGCTGGCTCGCGCCGTCGGGAATGGCCCACACGTCGCCCACGATGTCCACCAGAAGGCTCTCGAAGTGATAATCGACGAGCTGGTCGCCGGCGGCGAAGCCCTGGTCCTGCCCCGTGCCGCTGCCGTTGGCCACGGCCACCAGGCGCGGCTGGGCGGGCCAGTCGCCCACCGTCGCGAAGTCGGCGCGCAGGTCGGCGTACAGCGGCGACGGTCCGGCGCTCGTGCCGTCGAGGGCGGTGTGGTGGTGCAGCAGCATCTGGCGCGCGCCGGGCGTGTCGAGCCGGCTCAGCAGGTAGGCCGCCTCCGCCGACTCGGAGGCGAAGAACGAGAGCCAGCACTGCAGGCCGAGCGGGATCACCGCGCCGGCCTGCGGCGCGTCGAAGGCGATGAACAGGTCGCAGCCGTGCCCGCCGCCCTCGGCCTCCAGCCAGGCCAGGGCGTACCGCGTCACCAGACCGCCCATGCTGGCGCCGATGATCGGGTAGCTCGCGCCGGGCGCCAGCTGGGCCTCGAGGGTCTGCAGCAGCTCGACGAGCAGGAAGGCGTTGCGCTGGATGGGGTCGGTGGCGACGTCGAAGTTCAGGACCACCGCGTCCCGGCCGGTCGCCCGCAGGTCCTCGAGCAGGTTCTCCTGGTTGAGCAGGGTGTAGAGCTC
>WJIQ01000230.1 GCA_014730255.1 bacterium | reverse complement strand
GTCCGAGAACCTCTCGGCCGCCAACAGCCGCATCCGCGACGTGGACGTGGCCAACGAGACCAGCCGCATGACCAGCTACCAGATCCTGCAGCAGGCGGGCGTCTCGGTGCTGGCCCAGGCCAACATGACCACCGGCCTGGCGATGTCGCTGCTGGGCTAGACCTTCCGACTTCCGTTCCGTTCCTACCAGGAGGCGGCCACCGACCGGGGGCCGCCTTTTCGATCGTCGGTGCGGACGCGGAAAGACACGAAAAGACAATATAAATGTTTTTTTGCTAAAGAAGGTGCAGCATGTGGCCGATATAAAACGCAGATTTCATCAAACCCCTCCGGGTTTCCAAGGATGGATGAAATCGCGACAACCCAACGACGTCTTTCAGGGAGGAAGATCATGGGTATCCGCATCAACACCAACGTTGCCGCCATCAACACCCGCCGCAACCTGTACAACTCCACCGTCGATTTCCAGAAGAGCATGGAGAAGCTCGCCAGCGGCCTGCGGATCAACCGCGCCGCCGACGACGCCGCCGGCCTGGCGATCTCCGAGGGCATGAAGTCCGACATCCGCGCGCTCGAGCAGGCCAGCCGCAACGCCAGCGACGGCGTCTCGCTCGTGCAGACGGCCGAGGGCGCCCTGGACGAGGTCTCGAACATCCTGCTGCGCATGAAGGAGCTGTCCGAGCAGAGCCTCGGCGGTACCCTCTCGAGCGCCCAGCAGGGCTACCTCGATTCGGAGTTCACCGAGCTGAAGAACGAGATCACCCGCATCAGCGACGGGACCGAGTTCAACGGCATCTCTCTGCTCGACGGTAGCCTCGACGTGGACGTGCAGGTGGGCGTCGACACGGCGGCGACCAGCGCGATCAACATCGCGCTGGCCACCGACATGGATGCCACCGGCCTGGCCCTGGACGCCGTGGACATCACGGACGCGACCAACGCCGCCGCCGCGCTGACGGCGGTCGACGCCGCCATCGCGACCGTGAGCCAGAGCCGCTCGACGTTCGGTGCCAAGCAGAACCGGCTCGAGAGCTCGATCCGCAACATCAACAACCAGGCCGAGAACCTCTCGGCCGCCAACAGCCGCATCCGCGACGTGGACGTGGCTGCCGAGACCAGCAAGATGACCAGCTACCAGATCCTGCAGCAGGCAGGCGTCTCGGTGCTGGCCCAGGCCAACATGACCACCGGCCTGGCCCTGTCGCTGCTCGGCTAGCGACGCGACCCCGGGGTGGGCCTCTGACGGGGCCCACCCCTCGAACAGGCAGGCAGAACGATGAAGAACCTGTCCGTCATCGAAGCCGGCAGCCGCACGCTGCCACGGGTTCGCGCCGAAGCGGTCGAGATCAAGACGAGGAACTCGCCCTCCAGCGCCGACCCGGCTCGCACCGGTGCGCCCGGTCCCGTTCGCAGCGACGAGCGGGCCAGCATGCCGGTCGACAGGCGGGAAGACCAGGACGCCATCCAGTCCGTCGTCGACGAGTTGCAGTCGGCCCTCGACGCGCTCGAAGGACCCCGCCGCGAGGTGCAGCTGCATTTCGACGGCCACGGGGACTACGTCGTCGAGATCCGCAGCATCACCGACGGCCAGGTGATCCAGCGCTTCCCGCCCGAAAATCTGCTCAACCTCCGGGGTTCGGTTGCCGATCTCCTGGGTACGGTCGTCGACCGTCTGAGCTGAGATCACATACCGGTGGAGCGCACCGGGGCCTGGGGAGGCAAGCATGAGCACGGTATCTTTCAGTGGTCTCGCGTCCGGCATGGACACCGCCTCGCTGGTGTCGCAGCTGGTCGAGTTGAAGCGGCAGCCGATCTACCGGCTGCAGGGCGATCGCCAGTCGTACGAGACGCAGATCTCGGCGCTCGGCAACCTGAAGTCGCGCCTGATCGCACTCCAGGACGCGGCGCAGAACATCGATTCGGCCAACGAGTTCGCCGCGCTCACCGGCGTCTCCTCGCACGAGGACATCCTGACCGCGACACCGGGCTCGACCGCCGCTCCGGGAACCTACGACATCGTCGTGGACACGCTCGCCCAGCGGCAGATCTCGCGCTCGCAGGGGTACGACAACACCCTGGCCGACGTCGGCCTCGGGACGATGACCTTCACCGTCGGCGGCGAGGAGCAGACGCTCGAGCTGACCGAGTTCACGACCCTGCAGGAGCTCGCCGACCGGATCAACCAGGAGATCGACGGGGTCGGTGCGAGCATCATCCACGACGGCTCGGAAACCGGCGGCTACTACCTCTCGCTCAGCGGCGAGCCCGGTAGCGGCGGCGCCTTCTCGGTCGACACGTCCGGACTGTCCGGCGGCACGCCCATCGCGCTGACCGAGTTCCAGGCCGCGACCGACGCCCACCTGACCGTCAACGGGCTGGACGTCTACGCCGACGGCAACCGGCTCGAGGGCGTGATCAGCGGCGTGACGCTCGACCTGCACGAGGCCTCGCCCGGGACCACCGTCAATCTGTCCATCGAGACCGATGCCGAGGGCGTCAAGGAGCAGGTCAAGGCCTTCGTCGACGCCTACAACGACGTCATGACCTTCCTCGACACCGCGCTCGGGTCCGAGGGCGAGCTGTACGGCAACGCCACCGCCCGCTCGATCATGACCCGCGTGCAGAACGTCATGACCGCCAGCCACGACGGCGACGGCCTCTACTCCCTGATGGCCGAGGTGGGCATCGAGCGCCAGCAGAGCGGCCGCACGCTCGAGTTCGACGAGACCAGGTTCGCCGACGCCATCGCCACCGACTTCTCCGCCGTCCGCGACCTGTTCATCGGTTACGAGGGGAACGAGGGCAAGGCGGCCCTCTTCGACACCGCCATCGACGACCTGACCGATTCGGTCAGCGGCATGTTCAAGCTCGGCACCGAGTCGCTCAACCGCCGCATCGACAACGTCGACAGCAGCATCGAGCGCTACGAGCGGAGCGTCGAGAACTACCGCGAGACCCTCGAGCGGAAGTTCGTCGCCATGGAATCGATGATCGCGCAGCTCAACGCCCAGGGCAGCTCGCTCAACTCCATGATCTTCAGTGGTCAGTAGACGCTCCGGCGCGAAAGGGCTCTCGATGACTTACGACCGGAATATCCAGGCCTACCGCGAGACCGACCTGCAGACCATGAGCAAGGAGAAGCTCATCCTCCTCCTGTACCGCAAGATGGTCGAGCACCTGGAGATCGCCGCCTCGGTCGCGCGGACCGACCGGCCGGAGATGGCCCGCCGACTCGGCCTCACCCAGCGCATCGTGACCGAGCTGCGGGCCTCGCTCGACCATTCGGTCGGGGGCGAGATCGCCGACAATCTGGACCGCCTGTACGACTTCCTCTTCGACCGCATCCTGTCGATGCAGGTCGACCGTGATCCCGCGCACGTCCACGAGTGCCTGCGGGTCCTCGAACCGCTCCTGGACGCCTGGAGCCAGGTCCCCACCGGGGCTGCGGAGCAGGCGCTCCGTGGCGAGACCACGGCCGGCACGGATCCTGCGAGAGGCGAGGCGGAGCCGCGGCCGGGCGTCGCGGCGGGCTGCAACGGGCCGGAGCCGGCCGAGCAGCGCATCTCTTTCTCCGCCTGAGGCAACGCCTTGCGCCAGACACTGCAGGAATTGCTGGAACTTCACGATGCGCTGGTGCAGGCGCTCGACGTCGGCGATGTCGACGCCTTCGGCCGCTTGCTCGAGCGTCGCGGCGAGGCCATCGAGGCCCTCGCCCACCGGCTCGAGGCTGCGACCGCCGCCGAGCGGCGTGCCGTCACGGACCAGCTCGTCGACCTGCAGCGCCTCGACCGGGAGCTGCAGGCCCGCAGCCGCGAGGCACGCGACGACCTCGGCCATCGACTCGCCGCCGGCCAGCCGCAGCACGCCCCTGCCTCGTCCATGTCCGGAGTTCTCGATCGCCGCGCGTGAGGGTGGGTCGGATTCCGGGAGGGCCGATCGGAGCGGCGCTCAGGCGCCGGATCCCCCGCCCTGGCTGCCGTCCGGCGGCCCGTTGCCCTTGTTGCCACCGCCCTTCTTGCGGATGGCCGCCAGATCGACGTCGGCCGACTGGGCCGCATCGAGCGTGGTGTTGCGGATCTCCTCGTAGATCTCGTGCCGGTGGACGGGGATCGACCGCGGCGCGTCGATCCCGATCTGGACCTGGTCCCCACGGATGTCGACGATCAGGATCGAGATGTCGTCCCCGATCATGATCTTCTCGTTGCGTTTACGGCTGAGGATGAGCACGGGACCTCCCTGTCCGCCTGCGACGCCGCCCTGGCGTCGTCACCTCAGATGCCGGGGACAGCAGTCTCGGCCTCGGCGTCGGCCGCCTCGGCCTCGCTGCTGACGGTCTCGCCATCTGCCAGTTCATTCTCCAACGGCGCGCCGGACACGGCAAGCCCGAATTTGAAGTAGTCGATATCCTGCCGCGTCGAGAGCCGGTCGTCGTCCAGCGCGATCTGGGCCCCGCGACGGGACTCGGTGTCGATCACCAGCGGCGCGCGGAGGTTGCCGGTGATGCGCTCGCCCCCGGGGTGGACGGTCGCGATGATCAGCGTGACCGGCTCGGTCGCCTCGCCCAGGGCGGAGATCCGCCGCGTCGACACGTCGTAGACGTCGGCGAAGAACACCGGCGGCATCACCGGCACACCGAAGTCCGGCCGTTCGAGGGACTGGAGCCAGCGCATGGGCATCTCGTCGTCCATGTCCAGCAGCAGCCACCGCTGGAGCTTCGGCAGGCCGATCAGTCCCTCGGGAAGCTGGATCACCGCCTCCTCGGCATACTCCAGGACTCCGAATCGCGTGGTCTCGAAGGAAGGCATCGCTGGTCTCCTCGTTGGGGTGCGCGCCCCGGGTTACAGGTACATCATCAGGTTGCTCTGGAAGAGCCGGCTGCTGACCATCAGGCTGGCCTGATAGCTGGTCTCCGCCTGCGCGAGGGCGGCCGAGACCTCGGCCACGTCGGCGTCCCGCTCGAGCGACAGCTTGGCCTCCAGCTGCACGTCGCGCTGCATGAGCAGCCCCTCGGTCCATTCCACGTCCTGCTCGCGGCCGCCGATGGTGATGAGCTGCGACTGGATCATCTGCTCGAGCTGCTCGACCTCGATCAGCACGTCGTGCACCGCGTCCGGATCGTCGGCCGCCAGCGCGGCGCGCAGATCCTCGAGGACGCCGAACATGCGCACCGGCGAGCCGGTGCCCTCGATCCCGAGCAGGGTCGCCGTGTCCGGCGAGCCCGTGTTGCGGATGAAGAACGCCTCCGTCGACCCGCTGATCACCGAGATGCCGCTCGATTCCAGGCGGAGCTCGAACCCCGGCATCGCGGCCTCGAAGGTCGCCTTGACGTCCGCCATGGTGGTCGCCGCCGAGAGGTCGATGGTGGTCACGGCGCCACCGGTCTCGACCTCGATGCTGCCGAGGGGCAGGGACCCGTCGAGGCCAGGGATGTCCGCCAGGAGGGTCGTATCCTCCATCAGCGGCCGGATGTCGTTGCCCGAGAGGGTGCTCGCGGCGGACGTGCCCTTGATGCCGAGGGAGGTGGCGGTCCCGCCGTCGCCCACCTCCTCGACCGTCAGCGGGCCCACGCCGTTCAGCTGCAGTCCGGTCTGGTCGGCGTCCAGGGACGCGGTGACGGCCCCGCCGGTCGCCGTACCGATGGCCGCGATCACGTCGTCGATGGTGCTGCTGCCGGTCAGGTCGACGGTCCAGGTGCCGTTGTTGCCGTCGGTGATCTGGATCGGGCCCGGTTCCCAGCCGCGACCGAGGTTGATGTCGCCCAGGTCGGTGGTCACGGCCAGGCGCGGCGCCAGGTCGGCCCGCCCCGAGAGCGTGGACGACAGCTGGCCGACGAAGACCGTGCCGGGGATGTTCAGCGCCTGCGACGAGTTCGGCCCGACCGCCGCGGTCATCGTCTCGTCGTTGCCCTGGTAGATCACCGTGTCGCCGTTGCGCACGAATGGCTGGGTGTCAGTGCGGTTGCCGGCGAAGATGTAGTTGCCCTCGACCGTGGTGTTCAGCACGTCGAGCAGGCGATTGACGTAGTTGTCGACCTCGGTCAGCGCCGTGTTCCGCGTGTCGGTCGTGGCCAGGGCGCTCGACTCGCGCAGGACCAGCTCGCGCACGCCGGCCAGGATCGAGCTCATGTCCTGCAGGGCGGTGTCGGTGTTGTCGATGATCACGCGGCTGCGCTGCAGGTTGCGCAGGTACTGGTCGTTGCTGGCGATGAGGTCCTCGTACCGCTGGATGGCGCCGACGCCCCGCGGGTCGTCCGCGAAGTCGTGGATCTTCCGCATCGATCCGGCCTGCAGCTGGTACGTCAGCAGGTTGCCCAGGCTGCTGTTCAGGTCGTTGACCAGCATCGTGCTCAGGTAATTGTCGCTGATCCGGATCGGCATCGTCACGTCCTTCGCCCGGCGACCACGGCGGTCGTCGCTAGACCATGTTGATCAACGAGTCGAACATCTCCTGGACGGTCGCGATCACCCGCGCCGCCGCGTTGTACGTGTTCTGGTAGCGCACCATGCTGGCCGCCTCCTCGTCGAGGCTGACCCCGGTGACGCTGGCGATCTTGGCCTCCACGGCCTGGATCGAGGCGGTCTGGTTGTCGACCAGGAACTCGTAGCCCGAGCGCTGGCTCGCCACGTCGATCACCACCGAGCGATAGGACTCGTTGACCGTCATGTTCGAGCCCGGCACGGCCGAGTCCGATAGCGCGGCGATCGCCTGGGCGATGTCCGAATCGCCGGCCTCGCCGCTACGCGAGGTCGCGACCAGCGCCGAGTTCTCGACCAGCATCGGGTTGACCTCGATGGTGTGCAGGCTATCGCCGGTGAAGAACAGGAGACCGGTGCTGGTGCCGGTCTGACCCTGGACGTGCAGGTCGTTCACCGCGCCGATCAGGAGCGAGGCCACCTCGTCGAGCTTCTCGCGGGTCTCGCCGACCACCTCGTCGCGGCTCTGCAGCAGGCCGCTGAGCGTCCCTTCCGGCAGCTGCACGTCGTGGTAGTGGCCGTCGGTCACGACCTCGATGCGGTAGCCGGCATCGGTGTCCTGCAGGCGCGTGGTGAATTCCTGGACCGACGATCGCGTGACCATCGTCCGTCCGTTGAGGATCACGTCGAGGCTGCCGTCCTCCCGCTCGGCCACGGTCACGGCGGCGATCTCGGAGATGTCGGTCAAGAGCAGGTCCCGCTGGTCGCGGAGATCGTTGGCCGGCTGGCCGCCGATCTCGGCCGACATGATCTGGCTGTTCAGGTCGCCGACCTGGCGCAGCAGCGTATTCAGCCGCTCGATCTCCTCCTCGATGCGCTGGTCGACGTTGTCCTCGAGGTCGTCGAGGGAGCTGCTGATCGATTGCATGTCGTTGACGAGCGACTGGCCACGGGTGACCACCAGCTCCTTGAGCGATTCGACCGTCGGCGCCGTGCCCAGCTCGTGCCAGGCGCCGAAGAAGTTGTTCAGCGCCTCGCCGAGATGATCGTTGTCGACCGATCCGAGGATGTTCTCGATCTCGTACAGCGCCGAATCCATGGCCCCGTACTGGGCGCCCTTGGCCACCTGCGCCCGCAGGGTGTTCAGCAGGAAGGAGTCCTGGGCGCGCCGGACGGTGGCGACGTCGACCCCCTGGCCGATCGCGCCGAAGGAGAACATGAGCGGTCGCCGGGCCTCGACCATGTTCATCTGCCGCGAGTAGCCCTCGACGTCGGCGTTGGCGATGTTGTGCGACGTGGTCGCCAGCCCGGCCTGGGCCGCGAACATCGCCGAGAGGCTGTTGTCCATCACCGTGTTCAGGCTCATGACATCTCCCGTCAGGCGTCAAGCCTGCCTCTGGACCATGCGTCCGCCATCGGCGCTGGCCGGGCGGGCGCCGCGGTCGTAACGTCCGGCCGGATCCTCGAGCAGCGACTGGCGCAGCACGCCTGCCTCCTCCTCGACCAGATCGAGGCAGAAACTGGCCAGACGACGGTTCTTCTCGTTGACCTCCATGAGGCGGGCCCCGGCCTCCCGCACGCGGGCGATCACGTCCTGGAGCTGCGTGCGCACGATGTCGGGCTGGGTCGCCAGCCAGGCGCTCAGGCGCAGGTCCCGGTGGCCGGTCGACCGCATCAGCTCGGCCGTGAGCTCCTCGCGGCGCTGCCGGATCCCCGCCGCCTCGGCCAGCCCCTGGGCCATCGCCTGGGCGCTGCGCTCGATCGCGTCGAGATCATGGCCGGTCATGAGGCGCCCCTGCTCGCGCGCCTGCTCCAGGAGCGCCTCGTACCGCGCGTGCTCCTCGGCGAGCACCTGGCGCAGCGCCGATACCTGCGCGGACACGTCCACGGGGGCCTGCTTCGTCTCGGACATGGTTCTCACCTCATCGGGTTCGCGGAAGCTCGGTCTCTCGTGCGCTCGTTACCAGATCCGTGCCAGATCGCGCACCGAGCCGCCTGGCGAGCGACGTCACGCGCTCGACGTACTGGATGGTCTCCGGGTAGGCGGGGACGGCGCGTCCGGCCCTGTCCACCGTGCCCGGGCCGGCGTTGTAGGCCGCGAGGGCCAGGTCCACATCTCCGTCGTAGCGGTCGAGCATGCGGGCGAGGTAGCGGGCCCCGCCACGGAGGTTGTCCGCCGGGTCGAACGGATCGGCCACGCCCACCTCCCGGGCCGTGCCGGGCATCAGCTGCATCAGCCCCTGGGCGCCGCGGGGCGAGACCGCCCGCGGATCGCCGGCCGATTCGCGGACGGTGACCGCGAGCAGCAGCGCCGGGTCGAGCTCGTGCTCCCGCGCGGCGGCGACCAGGTCGTCCTGGAAGCGGTCGAGGGTGTCGGCCGCGGCGCCGCCGACCTCGCCGGCGAGATGGCGCAGTCGCACCAGCTCGTCCGGAGACGGCCGCGTCACCGCCTCCTGCTGGTACGTGGACAGTCCCCGCCGGTGCAGGGCGGGCAGCTCCGGAGGCACGGCATCCGCCGGCGATCCCTCGCGGTCGACGGCCGACTCGAACTGACGGACGATCAGGTCGGCGATCCCGAGGCCGCCCTGATCGGCGAGCCGGCCCGAGAGCTCCTGGTCGTGCAGCTGCCGGTAGATGCGCGTGCCGCTGCTCGCGCCCCAGAACTCGTTCTCCGGCACGGTCGCCCGCATGGACGACAGCAGCTGGTTGTAGAACAGGGCCTCGAAGCGCGTGGCGGCCTCGCGCAGCGCCTCCCGGCCCGCGCCGGGCGCCGGCGTCGGAGGCGCCGGACGCGTCAGCTCCGATGCGAGCGTGTCGGTGGTGCGGAGGCCGGGCAAGTCCACGTCGTTCGCTCCTACATGATCACCAGGTCGGCCTGCAGGGCGCCGGCCTGTTTCAGGGCCTGCAGGATGGCGATGATGTCGCGGCTGCTGGCGCCGATGTCGTTCAGGACCGCGACCACGTCGGCCACCGTGCTGGTCTCGGGCACGCGCAGGACCCGGGCGTCGGTGTCCTGCACCCGGGTGTTGACGTCCGGGACGATGGCGGTCTGGCCACCCTCGGCGAAGGGGGCCGGCTGCGAGACGTCGTAGTACGTCTTGACCTCCACCTTGAGGTTGCCGTGCGCGACGGCGGCCTCCTTGAGCACGACGTTCTCGCCGACGATGATCGTGCCCGTCCGCTCATTGATCACCACGCGCGCCGGCGCGTCGGTCCGCGTCGGCAGGTCGCCCATGGCGGCGATGAAGTCCACCGGCTGGCCGCCGTGGCTCTCGGGAATCGTGACCTCGACCCGGTGCGCGTCGGCGGCGCGGGCGGTGCCCTCGCCGAACGCGCCGTTGACCGAGCGGGCGACCGCCGACGCCGTCGCGAAGTCCGCGTGATGCAGCAGCCAGGTCACGGTCTCGCCCCGGACGAACGACCCGTTCAGGGGGCGCCGCACGGTGCCGCCGTTGGGGATCATGCCGACCAGGCTGTGGTTCTTGCGGAAGCTGTTGTTCGCGCCGCTCTTGATGTTGAAGCCGCCGATGGAGACCGGCCCCTGCGCGACGACGGCCACCTGGCCGTCGGCCGCCTTCAGGGGGGTCATGATCAGCGTGCCGCCCTCGAGGCTGGAGGCGTCGCCGACGCTGGCGACCTGCACGTCGATGCGCTCGCCCTCGCCCGCGTTGGGGTCGAGGTAGGCGGTGACCGAGACGGCGGCCACGTTCTTCAGGCGGATCAGCGACGGATCGACCGTCACGCCGAGGTTCTCGAGCAAGGCGGCGAGGCTGTTGACGGTGAACTCGCTGCTCTGGCCGTCGCCGGTCCCCCCGAGGCCGGTCACCAGGCCGTAGCCCACCAGCGGCTCGGGCGTGGTGCCCTCGATGAAGGCGATGTCCTTGATCCGCGACGGGGTGTCCGCCGCGAGCGGCGAGGCGGCCAGCCCCACCACGACGATGATCGAGATCCAGATCTGCGCGCGCATGCGATGCTCCCCGGTCCGGCCCATCAGAACAGCCAGTTGACGATGCGGGTGATGACTCCGGGCTCGGCCGCGTCCTGCACCAGGCCGGTCCCGCTGTAGGCGATCTTCGCGTCGGAGATGTAGGTCGAGAGGATCGTGTTGTCGGCGGTGATGTCCCGCCCGCGGCAGACGCCGGTGACCTCGATCAGCTGCCGGTCGCCGTTGATCTCCACGGTGCGGCGGCCCTCGAGGCGGTACTGCCCGGCGGGCAGCGCCTCGACGATGCGCGCGGAGATCTCCGCCTGCAGGTTGCCGGTGCGCGACGTGTTGCCGTCGCCGGTGTACTTGTTCTCGGTGTCCAGGCCCCACGATCCCAGCGGCTCGAGGAAGCCGAGGGCCGGCCCGCCCGAGATCTCCGACTTGGTGTTCGCCCCGACGGTGCTCGACGCGTCGGCGGTGGTCTTCTCGATGATCAGGATCGTGACCACGTCGCCGACCGAGCGCGCCTTGTAGTTGGTCACCAGGCTCGTGCCGGTGTCCAGATCGATGAGGGCGCCCGTCTGCGCGCCGGCCGCGGCCGCGAGGGTCGCGGTCGCCAGGATCGAGAGGATCGTGCGTCGCCACATGGGTTCACCGTCCCAGGGTCACGACGCCCGGGGCGGTCACGCGGGCCACCACCAGGCGTCGGGTCATCGGGTTGAGGACGCTCACCATCTGTCCGAGCCGGCCGTCCTGCCGGCACTCCGCCTGCACGACCGCGCGCGTCCGTCCACGCCGGACCACGAGGTCGATCGTCTCGCCACGCTGGACCATGGGCTGCGGCTCGAGGTCGTCCGCGGTCACGGCCGTCCCCGGCGCCAGGTCGCGCACGAGCACCATGCCGCGCAGCTGGGCCGCGTCGACGATGGCCTCGCCCCTGTGGCCGGCCAGGTCGGTCCAGACCCAACCCACCGACCCGGGCGGGACGGTCTGCCCGCGCGTCAGCGGCGCGACCGCCTGCGGGGTCCGTGCGAAGGCGTGGACGACCGCCGCCACCGACAGCCGGCGTCGACGCTGGTCCGAGGCCAGGGTCATGGTCAGCAGGTTGCGGCCGGGCTCGAGCGGACGCGCGTCCGGCCAGCTCAGGCGCCAGCCCGTGTGGGTCACCAGATCGATTTCCGGCAGGGTGATCTCCAGCCAGGTCGCCGGCGCGCCCGCGGGCGCGGGCGGCAGATGGTCGGCGAGCACCTCGCGGACGCGGTCGGCCAGCTCGTGATCGGACACCGCCTCGCCCGCGACCTCGATCACGCAGCTGCCGGCGCCGGCGAGCGCGACCCCGTGCGCCAGGCCAGCCATGACCAGCCGTCGCAGGACGGTCTGGCGGGCCACGGTGACCGACTGCCCCGGCCGGGTGCCCGGCAGGACGACCACGTCGCCGGCCTCGGCCGGGACGGGCGCACGCGCGAGGTCGGCGACCCGGACGTTGCCCGGGCCGACGGACACGCTGTCGGCCAGGTCCAGCGTCCACCCCCCGGCGACCTGGGACCAGGCCACCAGCGCCGTGACGATCACGAGTCCTGCGGTGCGGCGTCGGGTCATCGCGTCCCCTAGCGCTTGATGCCGTTGACCGTCTGCAGCATCTGGTCGGCCATGGAGATGGTCTTGCTGTTCAGCTCGTAGGCGCGCTGCGCGGTGATCATGCGCACCAGCTCATCGACGGTCTCGACGTTGCTCATCTCCAGGAATCCGCTGGCCACCTCGCCCAGGCCCTCCTCGCCGGGGTTGCCGGTCAGCGGCGCGCCGCTCGCGGGCGACTCCAGGTACACGTTGCCGCCGCGCGAGATCAGACCCGCGGCGTTGGGGAAGCGCACCAGCTCGATGCGGCCGATCTCCTGGACGTTGGCCGAGTCGCCGGCCAGCCGCACCGAGACCGTCCCGTCGCGGGCGATGGCCACGTCGGTGGCGTCGGCCGGGATCTGCAGGGCGGGTTCGAGGCGGTAGCCGAGCGCGGTGACGATGTTGCGCTCGCCATCCATCTTGAAGCTGCCGTCGCGGGTGTAGCCGAGGTTGCCGTCGGGCATGCGCAGCTGGAAGAACCCGTCGCCCTCGATCATGATGTCCAGGGGATTGTTGGTGCTCTGGACCGTGCCCTGGCTGAAGTCCTTGGCCGTCGAGACCAGCTTGACGCCGTGGCCGACCTCCACGCGGCTGGGCGCGGTCAGGCCGCCGCCCTGCGCCTGGCCGCCGGGCACGACCTGCTCGTACAGCAGGTCCTGGAAGGCCAGGTTGCTCTTCTTGTAGCCGGACGTGTTGACGTTGGCCAGGTTGTTGGAGATCGCGTCGATCTGCAGCTGCATGGCCTTCATGCCCGAGGCTGCGGTTCCCATGGCGCGCATCATGATTCAGTCACCTCGCTCACCGTCGGCGCTACCGCACCGAGCTCAAAGTGTTGACGGTCTTCTGCAGACTCTCGTCGTTGGCCTGCAGCACCTTGGCCTGCACCTCGAAGGCGCGCTGGGCCGCGATCATGTCGACCAGCGTGCGGACCGGGTCGACGTTGCTGCCCTCGAGGTGGCCGCCGAGCACGGAGACCTCCTCGCGCGGCACCTCCTCGGCCGGCAGGTCGGGTCCGGCGACGAGCAGGCTGTCGCCGCGATGGGTCAACCGGTGCGGATCGGCGAAATCGACCACGCGGAGCCGGCCCTTGACCTGGCCGTCGACCGTCACGGTGCCGTCCTCGGCGACCGCGAACTCGCCGGCGCCCAGCTCGATGGGCCCGCCGGTCCCCTGGACGGCCAGGCCGGCGGCGGTCACCAGTCGCCCGGTCTCGTCCCGGTGGAAGTGGCCGTCGCGGGTGTAGAACTCGCCGCCCTCGGCATCCCGGACCACGAAGAAGCCGCGGCCGGCCAGGGCGACGTCCGTCTGCCGGCCCGTCGAGTCGATGGCGCCACGGCGGACGTCGGTCGCCTGGTTCATGCCGATGTCCAGGGCCGGCGCCCACCCGGTGCCGGGACCGGGTCGCCGCGCCTCGGGGGGCAGCGGCAGGCCGTCCTCGCCGGGATCGTTCACCCCGGCGGCGGTCCTCTCCGCCACCTGCGTCAGGACCTGCCGGAAACCCGGCGTCGCCGCGTTGGCCAGGTTGTTGGCCAGCACGTCGACCCGGGACTGGTGCAGCTGCATCGATGTCTTGGCCATCTGGAGCGACCGCAGCACGTCGGACCTCCCGTCGCGGGAATCGGTGACACCTCGCCCCGGGAAATCCGCAATCGGCGTGCCGCCACCGCCCTCGCGGGTCGACCGGCCGCGGAGGGCCCCCCACGGCCACGTGGGCGCGCGGCGACGCCCGCCCCCGGGCCAGCGGCACGACGGCGGCTGGCCAGCGAGCGGTCGATCATGGTCGGAAGTCGATCAGGAGGTCGTGACGGGGCGCGGTCCGGCGCGAGGCCGCGGTGGCGACGCGCGTCGCGAACGGCGATGGCCCGGCGGCGCGATCAGGTGCGCGCGAGCAGGAACTCGATGTGGTCCTCGAGGATGGCCTGGCCGTCGGGCTCGATCCGGGTGAAGAACACGGCCACCTCGTACTGCTGGCCCGGCTCGGCCGGCTCCTCGGGCTGGATGCGGACCACGAGTCCCTCGCAGGGGACCAGCGCGAGGTCCGGGTCATCCTCTTCGGGCCCGGGGACGGCGACCTCGAGGCCGAGGGCGAGCTTGGTCATCGGCGCGATGTAGTGGTCGGTCAGGAAGTACACGCCGGACGTGGAGATGTTGACGGTCTCCAGCGACGCCGGCTCGGAGCTGCGATCGTCGCCATCGAGGTAGACCTGGAGTCGCAGGCGGGCATCGACCCGCTGCGAGCGCCTGCGTTCGACATTGTCGGTCATCGTCTCGATCCTCCGTCAGGCCCGGGCCATGCCCAGCGCGCGGCCGGGCCGGTCCCAGAGGGGCCGGCCCGGAGATGCGTTACTTCTTCTTGTGGCGGTTCTTGCGTAGCCGCTTCTTACGCTTGTGGGTCGCGATCTTCTTGCGCTTGCGCTTGCGTCCGTTCGGCATACCGAACTCCTACCTTTCCTTCGTCTGGCCTCGGCCTCCCGGCGGGCTGCACTGGACTCGCCCCGCTCCTCGTCTCGGCCCGTCCGCATGCGTCCAGTCGGGGCCCTGTCAAAGCGACCGCAAAATGTAGTGCCGACGGCGGGAAAAGACAACCTCGCCGGTCAGTCGGTCGATCCGCCGTTGAGCCGGCCCTTGAGCTCGTTGGAGGCCTTGAAGTACGGCACGCGCTTGGCCGGGACCTCGACCGACGCCCCGGTGCGGGGATTGCGGGCCAGGCGTGACCGCCGCTGCTTCACCTTGAAACTGCCGAAACCGCGCAGCTCCACCTTGTCGCTGCTGACGAGCGCGCGACCGATGTTCTCGAGGATGAGGTTGACGATGATCCCCGTGTCCTTCTTGCTGATGCCGGTCTCCCCGGCGATCAGTTCGACCAGTTCTGCCTTCGTCATGGTCTCGGCTCCCGGGCCAGGGTGCGGCGCGATTGCATCACCACGTTCGAAATCGACGCCGCAGCAACGTACCACGCGCCAATGAACCTGTCAACTGGTTTAAATACAGGGGCTTGCACAAAAAAATGTTTCCCGGGAGCCAGGGCGTGACCCATCCAGGCAGGGTTGCAGGAGCCGTGTTGCAACGCGTCCGGACAGCCAGGTCGCCGATGACCCAGGAAACATTTTGCTTCCAGAGCATCAAGTCTCGCGCCGGCCCGTCGAATCCGGATCCGATTGCCCGTAAAGCGTTTATTGGCGGTATATTACACCGCCAACATCGTCGTCGACCAGAACCCCCTGGCCGTGCAACATGCACCGGGCCCCACGCCGTCCGCTGCACGACGCGCGGTCAGGCGAGCCCCTCGAAGATGCGCCGGCAGCCGTCCGTCAGCCGGCAGCCCCGCCGCTGCATCACCGTCGCCGCGGTCTCGGTCGCCCGCCGCGGATCGTGCCGGTCGTCGCTCCGGCCATCACCCCAGGTGAAGCTGTCCAGACGCTTGGCGGGGAAGCCCGTCCCGAACACGTTGCTCGCGAACCCGACCGTGGTGCCGGTGTTGAAGAGCGTGCCGATGGCCGTCTTGCCGTGCTCGCCCATCAGCAGGCCGACGAAGCGCAACCCCGTGTCCTCGGCTCCCTGGCCGAGGTCGACCCGGATCGTGCCGTAGGTGTTCTTGAGGTCGCTGTTGGTGGTCATCGCGCCCAGGTTGCACCAGCTGCCGAGGTACGAGTGGCCGATGAAACCGTCGTGCTGCTTGTTCACGAAATCGAGGAACGTCGACTCGCCGATCTCGCCGGCGACCCGGTTGACCGCACCGAGCGAGGTCTCGCCGTAGATCGTCGCGCCCGCCTTGATGCGGCTCCCCGAGCCGACGAACAGAGGCCCGGCCAGGTAGCTGTGCGGCATGACCTCCACCCCGGCGCCCAGGACGACGGGCCCCTCGCGGGCATCGATGGCCACGCCCGCAGCGAGGCGGCAGTCCGGCCCGAGCCAGACGCGGGCCGGATCGCCGGCGGTGACCAGGTCGCCGAGGCCGCGCTGCGGGGCGGTCTGCAGGGCCACCGGGGAGGTCCAGACCGCCTGCTCGGGCTCGACCGGCAGCGCGCCCCAGATCCGTCGCGCGGGCAGGAACTCGCCGATGCGTTCGAGGTCGTCGGAGATGGCCGCGGCGGTCGCGGGGATCAGGTCCCACAGGCGACGCCAGCCCGGACGCTCCTCGCGCCCGGGCAGGGTCTGCGGCGGCTCCCAGCGCGGCACCGGCGTCGTCGGGTCACGCCAGGCTCCCGAGGCGTCGGCCTGATCCCGCCACGCCCGCCACGATCCGAGCCAGTCGGCCAGGTCGGCCCGCGGCACCACCGCCGCCAGCAGGCCCTCCCCGTCGACGATGCAGAATCCGTCGCTCGTGTGCTCCGCCTCGCGCTGCAGGGCCTCCAGGCGCTCCCAGTCCGCACCCAGGCGCGGCGACACCAGGACGACCGACTCCAGCAGGCTGCCGGGCAGCGCACCCTCGATGGTGTCGGGTCCGGTCGCGTGGCCGAGCTCGGCGGCCAGCGGCTCCAGGAAGCTCCGCACGAGCAGGATCGGCGGCTGCCCGAACACGCGCTCGACGCGCTCGCGGGGGTTCAGGATCCCGCAGCGGAGCTCGCTGACCGGGACGCTCCAGGCCAGGGGACGGAAGCCCGCGAGGGTGTGGTCCTCGAACATCACGGGCATCAGACGCATATCTCACCTCCGGATCGCCGGTCGCCTCGCGTCCGCCCCGCGCGGCGGGTGCGGCCTCGACGCCATCATATCCACGGTGAGGGGTGGTTGGCCACGGTCAAAGCGCGGTCGGCGCCCCGGACCTCAGGCGAGGGTATCGATGACCTTGCCGACCATCTCGTCGGCGCTGCGGGCCACCGCCAGGCAGGCCTCGAGGCCGCGCCGGGCCGTGAGCAGGCGCACCGAGGCGTCGGTCAGGTCCGGCGCGTCCGGATCGCCGGCCCCGGTGGTCGTCGCGCGCGTGACGTCGCCGGCGGCGCTCTCGAACCGTCGTCGGCTATCCTGAATTCCCTGGAGGGCCTGATTCAACGCATTGATGGTCAAGTTCCTCGCCTCCGTCCCGTATCTTCGGCACTCTGGAGCGAAAACTTGAGCAAAAACCGGATCGCCGGGCAGCCGCGGTGCATGCTATACTCGTACGCGTCGTCCGTACGCGTCGTCCGTACCCGTCCCGCCCGAGGAGGCCCCATGCACCGGATGCGTCTGTCCTGGCTCGCCCTGATCCTGCTCGCGTTCGCCGCCGCCGCCATCGCCCAGCCCCTGCCCGGCCTCGACCGCGAAGCCCTCGAATGGGACGTCGACGGGCTCGAGCCGCTGCTTCCGCGCCACGAGACCCGCGCCGAGGCCGTCTACTGGCAGGCCAACCTCGACCGGATGCCGCGGGCCGTGACCAGCGATCCTCCCCCCGTCGCCCCCATCCGCAACTGCGCCGAGTGGGAACCGGCCACGGGCGTGCTCATCCGGTATCCTCTCGGCCTGCCGTACGGCCTGCTCCGCGATCTCGACGACGACGTCACGCTCTACGTGGTCGTCTCCTCGGGCTACCAGGGCAGCGCCCAGAACGCACTGAGCGCCAATGGCGTGGACATGGACCGGGTCGAGTGGGTCGTGCGCAACAACGACAGCATCTGGACGCGGGACTATGGACCGTGGTTCGTGTTCGACGGCGACGGCGACATCGGGATCATCGACCACACCTACAACCGCCCCTGGCGGCCGAACGACAACCTCATCCCCGTCTACCTGGCCCAGCAGCTCGGCCTGCCCAGCTACAGCCACGACATGTACCACACCGGCGGCAACTACATGACCGACGGCGCCCACATCTCCAGCTCGACACGCCTGGTCTACGACGAGGCCGCCAGCGAGAACGGCATGACCCCGCCCGAGGTCGACCAGCTCATGCTGGACTACTACGGCGTCGAGACCTACATGGTCCTGCAGTACATCGAGTCCGGCGGGATCCACCACATCGACACCTGGGCCAAGTTCCTCGACGAGGAGACCGTCCTGGTCAAGGACGTCTGGTCGTCCCACTGGACCCACGACGATCTCGACCAGCGCGCGACGCTGCTGGCGAGCCTCGAGGCGTCGACCGGGCGCAACTACCAGGTGCACCGGGTGTACTGCTACAACATCGGGGGCAGCTCGCCGGCCAGCTACACCAACAGCCTGATCCTGAACGACCGCATCTACGTGCCGACGTTCGGCAACGCGAGCTACGACGAGCAGGCGCTGGAGGCCTACCGCGAGGCCGCCCCCGGCTACACGGTCGAGGGCTACTATTACAGCGGCTTCCTCAGCGACGACGCCCTTCACTGTCGCACCAAGGGCATCATGGATCCGGGCATGTTGCGCGTGGGGCACGTGCCGGTGATCGGGGAGCAGCCCCTCGATCCGGTCACGATCACGGCGACCATCCGGGCGCACAGCGGCGAGGAGCTCACCGACACACGCGTCGTCTATCGCCACGACGGCGGCCCCTGGCAGGACGCTCTCCTGTCGCCGACCGGACTCGACTGGGAGTACACGGCCGAGATCCCGCGCCCGGACTACTTCACCGCCTGCGAGTACTACGTGACCGCGAGCGACGCCAGCGGCCGCACCGAGACCTACCCCCGGGTGGCCCCCGCCCGCGTGATCGAGTTCGCGCACGGCGTGCCGACGGCCGCCGACACGCCGGCCGCCGCCGCAAGGCTGCGTCCGAACCACCCCAACCCGTTCAACCCGAGCACGACGTTCTCCTTCGACCTGCACCACGCCGGCCATGCCGAGCTCGTGGTGCTCGACGCGCGGGGACGCCACGTGCGCACCCTGGTCGACCGCGTCTGCCCGGGCGGGACGACGTCGATCACCTGGGACGGGACCGACGATCGCGGGCGGCCGCTGCCGTCGGGCACGTACCTCTATCGCCTGCGAGCGGCAGGGTTGCAGTACACGAAGCCGGCGACGCTGGTGAAGTAGCCCGCACCCGGATCCGCGACCGTCATCGCTGGCCCGATGCTTCACGGCGTCGGGCCAGCGTGTCGATGACGACGGTGAGCCCGAGCGTGGCCACCAGGCCCGCGGCGCACGCCCAGATGCCGAGGCCCGGGAACGCCCCGGACGTGCGGGCGAACAGCTCGAAGCCCAGCACGCCGGCGAATCCGAGCCCCGCGCCCAGGAGCGCCGCCGTCGCGCCGACACGACGCGGGACGAGCGCCAGCACGAACAGCCCCAGCACCGGCCCGGCGAAGTAGCCCATGTAGCGCACCGCCAGGGCCAGGAGCGTGCCCTGGCCGGCGACGTACAGGGCGGCCGCGATGGCCGTCACGCCCCACAGCACGGTCAGCCAGCGCGCCCAGATCAGCTGCCGCGGTGGCGGGACCGGACGCCGGCGGTACCGCTGCACGAAGTCGTGCATGGTGGCGGTGGCCAGCGAGTTGAGGGCCGAATCGAGGCTCGACATCGCCGCGGCGAAGATGGCCGCGACCAGCAGACCGGAGACCCCCGGCGGCAGCACGTGGCCGATGAAGTGCGGGAAGACGGCGTCCGGCCCCAGCTCGGCCACCACCGCGGGCCCGGCGCCGAGGTGATAGACGTAGAGCAGCACGCCGACCACCAGGGTCAGGGCCGTGACCACGAACCCGACTGCCCAGCCGGTCCAGGCCGCGCGCCGCGCGGCGGCCACGTCGCGGCAGGTGAGGTACCGCTGCACCGATTGCTGGTTGGTGCCGGCCACCGAGGCGGCGAGCAGGCCGTAGCCGATCACCGCGCCGGGCAGCGACCGGACCGAGGTCCAGGGCTGGTCGAGGTCGATGACGCGCCAGTGCCCCGACGCGGCCCCGATCTCCAGCGCGGTGCCGACCCCGCCGATCTCTCCGACCAGCGTCACGATGCACGCGCCGAGGCCGACCAGGACCACGACCAGTTGCAGGGCGTCGGTCCAGATCACGGCCGTGATGCCGCCGAGCACCGTGTAGACGGTCGCGACCACGCCCACGGCGACGATGGCCCAGCGCACGTCCACGCCGGTGACCGTCGCCAGCGCGAGGGCGGGTCCGTAGATCAGGATGCCGGTCCGGAAGAGCACCTGTCCGATGAACAGCGCGCTGGCCGTCGCCCGCACGCGGTGATCGAAGCGCTCCTCGAGGATCTCGTAGGCGGTGGTCAGGTCGCGGCCGCGCAGGGCCGGGATGAAGACGGCGACCACGATCGCGATGGCGACCAGGTCGCCGACCTGGAGCTGCAGCCAGAGCATGCCGCTGGCGTACGCCTCGCCCGGACCGCCCAGCAGCGACGCGGCCGAGAAGGCCGTGGCCAGGATCGAGATCCCCACCAGCAGCCAGGGCAGGTCCCGGTTGGCCAGGAAGTAGGCGTCGGTGCCCCGCTGGCGCCGCGAGGCCCACGCGCCGAGGGCAATCACGACGGCGGCGTAGGCGACCAGGACGGCGAGGTCGGCGGTGGCGAGGGCGGGCATGCGGGGCTTCCCCGGGTGGGTTGGAGGGCGCGATCGGGCGGCCGGTGCGGCGGTGGCGCGGCGACGTTAGCACCGCGCCACCGACCACGTCAATCGGTGGTCACCGGCTGCCGCGCTCGGCCCGCCGCCTTGATCTTGGCGTGCTCGAGGCTCGCGTACATCACCGGCACGACCACCAGCGTCAGGAACGTGGCGACGGCCAGGCCCCAGATCACCGCCACGCCCATGGGTCCCCACCACTGACTCGACTCGCCGCCGATGACCAGGACCTCGCCCAGCTCGCCGCTGGTCAGCTTGCCGAGGTCCAGCGACAGCCCCGTGGTCAGCGGGATCAGGCCGAGGATCGTCGTGATCGCCGTCAGCACCACCGGCCGGAAACGCGTCGTGCCGGCCCGCACGATGGCTTCCTCGAGCTCGAGGCCACGCGCGCGCAGCTGGTTCATGTAGTCCAGCAGGACGATGGCGTTGTTGACCACGATGCCCGCCAGGGAGATCACGCCGACCCCGGTCATGATGATGCCGAAGGCGGTGCCGGTCACCAGCAGGCCGACGAAGACGCCGATCAGCGAGAGCAGGACCGAGGCGATGATGATCACCGGCTGGGTCACCGAGGCGAACTGGGAGATCAGGACCAGCAGGATCAGCATCAGCGCCACCGCGAAGGCGTCGCTCAGGAACGTCTGCGCCTCCTCCTGGTCCTCGCTCTCGCCGGTGTAGTCGAGGCTGTAGCCGGCGGGGATCGCGAAGTCGGCCAGCTCCTCCTGCACCCGCGCGAGTCGCTCGTTGCCGTTGTAGCCGTCGGCCACGTCGGCCGAGACGGTGACCACGCGGCGGCCATCGATGCGGCTGATCGCCGCCAGCGACGTCGTGAACTCGGGCGAGGCGAACGCCGAGACCGGAATCGCCTCGCCCTCGTAGAACACGGTCGCGTTCTCGATGTCCTCGACCTTGCGCCGGAAATCGTCCTGGTAGCGGACCCTGATGTCGTACTCGTCCTCGCCGACGCGGTACTTGGCGACCTCGGAGCCCAGCAGCGCCGTGCGCACCGTGCTGGCGATGTCGTAGGTGCGCAGACCATACCGGGCCGCCTTCTCCACGTCGGGGTTGATGCGGATCTCGGGCAGCTCGTTGTCGTAGTTGTCCTGGATGTTGACCAGGCCCGGCAGCGCGCGGATGCGCTCGCGGATCTGCCCGGCCAGATCGCCGAGGACGTCGAAGTCGTCGCCCGTGATCTCGATGTTCACCGGCTTGCCGGTCGGGGGGCCTTCTTCGCGCTTCTCGACCGTGATCTCCGCGCCGGTGAAGTCGCTCAGCCGGTCGCGCAGCTCCTCGAGCGCGACGGCCGACGAGCGGGACCGGTCCACCGGATCGACGAACTCGAGCATGACCAGCGACTCGTTCGAGGGGGCGGACTCGCCGGTGCCCATGCCGCTCATGGAGACGCCGACCGAGGCGCTGTAGGCCACCAGGTCGCCGATCTGGGCGGCCTGTTCCTCGCACTCGGCGGTGTAGGCGTCGGTCAGCTCGATGCGCGTGCCCGAGGGCGCCTCGACGACGACCTGCGCCACGTTGGGATCGATGTCGGGGAAGAGCTCGACGCCATGGTTGTAGCGTGCGAACACGGCGGTCACGCCCGCGAACAGCAGCAGCATCCCGGCGAGGGTGATCGTCCTGTGCCGCAGCGCCCAGTGCAGGGTCGGCGTGTACGTCTGCAGGCCGAACTGCATCAGCCGGTCGCCCAGGCGCGTGCTGCCGCCACCCTCCCTGGGAACCTTCAGGAAGCGCGCGCAGAGCACCGGGTTGAACACCAGCGCCACCAGGAGCGAGGCGGCCAGCGTGATGATCACCGTGATCGGCAGGTACTTCATGAAATCGCCCATGATCCCGGGCCAGAAGATCATGGGGCCGAAGGCGCAGACCGTCGTCAGTGTCGAGGCGATCACCGCGGCGGAGACCTGATGGGCGCCGTCGCGGGCGGCGTCGCCGCCGTCCTTGCCCTTGCCCCGGTGCCGGAAGATGTTCTCGACGATCACGATGGCGTTGTCCACGAGCATGCCGAGCGCGAGGATCAGGCTGAACAGGACGACCATGTTCAGGGTGATGCCGAAGGCGCGCAGGGCGACGAAGGTGATGAGCATCGAGAACGGGATGGCCACGCCGACGAAGAGCGAGTTGGTGAAGCCCAGGAAGAGGAAGAGCACCGCCACGACCAGGATCAGGCCGCTGACGATGTTGTTTTCCAGCTCGTGGACCATCATCCGGATGTCCTCGGACTGGTCGCCGACGATGCCGACCTCGGTGCCCTCGGGAAAGGTCGGCTCCATGCGTTCGATCGTCGCGCGCACCTCGTCGGCGATGTCGATGATGTTCTCGCCGGTGCGCTTCTTGATCGACAGGGTGACCGCGTCGCGGCCGTTGACGCGCGAGATGGTCTCACGATCCTTGATGCCGAACTCGACGGTGGCCACGTCGCGGATGTAGACCGGTGGCATGACGCCGGGATTGACGACGAAGTCGAGGATCTCCGCGACCTCCTCCACCTCACCCGGTACGCGCACCTTGTAGTCGTACTGGCCGAGCGAGAGCTTGCCGCCGGGGATCGTGAGGTTCTGCAGGGCCACCGCGTCCTGGACGTCCGGCAGACCGAGCCCGTAGAACTCCAGCCGCTCCGGATCGACGTCGACCTGCACCTCGTTCTCGATGCCGCCGAACAGGTCGACCGACAGCACGCCCGGGATCTGCTCGATGGCCTCCTGCAGGTCCTCGCCCGCCTTCTTGAGCCGGAACAGGTCGTAGTCGCCCGAGAGGTTGACCTGCATGATCGGCCAGTCGCTCGAGCTGATCTCCATGATGATCAGATCCTCGCGCGTGTCCTCGGGCAGCTCGGGCTTGGCGATGTCGACCCGATCGCGGACCTTCTGCAGCGCGTCGCTCATCTCCACGTCGGTGGTGAACTCGAGCGTCACCATGGACATGCCGTAGAACGAGGAGCTGGTCATCTCCTTGAGGTCGGGCAGGCCCTTGAGCTCGCGCTCGAGCTTGCGCGTGACCAGGTTCTCCATGTCCGCCGGCGCGGTGCCGGGATACGGCGCGACCACGTTGACGAACGGGATCTTGACCTCGGGCGCCGACTCGCGCGGCAACTGCCGGTAGGACGCCAGCCCCATGACCGTGATCACCACCATGAAGGCGAAGATCATGGGGTACTTCCGGATGGCTCCGGAGGTGATCTTCATCGCACGGCCTCCCCCGCCACCCGGGTGCTCGCGCTCTCGGCCCGGATCACGTCCGGATCGTCGGGCGCGGTGCCGTCCCCGTAGGCGACGCGCTCGTTGATGCTGACCAGGTTGCCGTCCTGCAGGTCGCGCTGGCCGCGGACGACGAGCAGCTCACCCGGCTCGAGGCCCTGGCGGACCGCCACCATCAGGCCCTGGCCCGGACCGAGCTCGACGATGCGCTTGCGCGCGCGGTCGCGGTCGACCACGAACACGAAGTCGATCCCGTCGCCGGGCATGACCGCGTCGCGGGGGATGACCACCATGCCGTCGGTCGTGCCCCTGGCCACCCGGGCGCGGCCGATGGCGCCGCTGCGCAGCTGCAGGTCCTCGTTGGGCACGTGGATCTCGACCGGGAACTTCCCGTTGCTCATGCTGGCCTCGAAACCGACCCAGGCGACCGTGCCGCGTCGGGGCTCGGCAAGCCCCTCGAGCGCCACCTCGGCGCTCATGCCCGGGCGCATCCAGGCCACCTCCCGCTCGGTCAGGCCGCCATCGAGCTTCAGCACGTACGGATCGATCACGCGGGCGATGCGGGTGCCCGGCGCCACGAGCTCGCCGGGCTCGACGTAGCGCTCGGCCACGATCCCGGCGTACGGCGCCCTGACCTGCGCGCGCTGATGGCGGGTGCGCGCGACGTCGCGGCGGCTGCGCGCCTCGGCGAGCTGGGCCGCACTGCGCAGGAGTTCCAGCTCGCTGATCTTGCCCGCGGCGTGCAGCTGCTCCTTCTTCTCGTGATCGTAGGCCTGCAGCTCGAGCTGCGCCTGGGCCGCGTCCAGCTCGGCGGCCAGCAGCCTGCGATCGAGGGTGACCAGGGGCGCGTCCGGTTCGACCCGCTCGCCCTTGTCGTGGTCGATGCGATCGACCGTCCCGGCCTCCTCGGCCGCGATGTCGGCGCCACGCACGGGCACGACCGGCCCGGCGAGCTCGAAGTACTGCGTGATCGGCGCGGTCTCCAGCGGCATCACGCGCACGTTGCGCGCGACCTCGGCCGCCGTCCCGTCGTCGGCCGCGTCGCCGCACCCGCCGGAGCCGATGGCCGCCAGCGCCAGGACGACGAGGGTGCAGAGCGGTGTGTTGACGTGTCGGAGCATGGTCCTACCCCCTGGATTTCGGAGCGGCCACCAGGCCGTCGATGGCGGTGAGCGGGGTCGCGGGCGAGTGGCCGACCGCGCGCTTGAGGCTGGCCGTGAGCGTGAGCACCTGGTACCGGGCCTCGATCAGCGTGCGGCGCGCGGTCAGGTGGTTGGACTCGGCGTCGAGGACGGAGAGGTAGTCGACCTGTCCGAGCCGGTAACGGAGCAGGCTCTCGTCGCGCGCCTCCTCCGCCCGGTCGAGGTTGAGCTCGGCCGCGGCGAGGGTCCGGCGTGCGGCGGACAGGTTGTTGAGCAGCTCGAGGACCACGACCTGGGCCTGCCGGCGGTGGCCCCGCAGCTCGATCTCGGTGCGCCGGATCTGCGCCCTGGTCTCGTGCAGCTGGCCGCTGGTCAGGAGCCCGTTCCAGAGCGGCAGGTTCACCGCCGCCGACACGGTCCAGGTCTCGTGCCCGTCGTCCCACTGGCCGTCGAAGTCGGTGCCGACACGACCGTAGCTGCCGAAGAGCGTCAGGTATGGCCACCAACGCTTGGCGCTCTGCGCCTGCTTCTGTCGCTCGAGCATGCCCACGAAGCGATCGCTGGCCTGCAGGTCCGGCCTCGAGACCGCCAGCTCGAGCGCTCGCTCCCGGTCGATGGGGTCGGTCTCGACGAGGCTCTCGTTGGCGATGGACAGCGGCGCTTCCGGATCCCGTCCGAGCAGCGCGTTGAGGCGCGCGCCGGCGTTGGCCACCTGGCGGCGGACCCGCCGCAGGGTGGGCTCGATGTTGGCCAGACCGACGGCCGCCTGCAGGGTGTCCAGCCGGGTCGCGGTGCCCAGCTCGAACTGCAGGCGCGTGATCTCCAGTAGCTCGTCCTGGTTGGCGTACTGCGCCTCCACCGCGCGCACCGCCTCGGCCATCATGATCACGCGGTAGTAGGCCTCGACCACCCCGGAGAGGACCGCGTGCTCGGTCGCGTCGACCAGCAGATCCTGCCGCTCGATGCCGAGGTTCGCCGCCCCGACGGCGCCGAGGATCTCGCGCGGGTTCAGCTCCCAGTTGACCGCCACGCTCGTGGTCCAGAAGGTCGAGGCGGGGATGTCCTCGGCCGAGGGGATGAAGGAGCCGAAGCCCTGCAGCCAGTCGTCGAACCACGGGTCGGCGCCCGGGACGGTCCCGAAGCCCGCGTCGTCGCCGCCGCCGAAGGTCGGGTCCAGGGCGAAGCTCGGGTCGCGGCGCCGCGTCCAGTCGCTCGCCAGGTCGATGGTCGGCAGGCCGGTGGCCAGGGCCTGCAGCTTCTGACCGTCGAGCTCGGCCCGGCGTTCGCGCTCGGCGAGCAGGCTGTCGTTGCTGGCCAGCGCCTGCTCCATGCAGGTCCGCAGGTCGAGCACCGTCCGCGCCCCCGGCAGCACCTCGATGGTCGGTCCCAGCGGCTCGATCACGGCCGGCTCGGGCAGGGGGGCCGCATCGTCCTGGGCCGGGACGC
>WJIQ01000229.1 GCA_014730255.1 bacterium | reverse complement strand
GCCCGGTATTCCGCCTCCACCCGGTCGCGCGTCAGCAGGTTGTACTGAGGCTGCTCCATGGTGGGCGGGATGAGCCCGTTGGACCCGGCGAACATGCAGGCCTGGCGGATCTGCTCGGCCGACCATTCGCTTGTGCCCCAGTAGAAGGCCATCCCGCTCTGCACCACGTCGCTCATGGCGCGCACGGTCTCCTCGATGGGCGTGTGCAGGTCGGGGCGATGACAGAAGACGAGGTCGACGTAGTCCATCTGCAGGCGCTCGAGCGAGGCGAACATGCCCTCCATGATGTGCTTGCGCGACAGGCCGCGATCGTTGGGACCCTCGCCGCCCCAGAAGATCTTGGTCGAGATCACGAGGTCCGAGCGCTTCCAGCCGGCGCGCTCGATCACGTTGCCCATGATCGTCTCCGACGCGCCCATGGAGTACGCCTCGGCGTTGTCGAAGAAGTTCACGCCGGCCTCGTGGGCGGCCTTCATGCAGTCGAAGGCCACGTCCTCGCCGTACTGATCGCCGAAGGTGACCCAGCTGCCGAAGCTGAGGGCGGAGACGCGCAGGCCGCTGCGGCCGAGATGACGGTATTCCATCGCAGGTTCCTTTCCGGTCGTGGTTCGGGGATCACCCGAGCAGGAAGACGGCGAACATCACGACCCAGACCAGGTCCAGGAAGTGCCAGTAGCGTGTGGTCTGCCGCACGGCCGAGCCGTCCTGGTCCGCGCTGAGCGCACGCCCGCGCACCCGCCAGAGGATCACCGCGAGGGCGATCAGGCCCCCGAGCACGTGCAGCGCGTGCAGCAGGACGAGGAAGAACACGAAGCCCAGCATCGGGTTGCCCGCGGCCGAGGCGCTCGGATGTTCCTGGAGCAGCAGGACCAGCGCCGGGATCTGCACCGCCAGGAACCCGGCCGTCACGACCGCGGACACGACCAGCAGCGTGCGGGCCAGCGGTGCCGCGCCACCGTGCAGCCGCCACGACGCGAGCGACAGCAGCACGCCCGCGGCGATCAGCAGGATCGTGCTGTACCAGAGCAGATCGGGGACCGTGACCTCGATGCCGTCGATGCGCGCCCGCGTCAGCCAGTACCCGATCAGGCTCGCCGCGAACAGCACGCCCAGCGAGGCGATCATGAGGGTCATGGCGAAGGTCAAGGGACCCCCGCGGGATACCTGGTTGCCGCCGATCATCGGAACGCCTCCTCATGGTGGCGCGGCAAGGGTCGTTCTCCGGCCCATCCTAGCACAGAAACGGACCGATCGCGCCCGGCCTCAGCGCCCCGCCTGCGCCAGCGCGAGGTCGGCGAACACCAGCGCCGCCATGGCCTCGACGATGGGCACGGCCCGGGGCACCACGCAGGGGTCGTGGCGGCCGCGGGCGGCCAGGGTCACGGGCGCTCCGTCGAAGTCCACCGTCGCCTGTTCCTTGCCGATGGTCGCCGGCGGCTTGAACGCGACCCGGAACACCACCGATTCGCCGTTGGTGATGCCGCCCTGCACCCCGCCCGAGCGGTTGGTGGCCGTGCCCAGCGTGCCGTCGTCGCGGCCGACGAAGGCGTCGTTGTGCTGGCTGCCGCGCTGGCGCGCGCCGGCGAAGCCGCTGCCGATCTCGAAGCCCTTGGTCGCCGGCAGCGACATCATCGCGTGCGCGAGCAGCGCCTCGGCCTTGTCGAACACCGGCTCGCCGAGCCCCGCGGGCAGGCCGTGCACGGCGCAGGCCACGACCCCGCCCACCGAATCGTGATCGTCGCGGGCGGCCGTGATGGCCGCGGTGAAGCGATCGGCGGCCTCGGGATCGGGGCAGCGCACGGGCATGCGATCGACCGCCTGACGGGTGACGGTCAGCGTGTCGACCGCCGCGGGTCCGGCGTCTCCCACCTGATCGACCCACGCGATGATGCTCGCTCCCCAGCGCTCGCGCAGCAGCTGCTCGGCGATGGCGCCGGCGGCGACCCGGACCGCGGTCTCGCGGGCGCTCGCCCGCCCCCCGCCGCTCGTCGCGCGCACGCCGTACTTCACCTGATAGGTGTAGTCGGCGTGGCTCGGTCGCGGCGTGCCGGCCATCTCCCGGTAATCGCCCGGGCGCTGATCCTGGTTACGGATCACCAGGCCGATGGGGGTGCCCAGGGTCACGCCATCCTGCACGCCGGAGAGGACCTCGACGCGGTCGGCCTCCTGGCGCGGGGTCGCCAGGTCGCTCTGCCCCGGCCGCCGCCGATCGAGCGCCGCCTGGATCTCGGCCGGGTCGAGCGCCAGTCGGGGCGGGCAGCCGTCGACGACCGCGCCGAGCCCGCCGCCGTGGCTCTCGCCGAAGGTCGTCACCCGGAAGAACCGTCCGAACGTGCTGGACATCTCACGCCTCCTCGTCGGCTCGCAGATGCGCCACGAGCGCCTCGAGCGCCGTGACATAACCGTCGGCGCCCCGACCCTTGACGCAACCGGTGCACACGTCCCGGATCAGGGAGACGTGCCGGAACGCCTCGCGCCGGTCCGGATCGCTGAGGTGGACCTCCCACGCCGGCCTCGCGACCGCGGCGATCGCATCGCGCAGCGCCACGCTCGTGTGGGTGTATCCACCGGGATTGATGATCAGGCCGTCGTCGCCCGGCGACGCGAGGACCATGGCCTGGATACGGTCGATCAGCGCGCCCTCGTGGTTGCTCTGGAACGTTGCGAGCTCGCTCCCCAGATCGCGGGCACGGGCGGCGAGGCGCTCGTCGACCTCGGCGAGGGTCACCCGGCCATAGATCTCCGGTTCGCGCCGGCCGAGCAGGTTCAGGTTCGGTCCGTGGATCACGACGATGCGCATCGGTGCTCCTCGGCCAGGGCCGCGAGGGCCTCGTCCACGCTCGTGTCCTCCGCGATCTCCACCCGTCCGGGCTCGCGGCAGATCACGAACGCCAGGTTCTCGCCGCGGCGCTTCTTGTCCAGGCGCAGGCGCTCGGCGACCGCCGCGGCGTCATGCGCGGGGATCACCGTCGGCAGGCCGCAGGCGGCGAGCAGACCGCGGGTGCGGTCGAGCAGCGAGGCGGGCGCGAGCCCGCGACGGACCGACAGGCGCAGGGCGACGAGCAGACCGAGCGACACGGCCTCGCCGTGCGACAGGCCCAGGTCCCGCTGCGCCTCGAGCGCGTGGCCCACCGTGTGGCCGAGGTTGAGGACGCGCCGCTCGCCGAGCTCCCAGGGATCCCGCGTGACGACCCCGCCCTTGACCGCGGCGCACGCGGCGACGCAGCGCGCGAGCAGGCGCTGATCCCGGCGCCGATCCTGGTCGCCGCGGTCTCCGGCCAGCAGGGTCCGCTCCAGCTCGACGAACAGCGCGGCGTCGCCGATGAGCGCGGTCTTGACCACCTCGGCGTAGCCGCCGGCCAGCTCCCGGTCGGGCAGGGTGTCGAGCACCACCGGATCGGCGAGCACCAGCAGCGGCGGATGGAAGGCGCCGGCGAGGTTCTTCGCGCGGGGCGTGTTCACGCCGGTCTTGCCGCCCAGGTGGGCGTCGACCATCGCCAGCAAGGTGGTCGGCACCATCGCGAGCGCGACGCCCCGCATGTACATCGAGGCCGCGAAGCCGGCGAGGTCGCCGCACACGCCGCCACCGGCGGCGACCACGCAGCTCGATCGATCGCACCCGAGGCCGGCCATCTCGTCGACGATCGACACGGCCGCGGCGAAGGACTTCTGGGCGTCGCCGTCCGGGACCCCGATCACCGAGACGGGCAGGTCGGCCGCGCGCACGGCCGCGACCAGGCGATCGGCGTAGAGCTCGCGCACCGGCGGGGGCATCGCGATCACCACCTGACCGACCACGCCCAGACGGCGCAGCTCCTCGCCCAGATCGACGCAGGCTCCGCGGCCGGTGACCACGCGCGTCGACGTCCGCTCGCGCGCGGCCAGGGGCGCGTGGCCGGCCGCACCGACCACGCCGATCTCGCCGATGGCCTGCTCGCGAGGAAACATGCGTGCGATCCGGACCGCGACCTCCGCGGCGGAGAGCGACGAGGTGTCGACCTGCCGCTCGATGGGCGTGTAGATCGGCGCGCGTTCGGCGAGCAGGGCGGTGATGTGCGCCAGCAGATCCTGCGCGCGGGCCAGCAGCGGCCGGTCGCGGTCGTGCGCCAGCCGCCGGGCCAGCACGCGCGGCGACGCGGTCAGCAGCACCAGCTCGCCGCCGGCGACCAGCCGGTCGCGGTTGGTCGCGTCCAGGAGCACGCCGCCGCCGGTGGCGAGCACCGCGCCGCGGGCCGGCGCCAGCTCCTCGACCATGGCGCGCTCGCGCCGCCGGAAGCCCTCCTCGCCCACCTGGGCGAAGATGTCGGCCACCGTCCCGCCGTGGCGCTCCGCGATCACGTCATCGACGTCGATGAACTCGCGACCCAGCATGGCAGCCAGCTCGCGTCCGACCGCGGTCTTGCCCGTTCCCATGAAGCCGCAGAGCACGATGTTCGGCGACGTACCCATCAACGTACCCCGGTCGGCTCGTCCAGCACACGGCGCATGGCGACGAGCGGCGGCGCGTCGCCGCACCAGACGCGCACCGCGAGCAAGGCCTGCGCAGCGAGCAGGTCGCGGCCATCGAGGCAGGCGCGGCCGGCCTCGCGCCAGGCGTGCACGAAGGCCGTCGGTCCCTGGCCGTAGTTGAGCTCGAAGCCGTGAGCGCGCGGCGCCTGCGCCGGCTCGACCAGCGGGCGCGCGTCCGCGTCGTCCAGGCCGAGGGGCGTGGCCTGGACCACGAGGTCGGCCGCCGCCAGGGCGTCGGCCGCCACGTCGCCGACCAGAGGGACCGCCGTGACCGGCCGGCCGGGTGCGAGCGCCTTCAGACCGGCGAGCGACCCGACGGCACGGGCGACGTCGCGGACCAGGAAGGTCACGCGGGCGGCGCCCGCCGACAGGGCACCGTGGGCGGCCGCTCGCCCGGCTCCACCGGCGCCGAGGATCACGACGGCCGAACCCTCGAGCGATCCGGCGAGCCAGGTCTCGACCGCCAGCGCCACGCCCGGCGCGTCGGTGTTCTCGCCCCGGAACCCGCCATCGTGGCCGCGGACGAGCACGTTGGCCGCACCGATCGCCTCGACCGTCGGCGACCGGTCGACGAGATGCGGCAGCACCGCGGCCTTCAGGGGGTAGGTCACGTTCACGCCGGCAACGCCGAGCGCGTCGAGGCCCGAGATCAGGTCGCCCGGGCGATCCGGGTCCCCGCCGAAGGCGACGTAGACGGCGTCGACTCCGAGCCGTGCGAAGGCGTCGTTGCAGAGTCGCGGCGAGAGGCTGTGCATCACCGGAGCGCCCAGCAGGCCGTACACGCGGGTGCGTCCGGTGATCGTCACCGTCCACCTCCGGTGCGGACCACCCCGCGTCCGCCGATGCGGCGCAGGTCGTCCCAGATGCCGGGATGGGAGACGGCGGCCACGTCGGCGCCGTCGATCACCGTCTCGCCGTCGGCCACCAGGCCAGCGACGGCCAGGGCCATCGCGAGGCGATGATCGCCGTCGGCACGGACCCGCGCCCCGGTCAGCGGGGTCGGGCCAGTCACCTCCAGACCGTCCTCCAGCTCCCGGACGTCGGCCCCGAGCTTGCGCAGCTCCCGCACCGTGGCGGTGATCCGGTCCGACTCCTTGAACCGCAGCTCGGTCGCGTCGCGGACGACGGTCGTGCCCTCGGCCTGCGTGGCCAGGACGGCGATGACGGGGATCTCGTCGATGAGCCGCGGGATGAGGTCGCCGCGCAGGACGGTCGCGCGCAATGGCGCGGACGCCACGTGGAGGTCGGCCACCGGCTCGCCGGCGACGTCGCCACGGGCCAGCACGTCGACGCGTCCGCCCATGACGCGCAGCACGTCCAGCAATCCGGTGCGCGTCGGGTTGATGCCGACCCCCTGCAGTGCGACCTCGGACCCCGGGACGATCGACGCCGCGACCAGGAAGAACGCCGCCGTCGAGATGTCGCCCGGCAGGTCGAGGTCACGACCCTGCAGCCGGCCCTCGTGCGGGTAGAGGGTGATCGTCAACCCGTCGCGCACCAGCTCGACGCCGAAGCCGCCGAGCATGCGCTCGGTGTGGTCGCGGCTGAGCGCCGGCTCGGTAACGGCGACCGGCCCGGCCGCGTTCAGGCCCGCCAGCAGCACCGCGCTCTTGACCTGGGCGCTGGCCACCGCGAGCACGACGTGACCGCCGCGCAGACGGTGCCCCGGGTCTCCCACCTGCAGGGGCAGCCGCCCATCCGGGCCGGTCGACACGTCCGCGCCCAGCTCGGCGAGCGGACCGGCGACGCGCCGCATCGGACGCCGGCGCAGGGAGGGATCGCCGTCGAGCACGGTGGGAATGCCGAGGCCGGCGAGGACGCCGGCCAGAAGGCGGGTGGTGGTCCCGGAGTTGCCGCAGTCCAGGTGCTGGCCGCGGCTCCAGCGCATCGGCGCGCGCACCCGGACGGCTCCCGGACCGAGGTCGACGAAGTCGGCCCCGAGCCGGGCGAGGCAGTCGCGCGTGCTGCGGACGTCCTCGCCGTCGGGCAGTCGCCGCACGGTGACCGGGCAATCGGATAGCGCGCCGAAGATCAACGCGCGGTGCGCGAGCGATTTGTCTCCGGGCGGCCGCACGGTGCCGAGCAGCCGCGGCGTCTGGGACACGATGTGGGTCACGCGGTCTCTTCTTCCAGGGGTTCGGCGGGCGCCAGGGGGCGCCGCATGGCCTCGCCGATGGGGCGCAATTCGTCCATCATCGCCGCGAAGGTATCGAAGTCCAGGCTCTGTCGTCCGTCGCTCAGCGCCCGCGCGGGGTCCGGATGCGTCTCGATCATGATCCCATCGGCCCCGGCCGCGAGCGCCGCGCGCGCCAGGGCGGGCACGAACTCGCGCAGCCCGGCCGCGTGGCTCGGGTCGAGGATCACCGGCAGGTGGCTCTGCGCCTTGATCACCGGCACCGCCGTCACGTCCAGGGTGTTGCGGGTGCTGGTCTCGAAGGTCCGGATCCCGCGCTCACAGAGTATCACCTGACGGTTGCCTCCGGCCAGGATGTACTCGGCAGCGAGCAGCAGCTCCTCGATGGTGGTCATCAGACCGCGCTTGAGCATGACCGGCTTGCGCGCGCGGCCGACCGCCTCGAGCAGGGCGTAGTTCTGCACGTTGCGCGCGCCGATCTGCAGGATGTCCGCGCGCGCGGCCACGGTCGCGACCAGGTCCGGGTGCATGACCTCGGTGATGGTGGGCAGGCCGTGGCGCGCCCCCGCTCGCGCCAGCAGCTCGAGTCCCTCCTCGCCCAGACCCTGGAAGCTGTAGGGCGAGGTGCGCGGCTTGTAGGCGCCCCCGCGCAGGATCCGCCCCCCGCACGCGGCGACCTGCCGGGCGCAGGCCTCGATCTGATCGGGCGTCTCGACCGAGCACGGACCGGCCATGACCACGAACTCCTCACCGCCGATGCGCACGCCCCCGGCATCGACCACCGTCGGTTCCTCGCGGAACTCCCGGCCGACCAGCTTGAACGAGGCCGACACGGGGCTGACCTGCTCGACGCCGGGCAGGTCGGCCACGTCGGAGAGATCGGTCGAGCGATCGGCGGTGACCACGCCGATGACGGTGCGATGAGCGCCATGGCTGGGCACGGCGATCAGGTCCTGCGCCTGGCAGGTGCGGATCACCGCGCCGATCTCGGAGACGGCCGCACCCGGTCGCATGGTGACGATCATCATGAATGGGTCCTCCTTGCAGGGTCCATGAGGGCGGCGAGCAGCTCGTCGATCAGCGCGAGGGTCGCCTCGACGCCGGTCGCCGTGGTGGGGGCCTCAAGCAGGCGGCGCAGCAGCGCGCTGCCCACGATCACCCCGTCGGCCACGCGGGCGGCCTCGCGCGCCCGGTCGGGCCCGTCGATGCCGAAGCCGATGTTCAGGGGCACGTCGGTGTGCTCGCGCACGCGGGCGGCGAGGGCGGCGAGGTCGGCGAACGTCGCGCTACGGGTGCCGGTCACCCCGGCCACGGCCACGAGGTAGAGGAAGCCGGCCGCCGGGCCGGCGATGCGTCCCAGGCGCTCCGGCGTCGTGGTCGGGGCGACGAGGTCGACCAGGGGCAGGCCCTCCCCCGCGAGGGCCCGGCGCAGGTCGCCCGACTCCTCGTGGCTGAGGTCGGGCACGATCACGCCGGCGCATCCGGCCGCGCGCGCGGCCGTCGCGAACTCCGCGAAGCCCAGCCGCAGGACGGGGTTGAGGTAGGTCATGATCACCGGACGGCCGCCAGCCGCCACCACCTCCCGGACCAGATGCAGCGCGCGACGCAGGGTCATGCCCTGCTCGAGCGCCCGCTGGCCCGCACGCTGGATCACCGGTCCGTCGGCCACCGGGTCGCTGAACGGCACGCCCACCTCGATCACCTCGCAACCGCGCGCCACGCAGGCCTGCATCAGCGCCAGGGACGTCGGCTCGTCGGGGAACCCCGCGGTCAGGTACGGCACCAGGCCGACCTCGCCACGGTCGCGCCGCATGCGCAGGGCGCGTTCGAGCCCGGTCATGGCGTCACCTCCTCGGGCAGGTGGTCGAGGTCCTTGTCGCCCCGCCCCGAGCAGTTGACCACCACGAGCCGGACGTCCGGCTCGCGGACCAGCGCGCGCAGGTGGGCGATGGCGTGGGCGGTCTCCAGGGCCGGCAGGATCCCCTCGAGCCGGCAGAGATCGGCGAAGGCGGCCAGCGCCTCGGCGTCGGTCGCGGCGGCGGCGACCAGGCGGAAGGTGTCCACGAGGTGGGCGAGCTGCGGGCCGACGCCGGGGTAGTCGAGGCCGGCGGAGACCGAATGCACCGGCGCCACCTGCCCGTCTTCGTCCTGGAGGAGCAGGCTCATGGCGCCGTGCAGGACCCCGGGATCGCCGAGCCCCAGCGTGCGGGCGTGCCCGTCGGCGCTGCCGCCGGCCTCCACGCCGACCAGGGCGACCTCGGGGTCGTCGAGGAACCCGCGGAACAGCCCGAGGGCGTTGCTGCCACCACCGACGCAGGCCACCGCGTGGCTGGGCAGCCGGCCCTCGGCGTCGAGGATCTGCGCGCGGGCCTCGCCGCCGATCACCGTCTGGAAGCCGGCGACCAGCTCGGGGTACGGGTGCGGCCCGACGGCCGAGCCGATGACGTAGTAGGTGGTCTCGACGTTGGCGACCCAGTCGCGGATCGCCTCGCTGGTGGCGTCCTGCAGGGTCCGCCGGCCGGTGCGCGCGGGCCGCACCTCGGCACCGAACAGATGCATGCGCTGCACGTTGGGACGCTGGCGCTGCATGTCGGTCTCGCCCATGTAGACGATGCACTCCAGGCCGAAGCGGGCGCAGACCGCGGCGGTGGCCACGCCGTGCTGGCCGGCGCCGGTCTCGGCGATGATCCGGCGCTTGCCCATGCGCCGGGCGAGCAGGACCTGGCCGATGGTGTTGTTCAGCTTGTGCGCCCCGGTGTGCAGCAGGTCCTCGCGCTTGAGGTAGATCGGCGCGGGGCTGTCCAGAGCCGCCTCGAGGCGGCGCGCGCGGTCCAGCGGCGTGGGCCGCCCCGCGAAGTCGCGCAGCAGCACGTCGAGGTCGGCCGCGAACCCAGGGTCGGCCAGCGCCTCGGTGTGCGCCCGTGCGAGCTCGGCCAGGGCGGGCATCAGCGTCTCGGGGACGTACTGGCCACCGTGGCGGCCGAAGCGTCCGGGACGGCGGGTCAGGGTCGTGTCACCAGGCACGGTTCACCTCCGGGGAGCGGACGGCGGCCAGGAAGCGGCTCACCAGATCAGGGCTCTTCTCGCCGGGCGCGCGCTCGGTGCCGCGGCAGACGTCGAGCCCGTATGGCCGGACGCGCGCGAGCGCCGGCGCGACGTCGCGCACGCCCAGCGACCCGGCGAGGAAGACGGGCACGCCGGCTGCCACCGCGCGCCGGGCCGCCGCCCAGAGGCGATCCCGGTCGACCGCCGTGGCGGCGCGGCCCTTGGCCAGATCGAGCAGCAGCCCCTCGAGCGGGAGATCGACCGCGGCGGACACCGCGGCGATGGCCCGGTCGGCATCGTCGGCCGTGACCGCGGGCAGGACCGGCCGGTCGGCCGCCGCGGCGACGGCTCGCCAGCGGTCGGGGTCGGCGCAGTCGTGCAGCTGGATCACGTCCAGGCCCGCGACGTGCGCTCGCCGCGCCAGCCGCGTGGCCTCGCCATCACGCATCACGCCGACCAGGCGCGCCTGCGGCACCGCCTCGCGGACCGATCGCGCCTGTTCGGGCGAGATCTCGCGCGGACTGCCGGTCAAGACCACGCCGATCAGATCGGCCCCGGTCGTGTCGCACAGGACGGCATCGCGCGGCGTGGTCACGCCGCAGATCTTCACCCGGGTCACGACGCCACCTCCGGTCCGTCGCCGTCCGCCCCGCTCAGCTCGCGGAGCAGCCCGGCCGGATCGTCGCTCTGCAGCAGCGACCCGCCAATGAGGAAGGCCCGCGCACCGAGGTCCTGCAGCTCGACGATCTCCTCGCGTCCAGCGATCCCCGACTCGACCACGCCCACGCAGCCGTCCGGCAGCGCTGGCAAGAGGCGGCGGCTGGTCGCGAGGGAGACCGTGAACGAGTCGAGGTCCCGGTTGTTGATGCCGATCAGGCGCGCGCCGGCCGCGGCGGCGGCATCGACGTCCTCCTCGTCGTGGCACTCGACCAGGGTCGCCAGTCCGAGATCGGTCGCGGCCCCGTGCAGCCCGGCGAGCAAGTCCGCCGGCAGCAGGCGGGCGATGAGCAGGACCGCGTCCGCCCCCGCGGCGCGCAGGGCCAGGAGCTGCCACTCGTCGATCACGAAGTCCTTGGCCACCAGCGGCAGCGTCGACGCCGTGCGCATGGGCCGGACATCGCCCGGTCCGGTGCCGAAATTGACCCGGTCGGTCACCAGCGACAGCGCCGCCGCGCCGGCGTCCTCGTACAGGCGCGCCAGCTCGGACGGATCCTCCTGACGGCGGAACCGCGGCACGCTCGGCGAGCGCTTCTTGACCTCGGCGATGATCCGGTCCGGACCGGCGGTGAGCGCGCCGGCGAAGTCGCGGCAGGGAGGCATGGCCGCGCATCGCTCGCGCAGCAAGCTCTCCGGCCGGATGCGCCGACCGGCCGCGATCTCGTCCCGTTTCTGCTCGAGGACCCGGGCGAGGAACGCGTTCACGCCGCACCTCCGGTCTCGCGCGCGAGGTCGCGACCGAGGTCCTGCGACGCCTCGCGCAACAGCACGAGCAGCCGCCGGGCCCGGCCATCGCCGACGGTCTCGCGGGCCCGCGCCACCCCGCTCGCGAGGTCGGCGACCGCACCGGCAGCCAGCAGCGCGCCCGCGGCGTTGAGCAGGACCGCGTCGGTCCGCGGCCCGCGATCGCCGTCGAGGATGGCCTCGATCAGCCGGGCATTGCACGCCGCGTCGCCGCCGGCGAGGTCGGCGTGCGTCGCACGCTCCAGTCCCACGTCCTCGGGCCGGACCGCCCGGTGCACGACGCGCCCGTCGCGCAGCTCGCTGACCATCGTCTCGCCCGTGAGCGCCAGCTCGTCCTGCCCGTCGCGACCATGCACCACGAGCGCACGCTCGCCGCCGAGGTCGCGCAGCGCCGTGGCGACCAGGCTGGTCAGGTGCGGCGCGTAGACGCCCAGCAGCTGCCGACGCACGCCGACCGGATTGGTCAGCGGGCCGAGCAGGTTGAACACCGTGCGCACACCGAGCGCCCGGCGCACGGGCATCGCGTGACGCATGGCCGGGTGATGATTCGGCGCGAAGAGGAACGCGATGCCGACCTCGTCGAGCAGCTGCCCCAGCGTCTCGGGGCGCAGGGCGATCACCACGCCGAGCGCCTCGAGCACGTCGGCCGAGCCACAGGTCGAGCTGACGGCGCGGTTGCCGTGCTTGGCCACGGGCACGCCGGCGGCCGCGGTCACGAGCGCCGCGGCGGTCGAGATGTTGAACGTGCCCTGGTCGTCGCCCCCGGTGCCGCAGGTGTCGACCGCGCGGTCGGCGCACGCCGCGGGCACGCGGACCATGCGCTGACGCATGGCGCGCGCCGAGCCCACCAGCTCGTCGGCGGTCACCCCCTTCAGGCGCATCACCGCGAGCATGGCCGCCAGGCGCGGCTCGTCGAGCTGGCCGTCCATGACGTGGGCCATGAGCGCCTCGGCCATGTCGGCGGAGAGATCGGCGCCGTCGTAGAGCCGGCGGATGATGTCGT
>WJIQ01000001.1 GCA_014730255.1 bacterium | reverse complement strand
GCCGCTGCCACCGTCGACGGACCAGCGGTCGATCTCGTGGGCGGCAGCGATACCGACGACGCTCGCGAGGGCCAAGACGACGAGCCTGAGCATCGGCTCACCTCCTCTTCGACGGGCGACCGGCGGGAGCATCGTCCCGTGATGGTACTCATGACACTACGACAATTTTCATCCTGTTTAAAGGAAGAATGCTGCGCCTGTCCCTTCGGAATATTCGTCCGCCATGCTATTCAAGAGCTTACGGCAATCAGCCGATAATCCCGGATCATGCTCAAACTACTGTTTCAAGCACAGCCCAGGCCCACTCGTGGCTGCTGTTCGCCGCGGCAAGTCGCGCGAGCTCGACATCCTTCTCGGCCTGCGCGAACCAGTCCCTGGCCAGGTTGGCCATGGACTTCTCCCCGTTGGAGTTCTTGCTCGAAGGTGCCGCTCGTTGAGGATGATCACGTGATCCAGACACTCCCGCCGGATCGATCCGATCACTCGCTCGACGTACGGGTTCTGCCATGGTGAATGCGGAGACGTCAGCACCTGCTGGATGTTCAGAGCGGTGACCCTGCGTTCGGAGTCCTCCCCGTACTTCCCGTCTCGGTCTCGTAGCAGATATCTCGGTGCAGTGTTCCACGGAAACGCCTCGACGATCTGCTGCCCGGTCCACGCCGAACTCGGCGACTCGATCACGTTGAAGTGGATGACCCGCCGCCTGGCGTTGTCCAGGACGAGGAAGACGTACAGCACCCGGAACGTGACGGTCGGCACGGTGAAGAAGTCGATCGAGGCGATTATTGAGGCGTGGTTGGTGAGGAAGGTCCGCCAGGATTGAGGCGAAGGTTTCGTCGCCCCGGTCGTCGGTGCCTGCTCTTCCATCTCCAGTAGTAGCGGAATCCCTGTCGATGCCAGCGGATGACGGTCTCGGGCTGAACGATGTAGAGCGATCGCCTCCATTCGGGCCAGATGCAGGCAAGCCGTCACGCGGGCCATGGGGCTGTGCGCGGTCAAGAGGCAGCTGCGCACCGACATCGAGACGGACATCCGCGTCGAGCGGGACGGCTGACCGACCCCCTCACGCCCCCGGCCGCATCACCCGCCCCATGAACATCACCGCGCCGGTCTCCACGTCGCGGATGAGCACCAGGAACGGCCGGTCGGCCCGGAACTCGGGCGTGAACGGCACGGTCGCCGGCGCGGCCGTCGGCAGCGCCATGGCCACCGCCGTGGCCGCGGCGGCCTCGGTCCCCTCCTCGGTCACCTCGACGAACGCCTTGTGGGCGACCACGCTGACGAAGAGCCGGTCGCGCGGATCGGTGGAGGTGGTGAGGTCGTCGAAGCGGGCGCCGTCGGGCTCGCGGGGGTCGCGGAACGCGCGCGCCATGCCGAGCGCCTGCAGGGGCTCGTTCATCCGGTACTTGGTCTCCAGGCGGAACCGCGGCAGCCACACGTGCACCGCGCGCGCCTCCAGCCGGGCCGTCCACTCGGCCAGCGTCGCCGCCGACAGGTGGGCCTCCACGGCGGCCAGGCCGTCATGCCGCCGCGGCGCGATCACCAGCATGGCCAGGCGGCCGCCCTTGTAGGGCAGCTCGACCATCGTGAAGCCGTCGTCGTCCGGGTACCGGGCCGGGCCCAGGGGATCGTCGGGATCCACGCTGCCGTGCGCGGGCACCCGCTGCGGCGTGGCGAAGGCCGCGCCGTCGCCGGCGAACGCCGCGTAACGAGCCGCCTCCCGGTCGCGGCCCGCCATCGTGGGCGCCTGGACGACCGTGCCGTCGGCCAGCGTGAAGTCGAGGGGCTCGGTGGCGTCGGCGGGGAAGGGTTCCGATCACCGGCCCTTGAAGTAGATGGCGTTGGTGAGGACCAGCCGCGTGCTCGGGTCGACCATGCCCTCGGCCAGCAGGTCCTGGATGCGGTCGCGGGTGCGGTCGGCCACCCAGCCGTTGATGCGCCGGCGGGCCGCCTCGTGCGCGTCGCGGAAGTCCACCGTGAAGGCTCCGCCGGTGTCGTAGGCGCGGTCGATCAGGGACACGTAGTCCGGCGCGAGGGGGTAGCTGCCGTCCACCCACAGGGCGTTGGCGATCTCCAGCTCGTACTGGTCGACGCGCGTGGCGAGGCGGTTGACCTCGTCGGCCAGCGCGCGGGCACGCTCCTGGGCCTCCCGCATGGCGTCCCAGTCGCGGTCGTCGCGGTGCTCGCGCTCGCGGGCCTGCGCGGCCTCGAGGTCGGCGCGGAGGGTGGCGATGCGGGCGCGCAGCTCGGCCGCGTGGCGCGGATCGGGGCCGGCCAGGCCGGCCTCGATGGCGGCGAGGCCCCCGTGGAGTGGCGTGAAGTCCCATGGCCGAGCGGAGGCGTCGTCCGCCCGCCGGAGCGACGCCGGCACGCGCAGCGCGGCGCCCATCTCGCGGGCCGTCTCGCCGCGGGCGCCCTCGGCCGCCATGGCCAAGGCGGCGGCCATGGAGTAGGGCGAGAAGAAGAGCGCCTCGCCGTCGTGACGTTCGGCGAGCTGGCCGTAGAGGTCGCAGGCGAAGGCGTTGACGGCCGCCGCCGCCACGTCGGCGTCGGGATCGGGCGTGGCGGCCGGGGCGAGCGACGGCGCGGTGAGCGCGGCCGCGAGCAGGATGGGGATCGCGCGGGTCATGGTCGGACCTCCCGGGTCGGTTCGGGGCATGCCTCAAGATACGGGACGGGAGGGCGGCGGCGATCGTTTACGTCGGCCGCGTCACTTCAACCCGATGAACCGCCACCAGCGCGGTCACCGCGGTCCCGCAGAATCGAGGACCCAAGAGCGACAAGCGCGACGCCTTCGCCCTGGCCGAGATGCTGCGCATTGGATCGATCCCGCGCCCGGTGTTACCGGCGCGTTCACTACCTCAGGGTGAGCTGGAGCTCGTGATGGTCGATCAGACCGGTGGCCGGGCCGACTGGCCGGAGATCGATCAGAGTGGCGGCGTCGGCGACGCGGGCTGAGGGATCATCGCCAGGATCGCCGGAGGGGTCGGCGACCCGATC
>WJIQ01000228.1 GCA_014730255.1 bacterium | reverse complement strand
GGCCGCCGAGCGCGCGAGCGAGGCCAAGAGCCAGTTCGTGGCCAACATGTCCCACGAGATCCGCACGCCGATGAACGGCATCCTGGGCATGGCCGAGCTGATGCTGGGCACCGACCTGGACGCGGAGCAGCGGGAGTTCCTCACCACGATCCATGGCTCGGGCGAGGCCCTGCTGACCGTCATCAACGACGTGCTGGACTTCTCGCGCATCGAGGCGGGCAAGCTCGAACTCGAGACCAGGCCCTTCTGCCTGCGGACCCAGCTCGACGAGCTCATGCGCCTGCTCGAGCCGCGCGCTCGCGAGGCGGACCTCGCATTCGGCGCCGAGGTCGACCCGGACCTGCCCGACGGCGTGGTCGGCGACCCGGGACGGCTCCGCCAGGTGCTGGTCAACCTCGTGGGCAACGCGCTCAAGTTCACCAGCGAGGGATCGGTGCGCGTGACCGCCGCACTCGCCGGTCGCGAGGGCGACGCGCTCGAGGTCGAGTTCGCGGTCGCCGACACGGGCATCGGCATCCCCGTCGAGCGACAGAAGGCCATCTTCGAGGCCTTCAATCAGGCCGATTACTCGATCACCCGCCGCTACGGCGGCACCGGGCTGGGCCTGACCATCACCAGCCGCCTGGTCAAGCTGATGGGTGGGCAGCTCGCCGTCGAGAGCGAGGAAGGCCTGGGCAGCACGTTCCGCTTCACGCTGCCCCTCGAGGTGGCCGAGCCGACCGCCGGGGGCCCTGCCCCCGACGCTGACGCGGACGCCGCGGTCGGCGCGCTGGACGTGCTGGTCGCCGAGGACAACCCCGTCAACCGGCGCTTCGTCACCACCCTCCTCGAGCGCTGGGGGCACCGCGTGCACGAGGCCCACGACGGGGCGGCCGCCATCGAGATGTGGCATCGCCAGCGATTCGATGTCATCCTGATGGACGTGCAGATGCCGAACCTCGACGGGCTCAGCGCGACCCGCACCATCCGCGACCTGGAGATGGCCGACGGTCACGAGCGCACGCCGATCGTGGCCCTGACCGCCCACGCGTTCGCGGAGGACGAGAAGCGCTGCCGCGAGGCCGGCATGGACGAGTACCTCAGCAAGCCGCTGAAGGCCTCGCTCCTGAGGCAGACCCTCGAGCGCCTCGCGGGCGAGCCGCATCCCGTGGTCTGATCGGACCATCCGAGGTCGATGGAATCATCGCAGGTCGGCCGCCTCCTCGTCCTCCTGGGCATGATCGTCGTCATGGTCGGGCTCCTGGTCTGGTCGGGCGCGCTGAACTGGTTCGGGCGCCTGCCCGGCGACGTGCGCATCGAGAAGCCCGGCCACCGCGTGTACATCCCCTGGGTCTCCCTGCTCGCCGTGTCCATCGGGTTCAACCTGCTGGTCTGGCTGCTGCGCCGGTTCCTGCGCTGACTGGCCGGATTCAAAAGCGATATTATCATCATTCTTGACCCCACGAACGACCCCACGATGCGATCGCCCGGGCAAGGGCGCGCGTCTCGCCCACCATGATCGAGGAGATCGACATGTTCCCCGACACACGCGCGCTCCGGGTGCGGCTGCTGATCGCCGGTGCCCTGACCCTCGTCGCCGGTACGGCCCTGGCCTTCTCCGGCGGTCCGCCCGATGGCCGCACCAACGCCCCCGGCGAGAATACCTGCACCCAGTGCCACGGCACGTTCCCGCTGAACTCCGGCAGCGGCGAGATCACGCTGGCCGGCTTCCCGGCCGAGTACACCCCCGGCGAGTCGTACGACGTCACCGTCACGCTGAGCGATCCGGACGCCGCTCGCTGGGGCTTCGAGCTCACCCTGCTCGAGGACGGCGGCACGAGCGCCGGCGCGCTCGTGGTCACCGACGCCGGTACGCAGAGCAGCGGCGGCGGCGGTCGCGAGTACCTCAAGCACAACGCGGCGGGCACCTACCCGGGCACGACCGGCTCGGCGAGCTGGGCATTCACCTGGCAGGCGCCGGACGCCGGCACGGGCCCGGTCACCATGTACGTGGCCGGCAACGGCGCGAACAACGACGGCGGCAGCGGCGGCGACCGCATCTACGCCACGAGCTTCGCCGTCGGCGAGCTCGTCGGCACGCCGGTGGGCGACACCCCCCTGGCGGTCCGCCTGCTCGGCGCGGCCCCCAACCCGTTCAACCCGCAGACCCGGATCCGCTTCGACCTGCCACGACCGGTCGACGTGCGCGTGACCGTGTTCACCGCCGACGGCCGCCGCGTGGCGACCCTGGCCGACGGCCCGCATCCGGCCGGCCGCCAGTCGGTGACCTGGGAGGGCCGTGACCACGCCGGTCGCGCCATGGGCTCGGGGACCTACGTCTACGTGGTCGAGGCCGGTGGCGAGCGCCGGCTGGGACGCCTGACCCTGCTGAAGTAGACACCGTCCGGAGAAATCGTCCGCCCCCGCCTTGTGGCGGGGGCGGGTCGCGACTACTCTTGCGCGGCTCGACGACCGGCCGGCCGGCCGCGAATGCGGCGGCCGCGGTGTCGTCCCTCCGGGAGGCGTCGCGTGAACGTCTGCTTCATCATGTATCCGTGGGAGCGGGTCCACGCCGCCCACGACTCCACCCTGCGGCTGGTCCACGAGTGCGCCGCGCGCGATCATCGCGTGGCGATCACCACGCCCGGCAGCCTGACCATCCGCGACTCGGTCGCCCACGCCTTCTGCGACGTGGTCCAGAACGACCGGATCTCCAGCAACGTGCCGACCTTCTACCGCCAGGCGGAGTTCAGGCGGAGCAAGCTGCCGCTGTCGGGCTTCGACGTCATCTTCATGCGCGCCAACCCGCCCCTGGACAGCATCGCGCTCAACTTCCTCGACCAGGTGCGCACCGACACGCTGATCATCAACGACATCGACGGCCTGCGCGTGGCCAGCAACAAGCTCTACACCGCGTCGTTCAACGATCCGGACAGCGAGTTCATCCCGGTCACCCACGTCTCCAAGAACCGCGACTACCTCGAGCGCGTGATCCTCGAGTCGGACCAGGAGCGGATGATCCTCAAGCCGCTCAACAGCTACGGCGGCCGCGGCGTGATCGTCCTGGAGAAGAGCGCCAAGACCAGCCTGCGCTCGCTGCTCGACTTCTATATCGGCGAGGGCCAGGGCAACTACGTGATCCTGCAGGAGTACGTCGCGGGCGCCGAGGACGGCGACGTGCGCATCCTCATGCTCAACGGCGAGCCCCTCGGCGCCATGCGCCGCGTGCCGGCCGCGGGCGAGGCGCGCAGCAACATCCACGCCGGGGGGACCGAGGTCAAGCACACCCTCACCCGTCAGGAGAAGGCCCTGTGCAAGGCCATCGGTCCCAAGCTGGTGCGCGACGGGCTGTACCTCGCGGGCCTGGACGTGATCGGCGGCAAGCTGATCGAGGTCAACGTGCTCAGTCCCGGCGGCATCACGCGCATCAACAAGCTCAATCGGACGAGGCTGCAGCGCCCCATCATCGACTTCGTCGAGACGGTCGTCCAGCATCAGGAACGCCTGGTCGCCCGCAAGCACGAGCTCCGCAAGGTGATCGAGGATGCCCACTCCTCCTGAGCAGGTCCTGCTGGACCTGATCGCGCGGGGCGAGCCGTTCACGGCCACCAGCGACGACGGCGCGATCACCGTGCGCGTCGAGAACTGGGTGCCGTGCATCGCGACCGCGATCCACGATGGCCACCGGCTGCGCGACGAGCTCGAGGCGCGCTGCCTGCTCACGCCCGGCGAGCGCCTGCGCGAGGAGGACCCCTACACCGGCGACCTCGCCGCCGCGCTGCCCATCACCGTGGTCTGCCACGACTCCCGCTACGAGTACGACCTCAACCGGCCGCTCGCGCAGTGCATCTACACGGTGGCCTGGGGCCGCGAGGTCTGGCGCCGACCGCCGACCCGGGCGCAGCGCGACCGCAGCCACGCCAGTCATCGCCGCTTCTACCGGGTGCTCGACGCCCTGATCGCCGCCGTCGAGCGTCGCTTCGGCGCCGCGCTCGTCTTCGACCTGCACTCGTTCAACCTCTCGCGGCACACCGACGCCGCGCCGGTCTTCAACCTCGGCACCAGCCAGATCGACATGCCGCGCTGGGAAGGCGTGGTCGAGCACTTCCGCACCGCGCTCGCGGGCATCGACCTCGATCCCATCGCGACGAGCGCCCAGTGCGACGTCGCCTTCCAGGGCCGCGGCTACCTCATCGCCCACGTCGACGCCCACCATGCCGACACCCTGGTG
>WJIQ01000227.1 GCA_014730255.1 bacterium | reverse complement strand
GCCCCCGACGACGCGTCGGGGCCGGCCGCCCACTTGATATCGAAAACAACTATACTCGATCGATTCCGCAAATCACGATGCGGGTTCGAGTTGCCCGGCGCCGGGCCGACGGCCGCAAGGGCATCGTATCTGACGCGTTAAAAAGTCGTTGCCTAATTCCTGCATGTGAGGTATGTTTACCGCGACCATAAAGAAGTTCCGTAATCGCTGCGGCGATCATGAGCGCACGGCCTGTCGGTTTCTCCCTCCAATCCCCCACCGGCATGCCGTCTCCGGCCGAGGTCTCGACCTCGGCCGGATTTTTCTTGCTCGCGCCGGGAACGGCGGCGAAACGGCGACTCGAAGGACCGTTCAGCGCCCACGCACCGCCGCCGCCCGGATCCCCTCCCAGCGCTCGTGCCACCGCGTGTCGTCCGGCGCCTGGGCCACCGCGCGCCGGATCCACTTGAGCGCCTCGGGGAACCGCTGCTGCCGTCGCAGCACGGCGGCCAGCGCCGCCTTCGCCGCGGGGTCGTCGCCGCCGGTGAGTTCGATCGCCTCGCGTGCGGCCGCCTCGGCCTCGGTGAGCGACCAGTCCGCGCGCGCGGCCGCCTCGGCGAACGCGAGCAGGGACGGCGGACGCGGCGGCGCGACCCTCGCCGCGCCGCGCAGCGCCCGGGCCTCGGCGAGCGGGTCGCCGCGGTCGGCATGGCACGTGGCCAGCAGTTGCCAGGTGGCCCGTGCATAGAGATGGTCGGGGCGGTCGGCGAGCACCCGGTCCAGGACCGCGATCGCCCGGTCGACCTCGCCGCGCTGCCGGTGCAGGGTCGCCAGCGCGCGCCCCCCCTCGCCGACCAGGGTGTCGCCGAGGGCGGCGAGATCGCCGAGGCCGGAGGCCAGCAGGCGCTCGGCGGTGTCCAGCTCGATGCGCTCGACGTAGCGCAGGCCGAGGGCGACCTGCAGGGCGGCATCGTCGGGGCGTTCGGACAGCCTACGCTCGAGATCGCCGCGGGTACCGCGCCCCAGGCGGCAGCGCTCGAGATCACGCAGCAGCAGGCGGCGGCTCCGGTAGCCACGCGTGCGGTCGATCTCCTCGCCGGACGCGTCCAGGACCACGAACGTCGGCACGGTCGCGACCCGGAAACGGTCGGACAGGCGCTGGCCGGCCTCGCTGTCGAGGTCGATCCGGATCAGGTCGAAGTGCGCCAGCTCGGCCTGCCCATCGGGGTGCTCGAGGACCTCGCGCTCGACCAGCCGGCAGGGCGCGCACCAGGAGGCCGTGAAGTAGAGCAGGCTCGGCCGCTGCTGGTCGGCCGCGACCAGCGGACCGGGGCCGGGGTCGTTTCGCCAGGAGAGCGTCGAGGCGTCGGCGGCGAGGGACAGCCCGATCAGGGCCGTGACCGCGAGCATCCGACGCATCACGATCCGCCCGGCAGCCGCCTGACCAGCTCGACCAGGGCGTTCTCGAGCAGGTCGATGAGGTCGGGGACCTGCAGCGCGTCGCCACCGCGCGAGAGCGTCTGGAGCTCGTCGGCCTGGCGCAACCGATCGCGGACGTAGACGGCGGTGTCGTCGCCGATGGCGTCCTCGTACTGGTAGCGCTGGCGGTCGCGGGTCGTGGCGGTCGCCTCCCAGACCAGGGCCCCGTCGGTCACGTCGAACACCCGGATGGCCGTGCCGATCTCGCGCTCGGTGAGCACGGTCCGGGTCCAGTCCTCCTGCTCCTCGGGCACGCCCTCGGCGCCGCCCCGGTCCGGAGGCAGACCCGATCGCTCGCCGGGCAGGATGGTGCGGACGTTGTCCGACGTGATCTGCACCATGGTCAGAAACGCCCCGCCCTCGAACGCCGGGGCATGCGGCACCAGTTCTCCCGGTAGCAGACGCCCACGCCGGGCGAAGGCCGCCTCGAGCCCGGCCAGCGTCCCGTCGGCGAGGCGTCCCTCGACCGCCGGCACCGGCAGCACCGTCAGGTCGGGACGTTCGGACAGGAACGCCCGGTAGAGCGCCTGGTCGGCGGCCGTGGCGTCCTCGTCGGTCAGCCGGCCGTCGAGATGGGCCGCGGCGACGACACCGCCCAGGGCGAAGGGCCGCCCGTCCATCAGCCGCGCGACCACGGCCGGATCGGTCTCGGCCACCTCGACCCGGGTGGCGCAACCGAACATCAGTCCGGACAGGATCAGGACGAACGAGGCGAGCAGCAGACGCATGGCGATTCCAGTTCTCCACGGCCGGACACCGGCCGTGCGGGTTGTCAAAGCGGGGTCGGTGATCGATCATGGACCGGTTCGCGGGCCACGATCCAATCTATCAGGCCGGCCGTGGGATGTCACGGCGCACGGCCCGAAAGGCGCCGGCGATGCGTCGACGAGGTGCAATCTGGCTGATGGCGGCGGTGGGCCTGCACCTGGTGGTCGCCGGGTGGTTCGCGAGCGTCCGGCCGATCGACGGCGACGAGGGCTACTACGGACTGGCCGCCCGCCTGGTCGCCGACGGCCAGCGGCCGTACGCGGATTTCTTCTATCCCCAGGGACCGTTGCTGCCGGTGCTCTACGCGCCGGCCGCCGCCGTGGCGGGGGCGCCTCAGCTGCCGTCGCTGCGCCTGGTGTCCGTCCTCTGGAGCGCGGTCGCCATCGCACTGCTGGCGGTGTGGCTCGCCCGCGCCCACCCGTCACGCCCGGGGCTCGGCGCGGCCGCCCTGCTGCTGGTCGCCCTGAGCGGCGACTGGCTGACCTGGTCGGTGACGGTCAAGACCTACGCCATGAGCGGGGCCGGCGTCGCCCTGGCCCTGCTGGCCACCTCCGGCGCGGCGACCGGGCGCCCCCGCACGGCCATGACCTGGGCGCTGGTCGGGGGAGCGGCGCTCGGACTGGTCGCCTCCGCGCGGCTGCTCTACGCGCCGGCCGCGGTCGCGCCGGCCGTGATCCTGCTCTGCCGCGGTCGGCGCTGGCCGGCCGCCACCTGGCTCGTCGGCCTCGCGCTGGGATTGGCACCGGTCTGGGCGGCCTGGGCGGCCGACCCCGGGCGATTCCTGTTCAACAACCTGCACTACCATCAGCTGCGCTTCAGCGAGCTCGAGGATGCGGCCTGGTGGCGACGCGCCGCGGCAGCCGTCGGGACCCTCGTCACGGCCGTGGGCACCAGCCCGGGCCTGCTCGCCTTGATCGCGCTCTCGGGCTGGGGCCTGCGGACCCGTCGCCGCACCGGCCCGGTCGACGCGGCCGAGGATGCCGGCCTCGCGGTCGCGGCCGTCTACACGGCGACCTGCCTGCTGCCGGACCCCGCGTACCGCCAGTACTTCACCGGCGGTCTGCCCATCATGCTGCTGCCGGCGGCGATGGGCGGGGCGATGCGCCTGCCCTGGCCGGGATCGCGGGTGACGGCCGCGCTGACCGTGGCCGCGCCGCTGCTGTTGCTGGCCGCGCTCGGCTGGCTGCGCCACGACCTTCCCCGCGAGCCTCATTGGCAACTCGACCACTACCGTCGCGTGTGCGCGCGCATCGAGCGGGGAACCCGACCCGACGACGTGGTGTTCGCCTTCTGGCCGGGTTACGTTGCCGGCGCGGGCCGCCAGCCGCTACCCGGCCTGGAGAACCAGTTCGCCATCGGCGTGAGCGAGCGGCTCGACGCGGTGGACCGACGACGGTTTCACGTCGCGGGACGACAGGAGCTCGCGCGCGCGTTCCGGCGCGAGGCCGCGGCCGTAGCCGTTCTCGGGGCCTGGATGTACGATATCAACACGGCCCTCGACGACCGGGAGATGACCCTGCTGCTCGAGCAGTTCGAACGGCACTATGCCTTCGTCGAGGAGGTCGACGGGGTCAAGCTCTGCGAGCCGCTGGGCCGCGCGTCCGGACCACCGGCTCCCCGGACCCGCGGCGGCTGGTGACCGGCCGACCTTCACGAGGAGAACGAGCGTGCGCGTCCTGCGAAACACGATGCTGCTGCTGATCGCGGCCGTGGCCCTCGGCCTGTGCGGCTGCAGCGACGCCGGCCTCTGCGACACCTGCGAGAACGACAGGGACTGCGAGGACGACCTCTACTGCGCGCAGTTCGAGGACGGGTCCTGGCGCTGCGTGGACAGCATCTGGACCACCTGCGAGACCAAGTCGTTCATCACCGCGCCCTGACCGCGCCCCCGACGCGCATGACCGCCACGCCCCCGACCACGCCGGACCCGCCCCGCTGGACCACGCTGTCCTGGCTGGCGGCCGGCGCCGTCTTCGCACTGTCCGGCGTCCTGAAGCTGATCAATCCGGCCGGGACGATGCCCGAGGTGCTCGCCCCGCTGACCGAGCTCGCCTCCCGTGCAGCGTGGATGCGTCTGGTCGGGGCGGGCGAGGTCCTGGTGGCCGGACTGATCGCCTGGCCCCGGACGCGCCGTCGCGGTCTCGTGGTCCTGACGGCGATCACCATCGCCTTCTCGCTGCTGATCGCCTGGAGCGCCGCCGACCGGTCGTTCCTCGGCGACTGCGGGTGCTTCGGCGGGTGGGGCGGGGCGACGTCCTATCACGGCTGGCTCGTCCTGCGCAACGGCGTGGTCGTGCTCGTCGCCGTCCTCGCCGTCGCGGGGCTGGCCGGCCGCTCCGCCCGCGCGGCCGCGAGGCTGGCCCTGGTCATCGCCGCGTTCGCCGTGCTCGTTCCCGGCCTCGTCGGCGAGATGCGTCTGCGTCAGGCGAGCTACGACGAGCTGGCCGCATCGACGACCGCGCGCCGCCTCATGGGGGGACACGGCCTGCCCCTGCCCTCGCTGGCGCTGCGTGATGCGGACGGTCGGCCCGTGCCCACCGGACGCGCCCTCGGCGCCGGCGACCTGATCGCCTTCCTCTCGCGGAGCTGCCCGCATTGCCTGGCGCTCGGCCCGTCGCTGCACGACCGTCACGTCGCGCTGCAGGCCGACGACCGTCGCGTGGTGATCGTCCAGGTCGGCGCCGACCGGATCGACCGCGAGTGGCTCGCCCGCCTGCGATGCGCCGACCTGCCCGCGTTCGCCACGCGCGATCGTCTCGCCCTCGCGCGCCTGGGCGTGCGCGAGGTGCCGCACCTGGTGCAGCTCGGACCGGACGGGCACATCGCCTTCAATCCCACCACGCCGGTGCCGCCCTCGCTCTGGCGGTCGCTGCCACTGATCGCGTCGCGCCGCGAGGGTCTGGACACGCTGGTCTGGCACGAGATCACCGTGGCCATCTTCGGCGAGGACGCCCGCCTCGGCCGTCCCCTCGCGCTCGACCGTGATGCCGCCACCGCCCCGGTGGTCGGCCCCGGCGGCGCGCGCCTGGGGATCCTCGGCGTCGTCCAGGACGGCTGGCGCCCGGCGGACATCGTCGAGCTGGCGGTGGGGCTCGATCCGGCCGGGGTGATCACCGGCGTGGTGCCGCTGTCGGCCGGGGCGCACGCGCGCGTGTTCACGCCCGAGCTGGCCCTCGTCGACAGCCTCGCCGGGCGCGACCTCGCCGCTGCGGACGCCTGGCTGGCCGAGCGCGCCCGCCGGCCGTCCCTCGCCCAGCCCGTCTGGCAGTCGGTGCGCCGGGCGCTCGGCCGGCTCGAACGGCCGGACTAGCCGTCCGCCCACCAGACCTCGTCGCGGAACGCGCGCCCCATCGCCAGCATCAGCCGGCCCCATGCGGCCACCGTGTGGTCGGTCGTCGTGCGATCGAGCGCGAGGTCGCCGGCCAGCACCGGCAGCCCGTCCGCGTCGACGTACGCGCGGCCGAAGCGGCGGGTCCGGTTCCAGCGCGCGACGTGCTCGGGCCGCGCCGGCTCGGCGCACGTCGGGCAGGCCATCACGCCCTGCAGCGACCGGCCGCCGTCCTCGAGGAAGACGACCACCTGGACGCCGTCCTCGGCGATGATCAGGGAGGTCGCGTCGAAGGCGCGCGTCTCGAGGCCGGCGTCGGCGAACACGGCGACCAGGCGGGCGACGTCGGTCCGCTCCCCCACCGTGTGCGTCGTCGGCTCCGGAGCGCGGCCCGCGCAGCCGGCGGTCACGACGAGCGCCGCGGCCAGGGCCACGACCGGCGAGCCGACGGCCGAACGCGCACGCGGTGACGCGCGGTTCATCCGCCGTACTCCATCTCGTAGTCCTCGATCGCCGCGCGGATCACCGCGAACGCGGTCTCCCGGCCGTAGGTCTCCTCGACGGTCAGCTCGGAGGGGCGACCCGGGATCATCTTGTAGGTCCCGAAGTAGTGGCGCAGGCGCTCGACCCAGGCCGACGGCAGCTCGCTGATGTCGTTGACGTCGCCCCACACGTTGTCGTTGTGCAGGACGGCGACGATCTTGTCGTCCGCCTCGTCGCGATCGATGCAGCGCAGTCCGCCGACCACGTGGGCCCGCAGCGCGACCTCGGAGCGGTTGATGGGCCGCTCGCTCAGGACGCAGATGTCCAGGGGGTCGCCGTCGCCGCGGCTGGCCTTGGGCGTCAATGCGCCGACCTGCGGCCCGCAGAACGTGCGCGGGATGAACCCGTAGAGGGCGGGCGGCTGGCTGCTGCTGCGCTGGGGACGATCGACCACCAGGTATCCGGTCTTCTTGTCCACCTCGTACTTCACGTGGTCGTATGGCGTGATCTCGATGTAGGCCGTGACGATCTCCGGCGGGTCCTCCCCCACCTCGAGACCGTGCCAGGGGTGCGGTCGCCAGCGATAGAAGGACTGCGGAAACGGCATCGGAACACTCCTGACGTGGTTTCGGATCGGCGCCCGCCGGACACGATAAGCCCGGTCGCCGCGGACGCATCCGCGATCAGCCGACCATCGGCCAGGCGACCAGACCGCGCAAGCCCAGTCCGAGCAGGAGCAGGAGCACGACCCAGATCGCGAGGCGCCCGGCCAGCGGCAAGACGGTCGCCCCGGACGATGGCGCGAAGGCCGCAGCGGGCCGGCGCCACAGCCCGATCAGCGGCTGGAGGTAGACGACGAAGCCGAGCAGCGTCGCGACCACGGCCAGTCCGCAGGCCAGATACGCCTCGCCGGCGAGCAGGCCGTCGACCAGGCCGAACCGCGGCCGCCACCCCGTCAGTGGCGGGACCCCCGCCAGGATCAGCAGCAGGAGGGTCAGGGCGAGGCGATCGCCGAGGCCGCGGCCGGCGGCCGTGGCCAGGCTCACCGCCGCCAGATGCGCCATCGCGAGGACGAGCGCCCCGGTCGTGGCCGCTCGCAACGCATCGTCCGGCACCAGGACGGCCATGCCGAGCCAGACCAGACCGAGCTGCCCCGGGGCGGCGGTCTGCAGCCGCCGCGCCAGCGTCTGGCCGTCCGGCGGGTCGACGAGCGCGCCACCGCGTGCGAGCGCCGCGGTCAGCGACCCGATGGCCAGCAGCGCCCCGAGCACGAGCATCACCTGCGGCACCGAAGCGAGGGTCGGCACCGGCGGCATGGGCAGCAGCAGATGGTGCGGCAGGACCGCCAGCGCCGCCACGGGCCCGACGACGAGCCACGCGGCGACCGGTCCGCGGGCCGGTGCGACCCGCGCCGGGGCGAGCAGGCCCAGCAGCAGCCCCAGCAGGAGCAGCCCCAGGATGAGCGGGACGGCGATGGGCGGCAGGACCGGCCGCGCCGCCAGCCCGTCGCGCACCTCCGACCAGGCCATGCTTCCGCCGAGCCCGCACCAGAGGATGCCCGCCACGGCGACGATGCCGAAACCCGCGACCGTCAGCCGCAGCGAGGCGACCGGCTCGCCCACGCGCTGCGGCCCCACCTCCTGCTGGCCGAGGCGGATCGCCGCGAGCAGGGCGAGGACCAGGCCCAGCAGCAGCCCGACCAGGCTCGCCGCGGCCGAGACGACGATCAGGCCGAGGGCCGAGAGCACGACCAGCGGCGCCCGCGCCCCCCGCCCGGGAGCCAGCGCCATCACGGTCACCAGCCCCAGCACGAGCAGGGTCAGGCGCGCCGAGATGGTCGCCGCATCGGAGGTCAGATGGGGCCCGAGCCCGAGCGGGTCCCGGCCGTCACCACCGGCGAGCACGAGGCCCAGGGTGATCGCGAGTCCCGCCGTGGCCACCAGCCGTGCCGCCCGGGGCCGCGCCGGCCCGACCAGCAGGCCGACCACGACCGTGATCGCGAGCACCATCTCGCCCGCCAGGGCGCCGAGGCCCGGGACGGTCGCGTCGATGGCGGTCGTCGTTCCCACGTCAACCTCCCACGACCCGCACGAGGTCGTTCATCAGGACGTTCAGCAGATCGGCCAGCGCCCGGGGCATCGTGCCCAGGATCAGCGACAGGACGGCCAGGGGCACCAGCACGCCGAGCTCCCGCCCCCGCGCGGCCGGGATCTCGCCCAGGTCGGCCGACGGCTCGCCGAGGCAGATGCGCAGGACGACCCGGCTGCTCCAGGCCGCGGTCAGCAGCAGTCCGGCCGCCGCGGCCAGCGCCGCCAGCGGCTCGACCGCCATCGCCCCGGAGAGCACCATCGCCACGCCGGGGTAGATGGCCAGACCGGGCATCCCCCACGCCGCGAGCAATGCCAGCGTCAGCAGCGTCGCCAGGATCGGCGCCTTGCGGAACAGCCCTCCCCAGCGCTCGAGGTCCAGGTGCCCCTTGCGATCGCGCAACCCGGCCGCCGCCGCGAACAGCATCGTGTAGACCAGGCCGTGGGTGACGAGCAGCTGACCGGCACCGAGCATGCCCTCCCGTGTGAGCGTGAAGATGCCCACCAGGATCAGGCCCGAGAGGCTCAGGCTGCCGTACCCGAGGATCACGGCCAGGTCGCGCCGTCCGAGTGCGCCCAGGCCGCCGTAGATGGAGGCGATGGCGCCCAGGACGACGAACGTCGGGCGCGCCCACGCCGCCGCGTCCGGGAGGATCGGCAGCGCCAGGCGCAGCAGGCCGTAGAAGCCGAGCTTCGCCACGACCGCCGTCGCCAGCAGCGGCACCGCCAGCGGGGTCGAGCGGTGCAGGCGCGGCTGCCAGACGTGCAGCGGGACGATGGGCACGAGCACGCCGCAGCCCAGGGCGATGCCGGCGAAGATCCACCGCCGCACCCCGGTCGCGCCCAGCCACACGTCGTGGTTGACCAGGTCGAGCTGCAGGGGGAGGCTCGCCGTCGGTCCGCCGTCGATGGGATGGACGGTGTGCTGGCGGATCGCCAGCAACGCCAGCAAAAGCGCGAGGGCGCCGGCCTGCGAGAGCAGCAGGTACTGCTGGCCGGCACGCCGGCTCTCCTCGTCGCCCCACAGCACCACCAGCAGGAAGATCGACACCAGCACCAGTTCCCAGAAGAGCCACAGGAGGGTCGTGTCCAGGGAGGCCAGCGCGCCGAGCATGCCGGTCTCGAGCAGCAGGATGAGCGCGAAGAACCCCTTGGCGCCCTCCTCGACGCTCCAGGCCGACAGCAAGGCCATGAAGGTGATGATGGTCGTCATGGCCATCAGCGCGAGCGAGAGTCCGTCGACGCCCAGGAAGTACTCGAACTGCAGGCTCGGCGCCCAGGTGAAATGCTCGATGAACTGGAAGCTGAGGTCCTGCGGATCCAGGCGCAGCAGCAGCACGATGGTCTGCACGGCCGGCAGGGCGGCCGTGCAGAGGGCCACGGTCTTGATCGCCTCGCGCCGGGCCGCCGGCAGCAGGGCGACGGCCAGCGCCCCGCCCATGGGCAGGAACACGATCCAGGTCAGGCTGCTCGCAGAAACCAAGGCGTCACTCCTTCGCCGGTGCGGCCGTCATCCCGACCGCCCGAGCATCGCCAACACCAGCGTCAGCAGACCGAGCAGCAGCACCATGCGCGCCGGCGGGGCCATCACCAGCGCCCGCGAGAGGCGCCCGACGAGCCCGACGGCATGGCCGGCGCCGTGCTCGATCGCGTCCATGCCACGCCGGTCGCACCAGGCCACCAGCCAGCCCGTGCCCAGACCCAGCAGCGCCAGGCCCTCGGCCACGCCGTCGAGCACGATGCGGTCGATCGCCGCCACGCCGGCGGCCAGCCGCTGCGAGATGGTCGCCGCCAGCCAGGGGATGGGACCGGCCTCGCGACTCTTGCGGGCGAGCGGCCGCAGGACGGGCCAGGCCATCCGGCGCGGGGTCTCGGCCGCTTCCCGGGCCGGCGCCACCGTGAGCACCCAGTGGGCGGCGACCCCGCCGAGGGCGACCGAGGCCAGCAGCACCACCGCCCGGGCTAGCCCGGGCCAGCTGGCCGTCGGCGCCAGTCCGTCCATGGCGACCGGTGCGGCCGCGACCACGCCGGCCAGCCCCACCACCAGCAGGGCCCGCCGCCAGGCACGCGGCCAGCGGGGGGTCGCGGCGACCAGGTGCAGGCCGGCCAGGCCGATGGCCGCCAGGACCATCGACGGCAGCGGCGCCGTCGCCCCCTGGGCCCCCACGGCCAGCAGACCCGCCCAGCAGCCGGTGCTGATCAGAGCCGCCCGGCGCGGCGGCAGGCGCTCGCCCGCGGCCGCCAGGGCGGCGATGATCGCCAGGGCCGCCCCGAGCCAGAGCGCGACGTCGCGATGCCAGGGCAAGAGCCAGCCGTCCAGCCGCCACCAGAGCATCAGCGCGGTGGCCGGGTGGATCGCCGCGTGCAGGAACACCCGCACCGCCGGCGGCGTGGCGGCGAGCCGCGTCTGCCAGGGTGCGAACGGTGGCAGTCCCAGCCGGGCCGTGCAGGCCATCAGCAGGCCCAGGCCCGACCACGCCAGATCGATGGAGCTTGGGGGCACCGCGCCCGGCGTCGCCAGGTCGACGGCCTCGGTCACGAGCACGAGGTTCAGTCCGCTCATCAGCAGCACCCAGCCCCCGAGCATCTCGCCGAGGAAGACCTCGCGGGCGATCGACCGCACGCGCGGCGTCCCGGTCGCCGCCACCACGCCGGCGTGCACCACCGATCCGAGCGCCCAGCAGGCCACGAGCAGGGCGAAGCTGTCGGTCAACCAGATGCCCGCGGCGGCGAGGCCGGCGACGACGAGGGCGATCACCTGGATCATCGCTCGCCTCCGTCGCCACCCTGGCCGGACGCGAGGAGCAGGACGACCCCGCCCAGGAACGTGACCAGCGCCACGGTCAGCCCCCCGGTCCCGAGGACCTCGTGGCGGACGAACGCCGTGGCCAGGATGACCCCCGCGGCCAGGATCGCCAGTTCGGCCGCAGGATCACGGCGCGGCCAGCGCCCGGCGGTCATCGCCAGGAGCCCGCCTCCGAACAGCAGCACGGCCAGCACGATCCAGGCGACCAGTCCCGGCGGCATCATGACCGGCCCTCCGGCTCGTTCGCGACCTGCGGGCGACGATGCGCGGCCAGGACGACCCACGCCAGCGCGAGCCCGACGGCCACCAGGGCGTCGCTGGTCAGCAGACGACCGCCGAGGTCGGCGGTCCCGGCACGGAACGCCCCGGCGGGCAAGCCCAGCCAGTCGATGCGCTGGGCGAGGAGATACAGGGCGCTGACCAGCATCGCGACCATCACGCCGGCCAGCAGGCGCACCGGACGCGGCGGGAGCGCTGCCGCCGGCGGCCCCGCGTCGACGCGCCGGCTCGCCAGCGGCAGCGCGAGGAGCGCCCAGGCGGCCGCGATCACGTCGGCGCCCAGCACCAGCAACAGCACCGCGACCGACAGCGAGAGCGTGATCGTCCCGGCGCGCATGCGTTCCGCCCTCCCCGTCAGGGCGGCCACCAGCAGGCCGGTGATCGCCACCGTCACGAGCACGCTCCAGATCGTCAGCGTCATCGCGCCCCCCCGCCGATCACGAGCCACGCGAGGCTGCCCAGCGCGGCCACCACACCGACCAGCGGCATCCAGCGCAGCGCGAGGTCGGCCCGTGTCGTCCGTCCCCGCAGCCAGAGCAGCACGCCATAGACGACCAGCGTCTTGACCAGGCTGTTCAGCCAGGGCGCCCCGTCGAGGAACGGCACGAAGGCCCACCAGCCGCCGAGGAAGAGGATCGCGAATCCCCCGGCGGCGACCAGCGGCAAGCCCAGCCGCACCGTCGTCGCCAGCAACGTACCGGCCGACCTGGGCGTCGTCCGCGACCACACCGCGGCGGTCGTGACCAGGAACACCAGCGCGGAGACGACCAGGAAGGGCTCCCGGATCAGGAACCAGTTGCCCGCTCCCCCCTGCTGGGCCACCACGACGTCGGTCAGGTCGAGGCTCGCCACCCGCACGACCACCGGCACCGACGCGCCCACCAGCGCGAGCGCCGCCGCGCCCAGCCGGGCGCCGTCCACCGGTGGGGCCGGGCACGCGCACCAGATCGCGACCGCCAGGACCGCGGCCCACAGGAGCCCGGCATCGAGGTCGGCCGCCACCCCGCCGGGGGCCACGGGCAGGATGCCGGCCAGGGTCACCAGGGCGCTCCAGCCACCGACCTCCCGCCAGCGGGGCCGATCGAGGCGGTCCCAGGCCCGGGCGAGCTCGTGCCGTCCGGGCGGCTCCAGGGACCGGAACCAGGCCGGCCGGCGCCCCGCTGCCAGGGCGAGCAGCCACGGCCAGCCGAGCAGCAGAGCGGCCATAAGCAGGGTCCAGAACGCGGCGGCAACGGAGGCGGCGATCACGGGTCGACCTCGCGTCGGGCGAGCCAGTGGCCGGCCGCGGCCAGCAGCAGCGATGCCACCAGCACCACCAGCGCAGGCCACCGCAGACCCGGATGCGGCCAGAGCTGACGCAGCGTGGCGGCGGTCGGCAGGATCACGAGCACGGGAACGAGCGCACCGGTCGGCACGGACTGGCGCGACGGCGGACGCTCCGGTCCGCCGTAAGGCTCCGCACGCTCGCCGCGGCTTCGCCGCCGCCAGAGGGCGACCGCCAGCACGAGCAGCCAGGCGCCCAGCATCGCCGAGACGACCGCCACGGCGAGGTGCAGCAGCTGGTGCGAGACGGCTGGGCCGAGGGACATGGCGGCATCGGGTGTCATGAGACTTGCCTGCTCCCGGATCGTCGTGGGTTTCCAGGAATCATTACAGCGATTCCCGCCGGCGAGGGCAAGGCCCTTTCTCGACGCCCGGCCTGCCGTCGCTTGTGCCGACGCCCGGCCGCCGCTATGGTCGTCGCGGAGGTCGGTCGTGATCCGCGTGCTCGCCGTCGGAAAGCTGAAGGACCGTCGCCTGATCGCGCTGGCCGACGACTACCGGCGCCGGCTGCGCTCGTCGACGACCCTGCGCGAGGTCGAGCTCCGGGATCAGGACCCCGGGCGCGAGGGCCGGCGGATGCTCGACCAGCTCGCACCCCCGGGTGGCCACGAGCGGGTGATCGCCCTGGACGAGCGCGGCGACCAGCTCACCAGCCGCGAACTCGCCCGCGTCCTCGGCGACCACGGCTCCATCGCCTTCCTGATCGGCGGGGCCGACGGCCTGTCCGATGCCGTGCGCGACCGGGCCGACCAGCTCCTGAGCCTGTCCCGCCTGACCTTCCCGCACGAGCTCGCCCGCATCCTGCTCCTGGAGCAGATCTACCGGGGCTTCAGCATCTTGCGCGGCTCGCCCTACCATCGCGACTGACCCACGTCGGCGCTTTCGCGGGCGCGGCGATTCCTCTATACTTGCGTGGATCGATCGTTCGCCGCCCGCATCGGACACCTCCACCCCCGGATGTCGCACACGATGACACGCCCCCGCCGCCTGCTGACCACGGTCGTCCCGGCTGCCCTGAGCCTCGTGCTGATCGCCGCCGGACGTGCCGATGCCGCCACCGTCCACCTGACCGGGCCGGCCGGCGCCGAGGTGTCCATCGACGGCCAGCACCTCGGTTCGCTGCCGCTGGCGCCGCTGGACCTGCCCGTCGGCACGCACGTGGTCCGCTGCCGGGCCCACGCCCACGAGGACCTCACCCAGGACCTCGTCGTCGCCGACCCCACGGCCATCCAGCACGTGCGTCTGCGACCGCTCCCCCTGCGCCGCAGCCGGGCGGTCACGGGCAGCCTCATGTACGCCGGTCTCGGGCAGTGGTACGCCGGCGCGGACCTGCGCGGCTGGGCCTACTTCCTCGGCGAGAGCGTCGGCCTGATCACCGCCCTCGGCGGCGAACTCGCCCGCTCCAACGAGCAGGACGAATACACCAACGCCATCCGCAACTACGAGCAGGCGGTCGCCGCCCCGGACGTCACCTTCTGGCGCAACGAGGCGGCCACCGCCTACCAGAACGCCCGGGACATGGCCGATCTGCGCGATCTCGGCCTGATGATCGCCGGCGGAGCCTGGGCCCTGAGCATCCTCGACGCCTGGCTGCTGACCCCGACCGTCGACGTGGGCGCGGGCCCGGTGCCGCCGTCGGCGATGCGCGCGGACATGCCCGCGCCACTGGACGGCGTGCACGCCGCGGTGACCATCGAGTTCTAGGACGGACCGCCCGCCATCGGGCCGGCGGAGTCCCCATGCGTGACCAGGAGCAATGACGCGATGACGCCCAACCTTCTCCGCCGCGGCCCGCTGATCGGCCTGATGGTCATGGTCGGCCTCGCCATCCTCTTCGGCTGCGAGAGCCCCGAGGAGCCGCGCTACGTCAATCCGCTCGACCCGCGCAATCCGGAGAGCACCGACCCCTTCGGACTCGGCGCCGTCCACGCCGATGGCTGGGTCACGCTCGAGTGGACCGTGCCGGAGGGGCCGGCCATCGCGCAGATCGTCATCGAGTCCATCGTCGCCGGCCAGCCCAGCGACATCGACACCGTGGCGGCCGACGTGACCAGCTACATCGACACCTCGCCGCGGGGCAACACCGAGAACCAGTACCGACTGCGCGCCGAGGACGGGTCCGGGCGGGCCGCCCAGAACAGCCAGGTCGTCACCGCCACCGTGTTCGTGCCGCCGGTGATCGCGATCCCCGGACAGCAGCGGCTCGAGAGCGGCATCCAGATCCGCTCGGCCGTCCACGACGTCGTGGTCGGGGCCACGACGGGCGACGTCGTGCAGCTCGACACGCTGGAGACCTTCGCGGCCGCGCGCACCGTCGCGGTGGTCGACGACGAGGCCACGTTCGAGGACTACCGGATCCTCGCCGCGCGCGTCGAGGGCGCCGACAACGTCCTGCCCACCCGCGACCTCTACGCCCGCGTCGGCCTGATCGACGAGCCGGACACCCTCTGGGTGAGCGACACGGGCTCGGTCCCGGTGACCATCAACCTGGCCACCGGCTTCGGCAAGCTCGGTGGAGGCAACACCGTCGCCGCCCCGGTCGTCGACGTCTCCCTGCTCGGCGAGGGCGCCGGCATGGACAGCGTGCGCTTCGCGACCAGCGAGGCCGCCCTCGCGGCCGCGAGCTGGCGGCCCGGCGCCGGCGAGTTCCTCGGGATCCCGCTCCGGGATACGCCGGGGCCGCAGGAGCTCTGGGTCGAGTACCTCACGGAGTTCGGCTTCGACACCGTCCCCGAGCCGATCGAGCTGCGGGGCGACGACCTCTCCGGGGCCTCCTTCGACCTCGTGCTGCCCGAGTCCGGCATCGTCGAGGGGCGCACCGTCGGCGTCGAGCCCAGCGCCGTGGCCACCGAGATGCGGCTGAGCACCTCGGTCGGTTTCGAGGGCGCGCCCTGGCAGGCGTACGCCGACAGTCTCGGCCTCGTGCTGGGCGACGAGCCCGGCCCGCAGACCATCTACGCCCAGTTCCGCAACCACTGGTTCGTCTCCCCGATCCTGGCCCAGGAGGTCCTGCTGAGCGCGGCGACCCTCGACGTGGCGTTCGACACGCCCGTCGCTGGCGACCCCGTCCGTGGCGGCAGCACCGTCGACGTCTCCGGTCACGTCACCGGTCTGGACGCGGGCTACACGGTGACCGGCATCGAGGTGAACGTCGGCGAGGGCTGGCAGGATCTGCCGGCCGACACGCTCTGGTCGACGACCTGGACCGTCCCGGACGAGTTCGCCGTCGACACGCCCTGGCTGCTCGGCGCGCGGGCGACGGCCGCGGACACCGAGAGCGGCGACGAGATCCAGGGGGTGTCGTGGATCGAGGTGACCATCACGCAGCTCGGCATCGCCATCACGAGCCCCGCCGAGGGCGACACGGTGGCCACCGGCGCGCCGGTGACCATCCGCGGCACGGCCACGCAGGACCTCACGGCCGATCCCCTCGAGTCGGTCGAGGTGACGGTCGCCGATACGGTGATGACCACGACCGAGGCCCTGACCGGCTGGCAGGTGAGCTGGAACGCCGCGGCGGTCGACGACACCACCACGACGAGCATCGTGGCCACCGTCCGCGCCGGCGAGGAGAGCCTCGCCGACACGGTGAGCGTGGTGCTGATCCCGCCCGAGCCCGAGGAAGAGGAAGAGAACTGAGCGCCGCGCTCAGCGGTCGTCGAGGCGGGTGACCACGATGGCCGTGTATCGCTCGACCCGCTCGAGGTAGGTCGTCAGCGGCACCTTGACCACGCCGGCCGTCACGTACTCGCCGGGCAACGGCCGGCTCGCCGCGTGCACCAGCCAGACCTCGCCGTCCGCGACGGCGACGATCCCCGCATGGCCGATCATCAGGCCGTGGTCGCGGCGCAGGGCCGCCGCGCGCACGTCGTCGGGCGCGAGCACGAACCAGACGACATCACCGTGACGCAGTTCACCCGGTCGCAGCGCCGCCTGCGGAACCACGGTCACCGATCCGGGCGCGTAGCGCGCGCTGCCGACCGTGTCGGGGCGGGCGCCGGTCAGGCGCGCGGTCACGTCCCGGCCCCAGTGGCCGCTGCGGATCATGTCCACGGAGTAATCGAGGTGCTCGGGGCGGTCGTAGTCGACCCGGCCGTCGGGGCCGACCACCGACTCGGCCGGCGCCCCGGCGAACCGGTGCGCGAGGGCGACCGCGAGCGCGTCGCGCGCCGACGTGGCCCGCGCCAGCTCGGTCGTGCGGTAGACCAGGGAGATGCAGTCGTGCCGGGTCCCGGGCGCGAGGCGGCCGTCGGCGACGTAGCCGCCCTCGGCGAGGCCGAAGCGGTACGAGGTCCCGCCGGCGGAGGCCAGTCGCCAGGCCCAGTCCCCGACGCGCCGGGCGGTCGGCAGGCCCTGCTCGGCGGCGAGCAGGCTGTCGATCTCGGCCACGGAGAAGATGCCGGGAACGTCGAGGTTCCGCGCGATGGCGCGCTCGCGCGCGGCGTCGCCGGTCGGCTGGCCCAGCAGACCCGCGACGCACCAGAGGATCGTCGCCAGCGGGATCGCCGTCACTTGACGAGCATCATCTTGCGCGCACGCTGACCCTGCTCGGTGATCAGGCGGTAGACGTACATGCCGGACGCGGCCTGGTCGCCGCCGTCGGTCCGTCCGTTCCAGCGCACCACGTGCTCGCCGGCGGCCATGGCCTCGGCCACGAGCGTGCGCACGCGCCGGCCGGCCAGATCGTAGATCGCCAGGTCGACCGGTCCGCTGCGCGGCAGGGCGAAGCGGATCTCGGTGACCGGGTTGAACGGATTGGGCGCGTTCTGGCCCAGGGTCAGCGGCGAGACGCTCGGCGTCGCCCGCGGCGCCGAGGTGACCTCGCCGGTCTCGGCCGCGGCGTCGATGGCGGCGAGGAACGCGTCGACGTCGTCGCCGTATCCGACCAGGAAGGTCACGCGGATCTGATCGCCGGGATCGAGCTCCAGCGGCCCCACCGAGACCAGCGACGACACGTCCGTCGGCTCGTCGATGGCCGGCGCATGGAGCGTGCCGTTGAGGAACTGGTACTTGTGCGTGTCGATCACGTGGCTGACCGGGTAGACGTACTCGACGTTGTCGATCACCGTGACGTTGGCCACCGGCGTGTCGCCGATGGCCGCCATCCCGTAGACCGGCCCGTCGGGCATCCCGACCCAGACCGCCTGCCGCGACGGATCGGTGCCACCGACGTTGCCGAGCGAATCGATCACGTCCCAGTCGACGAAGAGTCCGGCGTGGTAGCCGGCGAAGTGGTGCGGGCCGTCGTTGCTGATGACGTAGTCGAGCTTGACGACGTCCGCGAGCGCCGGATCCGCCCACGCGCACGACGTCAGGCCGACCGTGATGCCGCGCGGCTGCGCATGGGCGCTGTCGGTGAACGCCATGGTGAAGATCTGCTCGTCCTCGTCCTGCTGCTGGACACGCACGTGACCGGTCGGATCCCGGCGCGCCGTCCAGTCGGCCGGGTCGGCGCCGCTGGCGGTCAGGTCGTTGTTGCAGACGTAGTCCGGTCCGCCGCCGGCCCAGAGCGAGCTGACGAACAGGGCGCTCGGCGCACCGAAGCTCCCCATGCCCTGCCCCACCTGGCGGGCGTCGGTGAGGTAGCCCAGGCTGCCCCGGGCGGTGACCGAGAGGTAGACGTCGCCCTGGTCGTGCGTCCGGTACTCGGGCAGGCCGAGGTAGCTCTCGACGTCGAACACCCGCTCGAATCCGTCGGCGGTCGACAGCGCGAGCCGCATGGTGAACCGTTCGCCGTGCGGGGCCAGCGGCGAGACCGCGATCTGGAACGGGTCGAGCACGTTGGCGCCCCAGGAGCCGGCGTTGATGTCGGGGAAGGCGGCCGTGCCATCGATCACGCCGACGTGCGGGTTCGACTCGACGCTCAGCCGACCGATGACGCCCTCGGCCCGCACGTAGCCGGCGTTGTGGACATCGAACGCGACCTCGGCCAGTTCGCCGCGATCGAGGGTCCCGTTGCCCAGCGGATCGGGCAGGAAATCGACGGTCGACAGGTTGGGCAGGAAATCGGCCGGAACCGCGGACACCGCGGCGTGGGCGTCGATCAGACCGGCGCCGTGGACGTTGTCCTTGCCGGCCGGTCCCAGATCGCGGGCGGTCAGCTCGAGCAGGCTGTCGACGCCCGCGGGCGAGAGCGTGGGGTTCTTCTCGAGCATGAGCGCCGCCACGCCCGCCACCAGCGGCGTGGACATGGACGTCCCCGACCAGGTCTCCCCGCTGTAGAGCAGCGGCAGGGGCAGCGTCGAGCGGATGTTCGCGCCGGGGGCCACCACGTCCGGCTTGATCAGGCCCGGCCCCGGCATGTACGGCCAGTCGTGCCAGGGATCGACCTGATCCCAGGCCGCCGGGCCGCGGCTGCTCAGCTCGTACGGCTCGTCGGTCTGGTAGCCGGTCGCGCCGACGGTGATGATGCCGCCGGTGCTCGACCGCGGCACGTCGTGAGCGCTCCAGGGCGCGGGGATCCGGGCGGTCATGCCCAGCTCGATGGGCGGGTCGTAGACGTCGTGCTCGTTGCCGGCGCTGTTGAACACGACGACGCCGGCCGCGCGCATGGCCGCGGCGTTGTAGCGATCGTTGCGCAGGTAGGCCGATGGGATCTCGCCCTTGATGCCCACGGACATGGTGATGATGCGGCAGCCTCGCTCGATGCAGTACTGCTGCCCGGCCCAGATGCGGCCGAGGCTGCTGGTGCCCGCCGAGGTGAAGATCTTCACCGGCAGCAGGCTCGCCCCGGGCGCGACGCCGGTCTGCACGCCCGCCGAGCCGTCGCCGACCACGGTGCCCGCGGTGTGCGTGCCGTGGCCCGCGTTCACCGACGCGTCGTCGCTCGGGTCGGCGTCGCCATCGCCGAAGTCCCAGCCGTGGACGTCGTCGATCAGGCCGTTACCATCGTCATCGACGCCGTTGCCGGCGATCTCGCCCGGATTGACGGCGATGCGGTGGCGCAGGTCGGGGTGGCCGAGGTCCACACCGGTGTCCAGGTGCCCGACGAGGATCCCCGCGCCGGTCACGCCGAGGTCGTTCCAGACCTCCGGCACGCCCACGTAGCCCAGGTTCCAGGTCGTGTCCGCCCGTGCCGACTTCAGCCCGTCTCCCGCCGGCGGGATCGCGTCGTTGATGAGGTCGATGTCCTTGTCGTAGAAGAGGATCGCCTGGTCGGCGCTCTTGTCGTCGCCGTCTCCCGCCTCGGCCACGGCCAGGATGACCTCGCGGTCACCGCCGAAGGCGATGGCGTTGCTGAAGTACAGCATGTCGGCATAGAGCAGCACGCCCGGCAGGTCGGGGTCGTCGAGGATCTCCCAGGCGTCGGCCTGGGCCTTGCGGGCCTTGCGCTTGAGCGCCGCGATGGCGGACTTGCGACGCTTGGTGGGCGTGGCCCCGTCGAGCATGACCTCGAGGTCGTCGATGTCCGCCTGCTCGGGGAACACCATGAGCACGGGGATGATCTCGGCCCGGGACTTGTCCTGGATGATGCGCTTCAGCTCGGCGTCGATGTGCGCGGCAGCGGCCGCCGCGACCCACGCGGCGAGCAGCACCACGGTCGCGGCGATCATCCTCGATGGCCGACCCATACACGCTCCTCTTCGGTCCACGATCTCCGCCCGGGACGGTGGGGTGAATCCCGGACGGCATGCGGACACGTCCTGGAAGGGGCTCTGGACCCCTGATGATACCAGGTTCGCCGTGGGGATTCAAGGGCGGTAAAGAATCTGCCAATGCGCTAAACCGTCGTTCGACCGGGCGGTTGCGCCGGATCTCCCGGGACCGTGACCGATCGTCGCGTCACCGCAGAGGGCGGAAGAGGCTGCGCCCCTCCTCCACCTCGAGCCGCTTCATCAGCGCGTTGATCTCCGCGCCGAGCAGGAAGATGAAGCCGGTCAGCCAGAAGAACGCCAGGAGGATCACCACGGCCGCGAGCGACCCGTAGGTCGCATTGTAGTTGCCGAAGTTGCGCACGAACAGGCGGAAGCCCGCGCTCGCCACCAGCCAGAGCAGCGTGGCGGTGACCGCGCCGGGCAGGATGTGCACGAACCGCTGCCTCGCCTCGGGCGCGTAGTAGTACAGGATGCACAGCGCCGAGAACGCCAGCAGGGTGGCCAGCGGCAGGCGCATCGAGGTCCAGAAGGTGTTGGTCTCGCTGGCGAGGCCGAGGAACTCGAAGGTCTCCTGGGTGACCTGGGGCCCGAAGAGCAGGATCAGGAGCGCGACCATCAGCACCGCCGACAGCACCAGCACCAGCAGGATCGACAGCAGCTTCTGGACCACGATGTTGCGGCGGGGCCGGAGGTTGTAGGCCCGGTTGATCGTGGTGATGAGCGCCCCGATGGCCATGCTGGAGCCCCAGAGCGCGATCACGAACGAGACGACCGTCGTCTCGCTGCTCTGGGTCGGCAGCACGCGCAGGACGATGTCGACGATGAAGTTCGCCGCCTCGAGGGGCATCTGCTCCCGCAGGGCGTCGAGCAGGAGGGGAGCGAGGGCCTCGCCGACGGACAGCCGGCTGATGATCGAGAGCACGAAGATGAAGAACGGGATCACCGACAGCAGCATGTAGTAGGCGATCTGCGCCGCCATGCCCATGCAGTCGTCGTAGGCGATCTCGCGCCTGAGGCGCTCGAGGTACAGGAGCGCACGTTTCCAGATCCTGGTCGACATGACGCCAAACAATGGCCTGTCGCGGCCGTCGTGGCAACCCCCGTACGGCCTGGCCGAGCCGCGCCGGCGAGACGATCATGGGGATCGACCCGCCAACTGCAGACCTCCGGGAGCCGTCATGACGACCGAGCCGATCTACCTCGACCACAACGCGACCACCCCCGTCGCGCCAGAAGTCGCCGACGCCATGGAGCCCTTCCTGCGCGATCACTTCGGCAACCCGTCGAGCTCGCACGCGCTCGGCCGCCGGGCGCGCGCCGCGGTCGACGAGGCGCGCGCCGAGGTGGCCCGCCTGATCGGCGCCACGCCCGACGAGATCGTCTTCACCAGCGGCGGCAGCGAGGCCGACAACATGGCCGTCTTCGGGGTGGTCGCCGCTCGCGCGCCGGGCCGCCGCGGCGTGGTCACCAGCGCGGTCGAGCATCCCGCCGTGCTCGAGCCCTGCCGGGTCCTGGAGCGTCAGGGCACGCCGCTGACCGTCCTGGGCGTCGACCCCGCCGGCCGCCTCGACCTCGCGGCCGCGGCCGACGCCATCGGCCCCGGCACCGCGCTGGTCAGCGTCATGCACGCCAACAACGAGGTCGGCACCATCCAGCCCATCGCCGAGCTCGCCGAGCTGTGCCGCGACCGTGGCGCCTGGCTCCACACCGACGCGGCGCAGTCGGTCGGCAAGGTGCCGGTGGACGTCGAGACGCTCGGGGTCGATCTGCTGACGGTGGCCGCGCACAAGCTGTACGGCCCGAAGGGCATCGGCGCGCTCTACGTCCGGCGCGGCCACGAGATCCCGCGCCTGATCCACGGGGCCGGCCACGAGCGGGGGCGCCGGGCCGGCACCGAGAACGTCCTGGCAATCGTCGGCCTGGGCGCGGCCGCGCGCCTGGCCCGCGCCGAGCTGGACGACCGCGTGGCCCACGCCCGCGCCATGCGCGATCGCCTGCGTGCGCGTCTCGGCGAACGGTTCGGCGACCTCGTCGTGCACGGCGATCCGGAACGCGGCCTGCCCAACACCCTGAGCGTGGCCCTGCCCGGCGTGCGGGCGGCCGACCTGCTGGCGGCGCTGGGCGACCAGGTGGCGGCCTCGCCGGGGGCCGCCTGCCACGCCGACGGCATCGCGGTCTCCAGCGTGCTCACCGCCATGGACGTGCCGCTGGACGTCGCCACGGGCACGGTGCGCCTGTCCGTCGGTCGGACGACCACCGGAACGGACGTCGACCGCGCCGCCGCGGTGATCGCCGCCGCCGTCGAGGCCGGGTGATCCGCGCATCCGCTCCTGGACGCCCACCGACCGCGTGCCATAATGGAGGGCGAATCGCCGCATCCGCTCACCCGCACCCGGGAGATCCCATGCGCCGCCGCATCCTGACCCTCGGCCTCGTCGCCACCCTCGCCGTCCCGGCGCTCGCCGGAACGCTGACCCCCGAGCGAGTGTTGACCCTCGCGCCGCTTCCGCTGCCCAAGCCCGCGTTCCACGACGCGGAGTCCCACGGCGCCTCGCTCGACGACCTGCTGGAGCGGCCCGCGCTCGACCTGGCCCTGATCCGGCCGCACGCGGGCGAGACGGTCCCCACACCCGCCGGCGACCGCACGTGGCGCGCGACCAGGACCCCTCTCGACCTCGCGAGCGACGACCAGACCGCCCGCGAGCACTGGCTGGCTATCTACCTGCGCAGCGACCGCTGGCAGGAGGCCACCCTCGCGCTCGACGCCCCCGACGAGACCATGCTGCACGCCTGGCTCGGGGCCGACGCGGTCGAGCTGAGCGACGCGGACTCCGGACACGAGGGCACCCTCGAGCTGCCCATCGGCGTACACCGGCTGGTGGTGCGCGCGGTCGTCGCCGCCGGGGGCGACGACGGCGAGCTCGCGCTCTCCCTCGCCCTGGCCGACGACGTGCCCGACGCGGCGCTGGCCGCCGGCGTCGATCCGCGCCGCCCGACGGACATCCACCTGGTGCTCGATGCCCCACGCGTCCAGCAGGCACTGATCTCGCCGGATGGCACGCTGGTCGCCCTGGAGGTCGCCGCGCGTCCCGGCGGTGGCGACCGTGAGCGGTGGCTCGAGATCCGCGACGCCGCCAGCGGCGACCTGGTGACCACGTGGCGCGGCCTCGAGGCCCGCGACGTGGCCTGGGCACCGGACGGCCGGAGGCTCAGCTACGTCCTGCGCGACGACGACGTCGCCGACATCTGGCTGCACGACCTCGACCGCGGCACGAGCACGGCGCTCGCCCGTGGCCTCGAGGACCTCGGCCGCCACGAGTGGGCGCCCAGCGGCGAGTTCCTCGTCTACCAGGTGCGCGTCGAGGCGGAGAAGGACGAGCGCAAGGTCAAGCGGGTGAAGAACCCCGCCGACCGCCAGCCCTGGCACCGCGACCGCAGCTACCTCGGCATGGTCGCCGTGCCCGGCGGCGTGCATCGCCGGCTGACCGCCGGTCCGATCTCGCCATCGAGCTGGTCGATCTCTCCGCAGAGCGACCGCCTGCTGTTCTTCCTCGAGGAGCAGGACCTGGCCGGCGGCCGCCCCTATTTCTCCAGCGAGCTCTGGGAGCTCGACCTCGACGACCTCTCGGCCGAGCGGCTGCTGGCCGAGCGCTGGATCGGCGATGCGGCCTACGGCCCGGATCCGGACACGCTGCTGCTCCGCGGCTCGCCGTCGGCGTTCGAGGGTCTGGGCCGCGATCTGCCGGACGGCGTGCAGGCCAACGACTACGGCGGACAGCTCTACCTCCTGGACCGGGAATCCGGCGACGCGCGCTGGATCAGCCGCGATCTTCGCCCCGACGTGGCCAGCATGTGGTGGTCCCGCGACGACGGCCTGATCTACGCCCTCTGCACGGACACGCAGTTCCGCACCGTCCACCGCACCGACCCCGGCACCGGGGCCTGGGAACGGGTGGCCACCGGCGTCGAGTACACCGATCAGTTCGACCTCGCGCGCCATGGCCGGTCGGCCGTCGCCCGGGGCACGAGCGTGACCACCCCGAACCAGGTCTTCACCGTCGACCTCGCGACCAACCGGGCCCGGCTGCTGCACGACCCGGGAGCCGACGCGTGGCAGGACGTCGCGTTCGGCGAGGTCACCTACTGGAAGGCGCCGTTACCGGACGGCGAGGAGCTCGACGGCCGCATCTACTGGCCGGTCGACCACGATCCGGACGAGCGGTACCCCGTCATCGTCTACTACTACGGCGGCACCTCGCCGGTGACCGTCGACTTCGGCGGGCGCTATCCCAAGAACGTCTGGGCCGGCCAGGACTACATCGTGTACGTCCCGCAGCCCAGCGGGGCGACCGGCTACGGCCAGGAGTTCGCCGCCCGGCACGTCAACGACTGGGGCGAGCGCACGGCCTGGGAGGTCATCGAATCGACGCGGGCCTTCCTCGAGGCGCACCCGTCGGCCGATCCCGAGCGGGTCGGCTGCATCGGGGCCAGCTACGGCGGCTTCCTCACCATGAACGTGATCACCAAGACCGATCTGTTCGCCGCCGCGGTGAGCCACGCCGGCATCTCCTCGATCTCCAGCTACTGGGGCGAGGGCCTCTGGGGCTACGCCTATGGCGCTCGCGCCCTGGCGAACGCGTTCCCCTGGACCGACCGCGACCTCTACGTCGAGCAGAGCGCGCTCTTCCAGGCCGACCGGATCACCACGCCGCTGCTGCTGGTGCACGGGGACAGCGACACCAACGTGCCCGTCGGCGAGAGCGACCAGCTCTTCACCGCGTTGCAGCTGCTCGGCCGCGAGGTGGAGTACGTGCAGATCCAGGGGCAGGATCACTGGATCCTCGACCACGATCAGCGCATCGTCTGGAACGACACGATCCTGGCGTTCTTCGCGCGCTACCTCAAGGGGCGCGACGGCTGGTGGAACGCCCTGTATCCGGACGACTGATCGGCACCGGGGGACGTCCGGACGCGAGCCGTGCGCTCACCGGCGTCCCCCCTGCGCCCGCCAGCGCATCTCCAGCTCCAGCGCGATGCTCCGCGCCAGTCCGTCGAGGTCCGGAAAGAGCGTCGCATTGGTGATGTTCATGCGATAGAGCGCCCGCATCGCGTCCGTGCGCACCCCCGGAGCGTCGAGGACGATCTTGCGCAGGAGCCGGGCAGGCTCGGGGTACGCCTCGGCCAGGATGGTCTCGACCGGCCGGTCGATCACGCCCGGCACGACGAAGGTCCCGGACTGGGCGATCAGCCGCCGGTTCATCTCGTAGGGCTCGCCCGCCCAGACGATGCAGTGCTCGCCGCTGAGGAAGTAGCGCTCGAGGTTGCCGTCGCGCTGGGGGTGGACGCGGTCGCGCGTCAGCCCGGGCGCGAGGGCCGGGCCCACCTCGAGCAGCTCGGGCGTGTTGATGGCCCAGACGGCGGCCTCGCCCTCGGCACGCTCCAGCGCGAAGAAACATGCCACGTAGGGCGATTTCGTGAAGTCCAGCAGCCGTGTCGGCGCGCCGTGGTGCTGCATCACGGCCAGGCACCGGAAGGTGTCGCTCAGCTCGTCCGCCTCGTCGAGGAAGTGGTGCGCCTTGCGGCGGAAGATGCGGATGCCGCGCTGCTCCTGCTCGATCCAGACCTCGCGGTCGCCGACGAACTGCCGGAAGTACCGCGACAGCCGGCACTCCAGCGGCCAGGCCGAGTCGCGCTGGCCGCGGAAGGCCCATCCATCGAGGGACGGCGACTCGACCAGGGCGACGAACTCGCTCCAGGTGCGCACGCGGTGAGTGGTGATGCTCGCGGTCATCGTCGCTCTCCTCGGTCCTCGAACTCGCGGTCCCAGCCCGGCAGGATCGCGTCGTTGAGCCGGCGCCAGAGATCGCTGTCGGTGCGGCACGGCGCCCCGTCCACCGACCCCACCGGCACCGCGCCCATCATCGCGCTGGTGGCCAGGACGAGCTCGGCGCGGGGCAGGTCCTCGGGGCGGACAGGTGCGACCTCCACCGTGAAGCCCCAGGCCCCCAGCTGGCGGCACACCGCGGCCGCCATCACGCTCGGCAGGGCCGCCGGCGACGCCGGCCGGATCACGCGCGGTCCGTCGATGACCAGCAGGCCGCTGCTGTGGCCCTCCGAGATCGTCCCGTCCGGGTTGAGGATCAGCGCCTCCTGGCACCCCTGCGCCCGCGCCCAGGCCCCGGCCTGGTCGTAGTAGATGTAGCTCAGCGTCTTGTGCGCGGCGAGCGGGTTCTGCCGCGCATCCGGATAGGTCGCCAGATGCAGGGCGTCGACCCCGAAGAGCCGCAGCCGGTGCGTGTAGGGCTCGGCCATGACGGTCACCGAGTGGTCCCATGGCGGCGCGTCGCGCGTGCCGCGGGTCGCCACCAGCCGCATCAGGGCGGTGCGACGGTCCAGGCCGTTGGCGGCGAGGACCCTGGCGATGATCTCCTCCCAGGTCAGATCAGGCGGACGGCTCGGCATCAGCGCCCGCCACGAGGCCTCGAAGCGGGCGACGTGGTCGGCCAGCAGCGGCGCGCGACCGTCGTCCGCACGCAGGGTCTCGAAGAGGCCGTACCCCCGCCGCAGGCCGAGGTCGTCGACCGGCACGGTCGCCTCGCGGTGCGGCACCAGACGCCCGCCGTGCCAGCAGACACGCGTGGGGGCCCCCTCGCCGCATGACGCGGCGCAGATCGTCGCCAGCGTCTGCCCCTTGTCGAGGCTCTCCTTGTACTCGGCCCGCGGGTCGCTGTCGTGGACGACCCCGCCGCCGACGCTCCAGGTCACCTGGCCGCCGGCCACGGTCGCCGTGCGGATCGCCACCGACAGGTCGGCGGTGCCGTCGAAGCCGAGGTAGCCGATGCTCCCGCAGTAGACGTGGCGACGGTCGGTCTCAAGCTCGTCGATGATCTCCATGGCGCGGATCTTGGGGCAGCCGGTGATCGAGCCGGCGGGGAACGTCGCCCGCAGCAGATCCACCGTCGTCGCGCCGTGGGCGAGCTCACCGGTGATGGTCGACACGAGGTGGTGCACGTTGCGGTAGGACAGCAGCTGCCGGTGCTCCTCGACGCGCACCGTCCCGGGCCGACAGACCCGCCCGAGGTCGTTGCGGACGAGGTCGACGATCATGACCAGCTCGGCCGCGTCCTTCTCGCTGGCGAGCAGTTCCTCGCGCAGGGCCGCGTCCCCGGCCTCGGTCCCGCCGCGCGGCCGGGTGCCCTTGATCGGACGGCTCTCGACGCGCGCCCCCCGGCGGCGGAGGAAGCGCTCGGGCGAGGTCGAGATCACCTGGTGATCGCCGCCCTGGACGAAGGCGAAGAACGGCGCCGGGTTCGCCGCGTGCAGGGCGCGCAGGAGGTCGAACGGTCGCGCGGCGAAGGGTGCCTCGAAGCGCTGGGCATAGTTGACCTGGTAGACATCGCCCGCGGCGATCCGCTCGCGGATGCGCGCGACCGCCGCGACGTACTCGCGTTCGCTGGTGCGCGCGACCGGTTCACCGCTGCCCAGCGGACCGGAACCGGCCGCGGGCGGCGCCGGCCGGGCGAGCTGGTCGAGGAAGCGCGACCGTGCCGCGGCCGCGTCGTGGCCGGACGGAGCGACGGTGATCAGACGAGTCGCGCCCGTCCGCCGCGCCTGCACGAGCAGGACCGACGGCGCGTGCAGCAGCATCGACGGCAGCTGCCACCGGTCGAGGCTCGTGCGCGGCAGGGCCTCGAGGTGGTCCTTGAGGTCGTAGGCCAGGTAGCCGAGCAGACCGGAGCTCAGGACATCCTCCGCCGCCGGCGGAAGCGCATACCGGCCCAGGACCTCGTCCAGCTGCGCGAACGGATCGCCCTGCCAGGTCGTCGATCCGCCCACGAACCCGGTCCGCCCCCCGCTCGCGTCGGCGCGGAGCGTGAGCCAGGGCTCGACGCCGAGGATGTGGTGCTGGGCGGTCTCGTCCTCGCCACCGCTGAGGAGCAGGACGGTTCCAGGCCAGTCGGCCACGCGCGCGGCGACGTCGACGATGGGCTCGTCGAGCGCGATGGGTTCGACGGTCACCCGGAGCGGTCCATCGCTCATGGCCCGCTCGCGTCCGGTCCCCGGGTGCCGGGCGGGATGGTGACGGTCCGTGCATGGTCCTCGACGGTGGGCAGTGCGGTCACGACGACCTCGCGGGTTTGGACGGTCGGTGGTACGCCCATGGTGTCACGGTTTCCGGTCGGCGGCAAATCCTGACCGTACCGGGCTCAAGTCGCGCCCGATCCGGCCGATCATCGGGACGTCCCCGCGCTCCCCGGAGCGCCGCGATCCATGGACCGAGCCAGGAGACCCCCGCGTGACCAGTTCGCCCCAGGAGTCACTCGATGTCCTGCTCACCTCCGAACGACTCCCCTCTCCGTCGGGGGTGGCCCTGCAGATCCTCGAGCTGACCGCCAGCGAGGACGCCTCGGTCGAGGACCTCCAGCGGGTCCTCGTGACCGATCCGGCCCTCTCCGGACAGCTCCTCAAGTATGCCAACAGCGCCCGCGCCCGCGGCTCGACCGAGGTCCGGTCGGTGAGCGAGGCCGTCGTCCGCCTCGGTATGTCCACCGTGCGCAACCTGGCCCTCGGGTTCTCGCTGCTCTCGGCGGCCCGCAGCGGCCCCTGCGAGCGCTTCGACTACAACGGCTTCTGGTCGCGCTCGCTCGCCACCGGCGTGGCCGCCCAGACGCTCGGGACCCTCCTGCGTCGCGTCGATCCGGACGAGGCCTTCACCTGTGGCCTGCTCGGCCGCATCGGCCAGCTGGGCCTGGCGAGCATCCACCCGCGCGACTACAACGAGGTCCTGAGACGCTGGGATGGGTACGCGGACGATCAGCTGCGCGAACTCGAGCGCGAGATCCTGGTCGTCGACCACGATCAGCTCACCGTGGCGATGATGCATAGCTGGGGTCTGCCGGAGCGGTATACCACGAGCATCGCCGCCGTCCCACGGGTCGACCACGAGGGCGAGGAGGCCCCCGGCCTCGCCCGCGCCCTGAGCGTCGCACGCGAGATGGCCGAGATGTGCGTCGCCGACGAGTGCAGCCGGCCCGGCCTGGCCACGGCCCTGCTGATGCGCTGCGAGACGCTCGGGTTCGTGCGCGAGGACGTGGTCGCCGCCTGTGATCGGGCCCTCGGGGAATGGACCGCGATGGGCGAGACGCTGGACGTGATCACCGAGGACGTTCCGACCCTCGACGAGCTCGTCGATCGCGCCCGCCGGCAGGAACCGCACACCGCCCTCGTTCCGGACGACATCGAGCAGGAGCCGGAGACCGTCGCCGACTTCGACGCGGCGGCCGTGCTGGCCGAGAGCCCCCTGCTGGACGTGCAGGACCAGCCCCTGCGCGTGCTCGTGGTCGACGACTCGCCGCTCGACCGCCGGATCGTGACCTCGCGCCTGGACAAGGAGGGGCATCACGTCGAGACCGCCGCGAACGGGCACGAGGGCCTGAAGACCGCGCTGCGCTGGAACCCCCACGTGATCCTCTCGGACTGGATGATGCCCGAGATGGACGGGCTGGAGCTCTGCCGCGCGCTGCGCCGGTCGGACGAGGTCAGCAGCGTCTACGTCATGATGCTCACGAGCAACGACCAGAGCGACGACCTCGTCACCGCCCTCGATGCCGGAGCGGACGATTACCTCCCCAAGCCGATCAATCAGGCCGTGCTGATCGCGCGCCTGCGAGCGGCCGCGCGGGTGATCCGTCTGCAGGAACGCGCCGCCCGCGACCGCGAGGCCATCCGGGCCTTCGCCGCCGACCTCTCGGTGGCCAATCGCAAGCTCCAGCACATGGCCCTGTACGACACGCTCACCAGCCTGCCGAACCGGCGCTACGCGATGGATCGCCTGCAGAAGGAATGGGAGCGCGCGCAACGCCACGGCGCACCCTTCCTCTGCATGATCCTGGACATCGACCACTTCAAGAAGGTCAACGACACCTATGGCCACGACGCCGGCGACGTCGTGCTGCAGCGGACCGCCCAGGCCATGAAGGACTGCCTGCGCGCCAGCGACGACGTGTGCCGATTCGGTGGCGAGGAGTTCCTGTGCATCTGCCCCGACGCCGACCTGGAGGTCGCCCAGGTCATGGGCGACCGCCTGCGCACGGCCGTCGAGGACAACCACATCGATACGCCGGGATTCACCGGGCACGTCACGGTGAGCATCGGGGCGGCGGCCTTCGACCCCGGATTCGATTCCATCGACGAGATGATCAAGCTCGCCGACGAGGCCCTCTACGCGGCCAAGGAGGCCGGCCGCAACAAGGTGTGCATCGTCGACCACGCCCATCACGCCTGAATCGTCACGGACGCGCCGCGCCTGCCGTCAATCGACGGTAGGCGCGGTTCGGTTTTCGTGGTAGCGTGCGGGCATCTCATCGCCCACCCCCATACAGGAGGACCCGACATGAACCGGATGCGACCGATCCTGGTCGTCCTCGCCGCCCTCGCGGGCAGCGTCATGCTCGCCGGGTGCGTGCAGCTCCACAGCGAGACCACCATCGACGAGGACGGCGGCGGCACGGCATTGATCACGATCTCGATGAGCGAGGCCGTCGCCGACGCCGTCAAGGAGATGGAAGCCCTGGACGTCGAGGGCGGACCGTCGGGCGACATGCCGTCGTTCGGCGACATCGAGCGGGAGAAGATCGAGTCCCGCGTCGCGGAATACGGGGTCGAGATCACGACCTTCGAGCGCGGCATGGTCGACGGCCGTGAGACCATCGAGATCGGCTACGAGTTCGAGGACATGCGCGGCCTGTCCGCCGCGATGTCCGCGGTCATGGACGACGGTGGCGATGGCAACGACAATGGTCTGGGCATCTTCGACGCCGGGGACGGGAACCTGGTGCTGCGCCCGACGTCGTACGAATTCCCGGCCTGGGAGGACGACACGGCGGCCGAGGACGAGGCCGAGTCGACCGCGCCCACGCAGATGGATCCCGAGGCCATGCAGAAGCAGATGGAGATCATGGGCAAGCTGATGGGGGCCATCTCGGAGCTGGACATCTCGATGAAGATCACCGTGCCCGGTGACATCGTCTCGACCAACGCGCCCACGCAGGAGGGTCGGACCTCGATCTGGACCATCAACTCGTCGAACATGATGTCGGCCGAGCAGGACATGGAGCCGCGCATCGTGTTCGAGGGCAAGGGCCTGAAGATCGAGCCGCAGGCCGAGTAGGCCGGCCCCGACGAGCAGCACCGCCACGACGGAACGTAGACGCGGCGTGGGCTCCTGCGGCCCTCGCCGCGTCCGTGTCTGCGTCGCCGGCCTGTCCGGGCGATCAGCGCTCGATGCCGGCGAGCGAGAGCAGGAAGGCGCACTCGATGGCCGTCTCCCGGTGGGCCCGGAAGCGGCCGGACGCGCCACCGTGGCCCGCCTCCATGTTCGTGACCAGGAGCACCATGTCGTCGTCGGTCTTGCGGTCGCGCAGGCGCGCCACCCACTTCGCCGGCTCCCAGTACTGCACCTGCGAGTCGTGCAGGCCGGTCATGACCAGGACGTGCGGGTAATCCTGGCGGGCGACCTGGTCGTAGGGCGAGTACGACAGCATGTATTCGTAGTACGTCTTCTGACGCGGATCTCCCCACTCGTCCCACTCGAAGGTGGTCAGCGGGATCGAGGTGTCGAGCATCGTGGTCACCACGTCCACGAACGGGACCTGCGCCACCACGCCGTGCCACAGGTCGGGCGCCATGTTCATCACCGCGCCCATCAGCAGACCGCCCGCGCTGCCACCCATGGCGTAGAGGCGCTCCGGATCGGCGTGGCCGGTCTCCGTGAGGTGCCGCCCGCAGGCGATGAAGTCGGTGAAGGTGTTCTTCTTGTTCAGCAGCTTGCCGTCCTCGTACCAGCGGCGGCCCATCTCCTGGCCGCCCCGCACGTGGGCGATGGCGAAGACGAAGCCCCGGTCCAGGAGGCTCAGGCGCCAGCTCCGGAAGCTCGCGTCCATGCTCGCACCGTAGCTCCCGTAGCCGTAGAGCAGGCAGGGATTCGAGCCCCGGGCGAAGCGATCCTTCCGGTAGACCAGGGAGATCGGCACCGGTGTGCCGTCGGGCGCCGTCGCGTGGACGTACTCGGCCCGGTACCACGCGGGGTCGAACTCGCCGACGACGTCCTGCCGCTTCATGAGCCGCCGCTCCCGCGTCTCCATGTCGTGGTCGTAGACCGTGGTCGGCGTGGTCAGCGAGCTGTAGCGGTAGCGCAGGACCGGCGTGTCGAGCTCGGGCACACGCATCATCCGCACGCTGTAGGTCGGATCGTCGAACGTCACCTCGTGATCGGGAGCGCCGGACCACGGGCGGACCCTCAGCCGGGTCAGTCCGTCCCGGCGCTCGGCCAGCACGAGATGGTCGCCGAAGAGCTGGAAGCCGGCGAGGAAGACATCGTCGCGATGGGGCACCAGCGGGCGCCAGGTCTCCTTCGCGCCGGCCTCGTCGGGGCAGGTCACGAGCCGGAAGTTCTCCGCCTCGTGGTTCGTTCGCACGACCCACCGGCCGGGCATGTGGTCGACCGAGTACTCCAGGTTCCGCTCGCGCGGCTGCAGGACGCGCCACTCGCCATCGGGGGCGTCGGCGGGCAGGACACGCACCTCGTCGCTGACCGTCTGCGAGGCATGGATCATCAGGAACTCGCGACTCTTGGTCTTGCCGATCGACAGGTTGAAGGTCTCGTCGGCCTCCTCATAGACCAGCACGTCCCGGTCCGGATCGGTATCCAGCGTGTGGCGCCAGACCTGATGGCTGCGCAGGGTCTGGGGATCCTTGCGCAGGTAGAAGAACGTGCGGCCGTCCTCGGCCCACACACCCCCCGGTGAAACGTTGGCGATCGCCTCGGCGTGATCCTCGCCGGTCTCGAGATCACGGAACCGGATGGTGTACTGGCGGCGTCCGACGGTGTCGATGGCGTAGGCGGCGGTGCGTCCGTCGCTGCTGACCTCGACGCCGCGCAGCGAGAAGAAGCCGTGCCCGGCGGCCATCGCGTTGCCGTCGAACATGATCTCCTCGGGCCCGTCCATCGTCTCCGGACGGCGGCAATGCAGCGGATACTCGCCACCCTCGACGTAGCGCGTGTAGTACCAGTATCCCCGGTCGAGGACCGGTACCGAGGCGTCGTCCTGCTCGATCCGGCCGACGATCTCGTCGAAGAGCGTCTCCTGCAGCGCGGCCGTCGGCGCGAGCATCGCCTCGGCGTAGGCGTTCTCCGCCGCGAGGTAGGCGATCACGTCGGGATTCTCGCGCTCGCGCAGCCAGTAGTACTCGTCGACACGCTCGTGGCCGTGGGCGACCAGCGTCTCGGGGACCTTCGGCGCCATGGGCGGTTCGGGCACCTCGTCGGCCCTGGCCACGTTCGTCGATACCATGATCATCACCATCGCGAGGAGGGTTCTCATCGGGACCTCGATTCTCGGTGTCGGGCGAGCGTCCATGAGGGAAAGCGGTAACGTGAACCGGCGCCGGCCGCAAATTGTTACCGAATTATCGTTTAACACGGTCAGAATCCGCTTTTGCCCACCGCGGCGATCGGGAATACTCGGAACCGTCGTCCGGTTTCCCCGTGAACAAGGAGTGGTACCATGACCCGACGCTGGTTCCTCGCCGCGAGCCTGCTGCTGACCTGCGCACTGATGATCGTGCCCACCACGAGCCCCGCCAAGGATCGCCTGGCCTTCTCCGGCGGCCCCCAGGGTGGAACGTTCCAGTACTTCAGCAATGGCATCGCCATCCGCCTGTCCAAGAATCACGCGGACCTCGAGGTCTCCAACATGGCCTCGGCCGGGTCGCTGGAGAACCTGCGGCGCGTCGACTCCGGAGAGGCCGACTTCGGCATCGTCTACTCCGGCGATACCTACCTCGGCCGCAACGGCCGCCTGACCAAGGACGACAACACGTACGAGAACGTCCACGCGATGGCCTATCTCTACGGTGCGCCCGCCCACCTGATCGTGCTGAAGAACGGGAAGATCAAGTCCTTGGCCGACCTCGAGGGCCGGCGCGTGGCCGTCGGCGGCGCGGGCAGCGGTGCCGCCGGCGCGGCGCAACGCTACTTCACCGCCCTCGGCCTGTGGGACAAGATGAAGGTCGAGTTCCTGGGCTACAGCAAGGCCGCCTCGGCGCTCGGAGACGGGCTGATCGACGCCTTCTGGGTCTTCGCCGGCTTCCCCAACTCGTCGGTGATCCAGGCGGCCGCGAGCAACGACATCATGATCCTCGACGTCGTCGCGGCCGGAGAGAAGGCGGGGTTCTTCGACCAGTATCCCTTCTACACCAAGCTGGTGATCCCAGCCGGGACGTACAAGGGCGTCGATCGAGAGGTCCAGTCGTTCCAGGATTCGGCGCTATGGGTGGCTGGCGCCCACGTCGCGCCAGCGCACGTCGAGCTCGCGCTCGAGGACATCTTCTCCGACGACGGCCTCGCGTACATGGTCAAGGTCAAGAGCACCGCGAAGGCCATGTCCATCGAAGGCGCGCTGAACGGCATCGTGACCCCGGTGCATGCCGGAGCCGTCGACTTCTGGCAGGACCACGGACTGACGCTCACGTCCGCGCAGCTCGGCCAGTAGGCGCCCTCGCGGTCGATCACGACCGCCGGGTCGGTGGGGAGCGGCGTCGCCCGCTCCCCCCTCTCCGCCCCTTCACCGCAGGAGCCAGCCATGGCCGATCGCGACCATCCCGATCCTCCGCAGGACGACCGCAACGAGGCCCTCGAGCAGATCATCGAGAAGGACGAGAAGACGACCCGCACTCCGACCGGCCTCTGGCACTGGGTGGTCGCCGCGCTCGCCGCGGTGATGGTGCTGTTCTACCTCTACACCGCCGGCGTGGCGTCCGTCGCCACGCAGTACCATCGCGGCGTCTACGTCTTCATCACGTACGTGCTCGTGTTCCTGCTCTACCCCGTGGGCAAGAACTGGGTGCGGTTGCCGCTGAACGTGTTCGTCGGCGCGGTGGTGTCGAGCGCCATCGCCGCCTGGTTGTTCTATCCGAGCGCCGAGGCGTTCCACGCGGCCATCACCGCCGTGGGCGAGTCATGGTCCGGACAGGGCACGAGTGCGGGCCTCGCGGCCGCGCTCCCGTTCTGGCCCCTGGCCCTGGCGACCATCGCGATCGCCGCCCTGCTCTCCGTGTTCGACCGGATCGTCGAGCGCCGATTCCCGCAACGACCGAGCTTCTCCGACCTGTTGCTGGCGATCACCTCGGCCGGCGTGGTCTGGTACTGGATCCTGGAATTCGAGAACCTCAACTACCGCGCCGGCGCCGAGACCGAGCTCGACGCCCTGATCAGCGTGGTCGGCATCGTGCTCAGCCTGGAGGTCTGCCGCCGCGTGCTGGGCTGGGCGATGACGCTCATCGGCATGGCGATGCTGGTCTACGCCTACTTCGGTCCCTATTTCCCGGAGGTCATCGCGCACCGTGGGTTCGGCATCGAGCGTCTGTGCACCGCGCTCTACCTGACGACCAACGGCGTGTTCGGCGTGATGGCCAACGTGCTCGCCACCTACGTGATCCTTTTCATCTTCTTCGGTGCGTTCCTGCACCGGTCCGGCGCCGGCAAGTTCTTCATCGACCTGCCCATGGCGCTCGCCGGCCGGTCGACCGGCGGTCCGGCGAAGGTCGCGGTCATGGCCTCGGCCCTGTTCGGCTCGGTCTCCGGCTCGGCCATCGCCAACACGGTCTCGACCGGCGCCTTCACGATCCCCTTGATGAAGCGGGCCGGGTTCCGGCCCCACGTCGCCGGAGCCATCGAGCCGTCGGCCTCGATCGGCGGCATGTTCATGCCCCCGATCATGGGCGCGGGCGGCTTCCTGATGGCCGAGCTCACCGAGACCCCGTACGCGCACATCATGCTCATCGCCATCGGTCCGGCCCTGCTCTACTTCTTCTCGGTGTTCTGCATGATCCACTTCGAGGCCAAGAAGCACCACATCGAGGGCATCCAGGACCCCGACCTGCCCCACTGGACGACCGTGCTCCGGCGCGAGTGGTACTTCTCGCTGCCCCTGGTGATCATCACCGTGCTCATGATCATGGGCAAGTCGCCGGGTTACAGCGCGTTCTGGGCCACGCTCTCGTGCATCGGCGTCTCGTGGGTGAGGAAGGAGACGCGCATGGGTCCGCGCGCGATATGGGAGGCGATCCAGACCGGCGCGCGCAACACGCTGATCATCGGGGCCACGCTCGGCGTGATCGGCGTCATCGTGGGCGTGATCTCCCTGACGGGCGTCGGCCTGAAGTTCTCCGACATCATCATCTCGCTCGCGGGCGGGCACCTGCTGCCGGCGGTGCTGCTCGTGGCGCTCGCCTCGCTCGTGCTCGGCATGGGCGTGCCGGTGACCGCCGCCTACCTGATCACCGCCGTGCTGGCCGTCCCGCCCCTGGCCGAGATGGGGGTCGTGCTCATCGCCGCGCACATGATCGTCTACTGGTTCAGCCAGGACTCGAACATCACGCCCCCGGTCTGCGTGGCGGCCTACGCGGGCGCGGCGATCGCCGGCGCCGACCCCTGGAAGACCGGCTGGACGGCCTTCAAGTTCGCCAAGCTGCTCTACGTGATGCCGATCCTCTTCGCCTTCACCCCGGCGATCCTCTTCGAGGGCAAGCCGCTCACCGCCCCGACGTTCCAGGACGGGATCATGGGCGCGATGGTCACCGAGGTCCACGTCGCCCGCGACCAGACCATCGCGAAGGGCGACGTGGTCGCCACCGTGATGGACGGCGACGCGTTCACCGAGATCCGCGCCGAGCGCGCCGGCAAGATCAAGGAGCTGACCATCGCCGGCGGCGAGTTCCTCGACTCCGGCGTCGTGATCGCCGAGATGTCGGCGAGTCCGCCGCAGGTCTTCTCGTCGCTGTTCTCGGCCTTCCTGGGCACGATGGCCTTCTCGGCGCTCACCATGTTCTACCTGATCCGCCGCACGAACTGGTACGAATGGTCCGTGCTCGCCGTGGCGACCGTCCTGCTCTTCTGGCCCGGTTTCCTGACCGACGGCCTCGGGCTTCTCATGGTCGGGGTCGTCATCGCGAGCCAGATGTTCCGCAATCGCCGCGAGGGGATCACCGCGGCACCGGCCTGAGGGAGTCCGCCATGCTGCCTGGATTCGAGCGTGTCCTCTATTGCACCCAGCTGGGACCGAACACGGCGTACGTCTTCCGCTACGCGTACGCGATGGCCCGCCGGTTCGAGGCCGAGCTGTTCGTCCTGCACGTGGTCGAGACCCTGACAGCCGAGCAGCGTCAACTCGTCGACGGCTACGCGGGCGAGGGCGTTATCGAGCACATCATCGACGAGCAGGAGCACGAGCAGATGGACCGCATCCCGCGGCGCATCGCCGAGTACTGCGCGCGGGAGATCGGCGACGAGTCCTGGACCGACGTGGTCACCAAGATCATCGTCGCCGAGGGCAAGGCCCACACCCAGATCCTCGCGCACGTCGACTCGCTCGATGCCGACCTGGTCGTCATGGGCGCCCATGCCGAGTCGTCGCTGCTCGATCGGCTGGTCGGCAGCACGGCCCAGCGCGTGACCGCGCGCTGCCCCGTGCCCGTGCTGATGTGTCAGGTGCCGGAGGGCAACCAGTCGCTGAGCCTGGACATCTGACGTCCGGTTCGGTGGAGCGTCGGTCGCGACCGGATCCTGGTCATTCGTCCAGGATCTCGCGCACCCGCCGCAGGAGCTCGACCGGCAGGAACGGCTTCTGGATGAACTTCAGCCCCTCGGCCAGCACCCCGTGGTGGGCGATCACGTTGCTCGTGTACCCGGACATGTAGAGCGCCGGCAGATCGGGCCAGACGTCGGTCAGCGCCCGATGCAGCTGGGCCCCGTTCATCCCCGGCATCACGACGTCGGTCACCAGGAGTGCGAACGGCTCCAGCTCGTGCTCCAGCATGCGGAGCACCGCCGACGGCGAGTCCACGGCGACGACCTCGTAGCCGGCCTTGACCAGGACGGCGGTGGCGAGCTGACGGACCGCCTCGTCGTCCTCGACGACCAGCAGGCGCTCGTCACCCTCGAGATGGTCGGTCGGTGCATGGTGCTCGGTCTCCGCGGCCACGCCCTCGACGCGCGGCAGGTAGACCTTGAACGTCGTCCCGTGGTCCAGCTCGCTGTAGACCTCGATGCTGCCACCGTGCTGCTTGACGATCCCGTGCACGGTCGCCAGGCCGAGGCCGGTCCCCTCGTCCACGGGCTTGGTGGTGAAGAAGGGCTCGAAGACGCGCTGCCGGGTCTCGGGATCCATCCCCCGTCCCGTGTCCGTGACGGCCAGGAGGACGTGGGGGCCGCCCTGGGCCTCCTGGTGATCCCGCAGATACTCCTCGCCGAGCTCGACGTTCTGCGTCTCGATGGTCAGGAGGCCGCCGTCGGGCATGGCGTCGGCCGCGTTGACCGCCAGGTTGATCAGCACGTTGTGCAGCTGCGCGACGTCGCCGCGCACCACACCGAGATCGGGAGCCAGCCGGCACCGGACAGTCACGTCCTCGCGCAGCAACCGGCGCAGCATGTCCTCCATCTCCTGGATGATGTCGTTCAGAGAGACGACGCGCCGGTCGAGCACCTGCTTGCGGCTGAACGCCAGGAGGTTGGCCGTCAGGTCGCGCGCCCGGACGGCGGCGCGGTCGATGGCGCCGAGGTCGTGCTGCAGGGGATGGTCCTGAGCGAGGGCCTCGCTGGCGAGCGCCGTGTAACCGAGGATCGGCGTGAGGAGGTTGTTGAAGTCGTGGGCCAGGCCCCCCGCGAGGCGCCCCACGGCCTCCATCTTCTGCGCCTGCCGGAGCTGCTCCTCGAGCCGGCGCAGCTCGGTGATGTCCCGGGTCACGCCGCAGAGGCCGACGACCTCGCCGTCCTCGTCGTGCATGGGGACCTTCACCGTCTCCAGGACCCGCTCCTCGCCACCCTGCCGCCGGACGAACCGGCCCCGGTCGCGCTGGCCGGCGAGCACCTGCCGGTCGGTCGTGCGGATCTCCTCGGCGACCTCCGGTGGGAAGAGGTCGAAATCGGTGCATCCGACGACCTCCTCGTGGGAGCGGCCGAGGTAGTCGGTGGCCGCCCGGTTGGCGTGGGTGTAGCGGAGGTCGCGATCCTTGAGATAGATGAAGTCGCCGGCCGAGTCGAAGATCGCCCGCAGCTGCGCCTCGCGCCGGGAGGCGGCCTCGAGAGCGCCGGTGTACTCGGTGACGTCCGTCAGCACGCCGAAGACGGTCCGGCGTTCGGAGTCGTACTCCGCCCGCGAACGCACCCGGCGGCGAGCGCCACTGTCCCGCTGGATCACCGTGTAGGTCACGTCGTAGGGTCGGCGGCCGCCGAGGAGATCGTCGAGGGCCTCGTCGAGGGCCGGCCGATCCTCGGGCGCGACGAGGCTCTGCGCCAGGGCGAGGTCCACCGGCGCCCCGCGCGGCACGCCGTAGATGTCGTGGATCTCGTCGCTGGCCAGCACGCGACCGGTCTCGAGGTCGATCTCCCACCAGCCGACGTTCGACAGCCCCTGGGCACGCTCGAATCGGCTCCTCTCTCGCCGCAGCTGCTCGACCAGCTCGTGGCGATCGGTCACGTCGGTGGTGAAGCCGGCGTACAGGCCATCCTCGATGCGCACCGCCTCCACGCGCCACCAGCGGCGCGAGCCGTCCGCATGGATGTACGGCATCTCGCCCACGGCATGGCCCTCGCGCCGGAGGTGCTCGAAATGGTCCGAATCGCCGGCCACGCTGCCCGGTGCCGCCCGCATCTCGAAGATCGACCGCGAGAGGAGATCATCGCGATCGCGTCCGGTCATCTGGCACGCGGCCGCGTTGACGTAGAGGTAACGTCCCGTGTCGTCGACGAGGAAGACGCCGTGGGGCGAGCGTTCGACCAGCAAACGCAGCAGCGCCGCCTGGCCGTCGCCGTCCAGGATGTCGCGAGAACCGTCCGTCGTCATGCCACCACCTTCACGGCCGCATCGACCCGAGGACGACGCGGCCGTCCGCTGTCACGCCGACGGCCAGTCTCCGGCCGCGCGAGCGGAGTCCCATTCCTCGCGGATCAGCACCAGGATCGCGGCGTTCGGCACGATCAGGTACTGCTTCTTCTCGAAGGTGATCTCGACCGCCGCCTTCTTGAGGAACAACGCGTAATCGCCCTCCTGGGCCTGCAGTTTCAGGTACCTCGGCTCGGCCTGCTCGTCGTAGATCTCCTCGTCCAGGTCGACCGGTTCGGGGATCGGCACGCCCGGACCGACGGACACGACCCAGCCGCCCTGGGCCTGGCGCGACGACAGCGCCGCCTGCGGCAGGTAGAGGCCCGCGCCGGTGCGTTCCTCGCCCGTCTCGGGCCGCACGAGGACCCGGTCCCCGACCACGATCAGCCTCTTCTTGAGATCCGCCATCGTTCGCTCCCGCCTCGCTCCGCACGTCACACGGTGTGCCGGCCGCCGTCCAGATGCAACGTCTCGCCGTTGATCGCCGGCGTGCGCACGACGAACAGCAGCGCCAGGCCGACGTCGTCGAGCGTCGGGAACCGGCGGGTCGGGAT
>WJIQ01000039.1 GCA_014730255.1 bacterium | reverse complement strand
GAGATCGTGCTGTGGACGGGCATGGCCCTGGTGGCCGCGCCGGTGCTGCACGGCTGGCAGTGGGCCACGCTGATCTCGCCGGTCTTCGTGGCGTTCCTGCTGATCGGCGTCAGCGGCATCCCGCTGCTCGAGGCGCGGGCCGACGCGCGGTGGGGCGGTCAGGAGCGGTACGAGGACTACAAGCGCCGGACGCCGGTGCTGGTGCCGCGGCCGCCGGCCCGGCGCTCATGACACGCCGACGAGGCGCGGGCCCGCGCTCGTTCGACCGGTCGGGTGGGTGCGTGGCTGCCAACGGATGCCGACCGCCGTCCAGCCGGAGCGGTCAGTCTCCGGACAGCGACGTCGTCGGGGATGCCGCGGTCACGTCGCTCCGCGGCTTCGATCTCGCCATGGACGACCCTGCTGGCTATACTCGTGGACGCAACCTCCGGAATCGCCGCGATTCCGTCCGACCATCGGCCGCGACGACAAGGCTCGCGCCGCCACCCCTCCGAGAGGACATGACATGCCCACGTGCCACGACATGAAGAAGGACGAGATCTACGTCTGTAACAAGTGCGGCCTCGAACTGAAGGTCGTCCACGAGTGCGAGGACACGTCGGAGGACTGCGGCTGCCACCCGTCGGCCGATCCCTGCACCTTCAGCTGCTGCGGCGAGGGGCTGCAGCGCAAATAGGCGCGACCGTTCCTCGTGTCTCGCGACGTCTCGATCCGACGGCGCCCCCGGGACCCGCCGGGAGCGCCGTTGGTGTGGTTCATTCACGGCCAGCCGACTGCCGGCTCAGAATCCGAGCCGCGCGCCGACCCTGACGTTCCGGCCTGGTTGCGACGTCCGTCCGAGATCCTGCCAGACGCGGGACAGGTGATCGCTGTAGGCGCTGTCGGTCAGATTCTCGACGGCCGCCGTGAGCGACCAGTGCTCACCGAGCGCCCACCCACCGCGCAGGTCGATCCGCCGCCAGGAGGGCGTGGCCCTCTCGCCCGGTCCCGGTTCGGTCTGGCCATCGGTCCAGAGCAGGAGAGCCTCCGACCAGAGCCGTCGCTCGCCACCCATGTCCCGTTGCCACCGCACACCACCACGCGCACGCAGAGGCGGGATCGAGGGCAGGTTTCCGCCATCGTCGGTGACCTCGCCCCGGACCCAGGCCAGGGAGCCGAACAGTGTCCAGTCGCGCGAGGCCCACACTTCGAGCGCCATCTCGGCACCGTAGAGGCGGACGTCCTCCAGGTTCAGCCAGGCCAGCGCCGTATCCACGTCCACCTTCGCGATGTAGTCGTGCACGGTGTTGTGGAAGACGCTGACCTGCGCGCGCCAGCCATCGTCCCGCACCTTCACGCCGAGATCGAGGTTGAGGCTGGTCTCGGGGTCCAGATCCGGGTTTCCGAGGTCGTCCCTGGCCGCGTCGTGCGGCCCGACGAAGAACCGCTCGAGCAGGGTCGGCGCGCGGAAGGCCCGGCCCACGTTGGCGTGGATATTCCAGCCCGGTCGCCAGTGACGCACGATCCCCAGGTTGCCGCTCAGGGCCTGATCATCCCGCTCCAGTTCCGCGTCCACGGCGTGGTCCGGATGCCCGTCGCTGCCGGTCGTGATGTGGTCGAAACGCAATCCCGGCACGAGCGTCCAGCGCGGAGACACCGACCACTCGTCCTGGACGTAGGCCCCGAGGCCGACCCGATCGGACGGGGGAATCACGGGCACCTCGTCGAACGGGTGCTGGAAACCGCTTCCGGCCTCCGTGTCGACGATCCGCCGCGCGCTCGTCGCATCCTCGAGGAATCCCTGGACGCCACAGGTGATCGTGTGATCGTCCGCCGGCGCGAGGATCCACTGCGGCTGGAGCAGCCAGGTGTCGAGGTCCACCTCGATGGTGATCGCGAGATTGCCCTGCACGGTCGGTCCCGGCGGCGTGCGCAGCCGATAGCGGTTGCGCTCGTGTCGCTGCCAGCCCGCGTCCAGCCGGAACTCCCGAACCAGTCCGTCGCCCCCATCCCGGACCAGACGGCTGGCGAGGTGGTGATGCGTCTCGTCGTCGAAGTAGTCCTCGAGGAAAACCTCGTCGTTGGCGGGGATGCCGATGTCCGCCTGCATGAAGGAGTAGCCGATCCGGGCGCGCCAGCGCTCGCCTTCCCAGCCCCCGCCGCCCCACAGGGTGCCGCCGCGGAAGAAGCTGTGGGGGATCTCGCCGTCGGCGGTCTCGATGTTCTCGGCGTCGCGATAGAAACCGCCCGCGTAGCCATTGAACCGGCCCGAGCCGAGGGTGGCATGGGAGGCGGACTTCCAGCCCGAGGTCGCCGATTCGTACGCCAGGTCCTGCTCCAGTCCGAATCGCCAGCCGGGATCGGTGCGCCGCTCCTCCTTGCGGGTGATGACGTTCATCACGCCGCCGAGGGCATCGGATCCGTAGAGCACGGATGCGGGCCCGCGGACGACCTCGACGCTGGCGATCTGCGCCGGATCCAGGGAGAGGATGTGATTGCCGCCCGGGCGCTGCTCGGAAAGCCGAAGACCGTCGACCAGGATCAGGACCCGCTCGTCGAAGAGTCCGCGGATGACCGGGCGGACGCTGCCAGTCCCCGTCGACGAGACGTCGATGCCCGGCGCGCCTGCGAAGACATCGGCCATGGTCTGGGCCACGCGCTCGCCGAGGTCGGTCTCGTTGATGACATTCACCGGCAGGGACGTATCGAGGGCCAGTCGGTCATAGCCGGTGGCGGTGACGACGACCTCTTCCAGGCGATGGACCGATGGTATCAGGGTAATCCATCGGTCGCCGGAGCTGGTATCCAGGCGGTCTTCCCACGATGCGAAACCGGGGTGGTCGATCCGGCCGAGGTGCTCTCCGGGCGGAACGTCGGTGAAGCGGAAGCGGCCCTCGCCGTCGGTGCGGACGGCCCGGTCGAGATCGACGAGCGTGATCGTGACCGCGGCGAGAGGCTGCTCTTTCGTCGCGTCGAGGACGCGACCGGTGATCTCGGCGGCGTTGGCGGACGCCGCCACGAAGACGACGGTGAAGAGTGCGGCGGCGAGGATCCGCGCCAGCGATCGGTGTTCTGGCATGATTGCTCTCCTTGCTTGTCCTGTGTCGATGCACGCCGATCGAGGCGAAGACGGATCCCCGTGGGATTCCGCCCGCGCCACAGCCGGGCATGCTCGGAGCAGACGGGCCGTCAGGCCGTGGTGCTGCTGGCAGGAGGAGAGCGGGATGAGGGATGGATGGACGGGGCCGCCGTTGCCCGTGTCACGAACGTCGGCGATGCCGGGCCGATCGGCGCCGGGAGCGAATACACCGGCGAGGATGGCAGACCGGCAGCATGCAGCGATCTGGAGAGTTCACAGATGGGACACAGCTGTCGATCCGCTCCGGCGCTCGCACCGCACTCGGCACCAGCCTGAACCGCCGACGCGATCTCGATGCAGGCGCACGAAGATGCCACATCAGCGTCGGGCGACGGATCGGATCGTCCGTGCACATGGCCGCTGGTGATCAGGCTGGCCAGCGGGAGGGCCACCAGCAAGAGAGCGGCGAGAATGGTGCGGAGCTGCCGGGTCATGTCGGGAATCTGACAGTCGGCGGGACCGCGGTCAAGCGTCTAGAGGGGGCGGCCAGCGATCGGGCCCGCCGGTCGCACCAGGACAGATCGGACGGCCCCTAG
>WJIQ01000226.1 GCA_014730255.1 bacterium | reverse complement strand
GCCATCAGTGCATACTGGCGCAGGGAGGAGTAGCCGAGGTCGCGGTGGAGCTGGCGTCGCTGCATCTCGGCGAACCAGAGGACGACGTTGTGCTCGGCGGTCTCGAAGGTGTGGACGGCCTCGCGCAGGTGCACGTCGACCGTGGCGGCGGGAAGATCGGGCTGGAATGTCATGGCATACTCCCGGGTGAGGGGGCGATTGGGAGGTATGCGAAAATATAAGGCAAAGCGATTCAAGTCACAAGCAAAAAAGAGCTTGTGGAACACAGAAAAATGTCTATAAAGCCGCCGGCGCCAGCCACCGCGCACCCACCTGAAACAGGATTGAAATCGTCAGTCCAGGGACCTCCACCCCGCGGCTCCACCTCCCCGGCAGCCCAACCTCGCAGAGATCTGCTACAATCATCGGGTGCGAAACCCGCGCGGCCGGACCCTGAGAAGGAGGACACCGGATGCGAACCCCGATGCTCGCCCTGGTCGCCGCATCCCTGCTGGCGTCGGCTGCGCTGGCCCAGGACTGCGTCGACTACGGAGGCCACCTCCACTTCCTCGGCCGGCGCGACACGCCCGGCAACGCCATGGCCGTCGCGATCGCCGGCCAGCATGCCGTCGTGGCCGACAAGGACGCGGGGCTGCAGGTGATCGACCTCGCCGAGCCCGGAAACCCGCGGATCGTCGGCTCGGTCGCGACCCCGCAAGCGGCCAGGCGCGTGGTGGTCGCCGGGTCGTACGCGTACGTCGCGTGCGGCGATCCCGACTATCCGTATCCCGGGTCCGTGCAGGTGGTCGACCTCTCGGTGCCCGGGGCGCCGGAGATCGTCGCGGCCGTGGCGACGTCCCACCGGGCCGAGGGCATCGCGATCGCTGGCGACCTCGTCCATGTCGGGACCGTCTTCGGCCAGTATTCCACGATCCATGTCATCGACATCTCGACGCCGGAGTATCCCGAGATCATCGCGGATCTGGACGTCGGCTTCTCGGTCGAGGACATCGAGGTCGTCGGCAGCCATGCCTACGTCGCCGCGAACACCACGGGCCTGGCGGTGATCGACGTCTCCGTGCCCGACGATCCGCAGTTCGTCGGCACCCTGGACACGGGCTGGGGCTATGGTGTCGCCGCCGGTGAGATCGGAACCCACGTGCAGTACCTCTACGTGGCGGCTTGCTTCGCCGGTCTGCAGGTCGTCGACATCACGGTGCCCGACGCACCGGTGGTCGTCGGCACCGCCGATACGCCCGATTGCGCGGTGGATGTCGCGATCTCCGGCCACCATGCCTACGTGGCCGACCGGGACGCCGGCCTGCAGGTGATCGACGTGGCCGATCCGGAACTCCCGGCTCTCGTCGGTGCGATCGCGACCGACGACCGGTCGTTCGGCGTGGCGATCGCCGGTGGCCTCGTCTGCGTGGCGGACGACGGCAGTGGCCTGCAGGTCCTCGCGCTGGCGGGTCCGGTACCGGCGTCGCTCGTCGGGACCGCGGACACTCCGGGCAGCGCCTTCGATGTCGCCATCGCGGGCCAGTACGCCTACGTGGCCGACGGCGCCGCCGGCCTGCAGGTGGTCGACACGTGGCCGCCGGATGCGCCGATGGTGGTCGGGACGGTGGAGGTCCCCGCGGGGGCCGGGGCTCTGGGTGTCGCCGTGGCCGGCAGCCATGCCTACGTGGCGGCCGGGACCGCCGGTCTCCAGGTGGTCGACATCTCCGCGCCGCCGTCACCGGTGACGGTCGGCATCCTGGATACGCCAGGCCGGGCTCTCGATGTCGCCGTGGCCGGCAGCCACGCGTTCGTGGCGGATCGGGAGGGCGGCCTGCAGGTGATCGACATCTCGGTGCCCGCCGAGCCGGTGATCGTCGCCTCGGTGGACGAACCTCACCGCCACAAAGCCATCGCCATCGCCGGCGACCACGCCTACGTGGCCCTCAGCGTCTCCGACCTCCGCGTGATCGACATCACCGATCCCCGGTCGCCGATGATCGTCGGCGATGTGGATGTCCAGACCGTGGCCATGGACGTGACCGCCCACGGGAATCACCTCTACGTCGCCTGCAATTACGTCGGTCTCGAGGTGATCGACATCTCCGATCCCGAGGCCGCCGTCTCCGTCGGCGAGTGGAACTCGCCGGGCCGGGTTCACGACATCGTCGTCGCGGGCCAGTATGCGTACGTGGCCGACGCCTATGCCGGCCTGCAGGTGCTCGACGTCTCGTCGCCGGGAAGCCCGGTGCTCGTCGGGGCGATCGCCACGCCCGACTTCGCCCTCGGCGTCACCGTCGGCGAGAACCTCGTCTTCGTGGCCGATGAAACGTCCGGCCTGCAGATCGCCTGGCAGCAGTGCGACGGCGCCGTCGTCCTCGAGGACGATCCTGCCGAGACCGATCCCGACGAGGACCTGCCGATCGCCGGTCCCGGGCTCTCGGCCCATCCCAATCCGTTCAATCCGCACACGACGATCACCTGCACGATATCGCAGTCCGGCCCTGCGACCATCAGGGTCCTCGACGTCCGTGGGCGCCTCGTGCGCACCCTCGTCGACGGCATCGTCCCGGCCGGGCGACACGAGGTCAGGTGGAACGGTCGCGACGAACGTGGTCGGGAGATGCCCAGCGGCACCTATTTCTGCCGCCTCGAGGCCGCCGGACGCGTGGTGCATGACCAGGTGACGCTGGTCCGGTAGTGACCCGGTCACCGGGCGGATCCGCACGATCGACCCCATCCTGTGCAGTGACCGTGAACGACGACCACCAGGACGAGAGGAGGACCCCATGCCAGGATTCGAGTTCGGCATCAACGTGACCATCCCCTACGCCACCCTGCGCGACCTGGCCCGCGACCAGCTCACCAGCCGCGAGGTCGAGGTGCGCGACGGGGTGATCATCCGCATCGACGACCTCGACCTGCGATCCCACGAGGACCGCGTCGAGGTGACGGTGCGCTTCGCCGTGACCCGCATGATGAAGCTGCCCCTGAAGCCCGAGGGTCAGGTCGTGCTGCTCGGCGATCCGGTCTACGACCCCGCGACGCGCCGCCTCTCGATCCAGCGCCTCGAGCTGGCGTTCGAGACCGAGCACCGGATCCTCAAGGCGGCCGACAAGCTCCTGCAGCGGCCCCTGAAGAACCGTCTCGAGAAGGCCCTGGACGTCTCCCTGGAGGAGCCCCTGGACCGCCTCGCCGACACCCTCACCGACGTACCGTTCGGCGACCGCGGCCACATCCGGCTGGAGTTCACACGGCTGACGCCGCGCCGGATCGCGACCGATCCCGCCGGGATCGAGGTGGCCATCGACGTCGTGGGCCGCGGTGCGGTCGACCTGGACCTCGGCCCGCGGGTGAACGCGCGCGAGGATGCCGCCGAGGCCTGAGAACCCGACACCGCCGGACCCATCCGGGAGAGCGACGAACCATGCGCACGCATCGCCGGCCCATCCTCCGCCGCCTCGCGCTCGCCGCCACCCTCGCCGCCGCCGTGTCGACGCTGGCGCAAGCGGTCGCGGCGGAGCCTGCCCACGAAGACGTCGTGGTGCGCTTCGCCGTGCTCGGCGACGCCGAGCCCAAGCCCGACCCCGTCTTTCCGGGGCTCGCGGCCGCCGTCCGGGACGTGAACGCGCTCGCCGCCCGCGGGCGGATCGACTTCGTGGTCGGCGTGGGGGACCTCGCCCATCGCGGCACCGTGGTCCAGTACGAGAACGCCACGGCGGTCCTGCAGCGGCTCGACCCGCCGTTCTATCCGATCATGGGGAACGAGGAGCACGACGCCACCGTGGCGCGCTATCTCGACTACGCCGGCCGCTGGAACGCGGAGATCACGAGCACACGCTACGTCCGCGATCGCGGTCCGGTGGTCATGGTCCATGCCTCGCCGGATCATGGGCGCGATTTCGAGGACGACGGCATCGACTGGATCCTCGCGCAGGTCCGCACCGTCGCGCCCCGGCCGGTCTTCCTCGTCGTCCACGCGGCCCGGGCGGGCGCCTATCCGGAGAACGCCGGGAAGGGGGTGCACCATCCGCGTTTCGCCGAGGTCGTCGCCGAGCCCAACCTCGCGGTGGTGATCTCCGGCGACCTGCACATGGACATGGACCGGGTCGTCCACTCCCGCGCGATCGGCCACGTGCACCATCTGCACATCCCGGCGCTGGAGCGCACCAAGATCCCCGACAAGACCCGCCATGCGCCGATGTTCCGCGTGTTCTCGATCACCGGGGCCGGCGAGGTCCGCGTGGACACCTATCGGACCGGCGATCCCGAACCGCTCGCGCGCCACGCCTACACGTTCTCGCTTCCGGCGCCCAATTGACACGACGTATTCAGGAGTGATAGGATCGCCGCGCTCGTGTCTGGCGACCGAACGGGACCCGGGAGGCGATCGACATGGGTGAGAAGAAGCAGTTCCTCGCGCTGCCGCCGCTGGTTCCGGGCGCCGGCGACATCCTCATCACCAAGGTCTGGCGGGACACGGACGCCACGAAGACCGGGCGGCGGATCGTCGCCGGCCAGGCCCTGTTCTCACGCATGTACAGGGGGTCGATGCGGTCCGAGCACGCGGCGGTGTGCTCCCGGCGGGGCCGGATCTGCGAGGCCCTGCCCGACACCAACGGGGTCGAGGAGGCGAACATCGACTTCGACGAGTCGCTGGTGGTCTTCCGCAGCGACGACCTGCCGCTCCGCACGGAGATCGGGCGGGTGGCGAGCCTCCTGGCCCGCAACACGCCGCAGTCGAGCGGCGTGTCCCCCGCCTACTCGGAGGCGCGCGCCAAGCGCAGCGTCACGAAGATGCGGTACCTCGGCCGCGGTGGTCGCCGGTTCCTGACCGAGCTGTACGTGCTGGCCTACGGGCCGGAGAACGATCCCGTGGCGCTGTCGCTGAAGGAGCGCATGGGCACGCAGCCCGTGATCCGGCCGACGTTCTGCTCGGAGTTCGCGTGCGCCTGCCTGGAGCTGGCCTCGCTCAAGATCATGGGCCGGCCCTGCCTGAACGTCGACCCGCGCGCGATCTCGCCCAAGGCCTTCGAGGCGCTGCTGAGGCGCTCGGGCCGATTCGCCCGCGGTCGTGCGGTCTACGAGACGGAGGCGGAGCGGCGTGCGTACGAGGACGCGTTCTGATCCCGGGCCGCGGCGCCGATCCCCATCTGGCCGGCGCCGATCCACAGATGAAAACCACTGTCAAAAAGCAGCTTGCGCCATTCCTGGACCTCGCGCGCCGCGTCCCCTATACTCCACGGAATGCCTGCCACCGGTACCACGCTCCGCTCCCGGAGGTGCGTCATGTCCTGTCCCTCCCGCCGTGACTTCATCCGCACCTCCGCGCTGATCGGCGGCGGCCTGCTCCTGACCGATGCCGCCGCGCTGCGCCGGTCCGCGCTCGCCGACCCCATGGCGGCGCAGCTGGCCATCGCCCGCTGGGAGGAGTCGGCGCTCGCGACCGCCGACCTCGAGGTGGCCGCGACGCGGCTCACCGAGGCGGCCATCGATGGGCTGGGCGGCATGACCCGCTTCGTCAGCAAGGGCGACGTGGTCTGGATCAAGCCGAACATCGGCTGGAACCGGCGCCCCGAGCTGGCCGCCAACACCAACCCCAACGTCGTCAGCACGCTGACCCGGCTGTGCCTGGACGCCGGGGCCAAGGAGGTCAAGGTCGGCGATCACCCCTGCCATCCGGCGCGGCAGTGCTACCGCAACAGCGGCATCGAGGGCCGTGTCGAGGCGGTCGGCGGCCGCATGGTCTACCTGGACAGCAAGCGATTCCGCGACATGAAGATCGGCGGCGAGTTCCTCGAATCCTGGCCGCTGTACGTGGAGATCGTCGAGGCAGACCTGGTGATCAACGTGCCCGTGCTCAAGCACCACGGCCTGACCCGGCTGTCGATGGCGATGAAGAACTACATGGGCGTGATCGGGGGCAACCGTGGCTCCTGGCACCAGAACATGGAGGCTTGCCTGCCGGACATCACCGGGTTCATGAAGCCGCGGCTGACGGTGATCGACGCCGTGCGCGTGCTGCTGCGACACGGTCCGCAGGGCGGGGATCCGGACGACGTCGAGGTGCGGGGCATCGTGGCCGCCGGCACCGACGTCGTGGCCCTCGATGCGCTCGGGGCCGAGTTGATGGGTCGCGATCCGCGGTCGATCCGGACGGTGGCCGCCGCCGAGGCGCGCGGCCTGGGCACCATGGACTTCCGCTCCCTCGATCCGGTCGAGCGCGTCCTGTCGTGACCGCGACCGCGCGAGCCCGCAGGATCATCTGGATCCGCCGCGGGGTGCAGACCCTGGTGCTGCTCCTGTTCCTGGTGCTGCTGGCGGCCAACCGGCCGGCCAACGGCGCAGCGCCCGGGGCGCCGGTGAGCACCTTCTTCGACCTCGATCCCCTGCTCATGATCACGTCGTGGCTGTCGTCGAACACGCTGGCGGGGATCTCGCTGCTCGGTGCGGTCACGATCGTGGTCACGCTGATTCTCGGGCGCGTGTTCTGCGGGTGGTTCTGCCCGTTCGGCACGCTGCACAACGCGGTCGGCAGCCTGCGCCGGCAGTTCGGACGCGTGCGGCCGCGCACCTCCGGGTTCAGCGTCTGGCAGCGCGCGAAGTACCTCGTGGTGATCGCCCTGCTGGTGATGGCGGTCTTCGGGGTGCAGTGGGCCGGCGTCCTCGACCCCTTCGCCCTGCTGTACCGCAGCCTCGCGCTCACCGTCCTGCCGGCGCTCGACGTGACGGTCAGCGCGGTGTCCAACGCCGTCTACCTCGGCGACCCGCACCTCGGCGGCCTGCATCTGCGCGACGTGACCGAGCCCTTCTACCGCTGGTGGCAGGAGCGGGTGACCGCCACCGAGATCCGCGTCTTCACCGGGACCGACGTCGTGTTCCTGGTCTTCGTGGCCGCGCTCGTGCTCAATCTCGTGCGCAACCGCTTCTGGTGCCGGTACGTCTGTCCGCTGGGCGGTCTGCTGGGGCTGGTCTCGCGCCGGCCACTGCTGCGCCTGACCAGCGACCCCTCGGCCTGCAACCAGTGCCAGAAGTGCACCATGGCCTGCCCGGCCGCCGCCCAGCCGGAGAAGCCCGACGAGTGGCTGGCCACCGAGTGCTTCGGTTGCTGGAACTGCGTGGCCGCATGCGACCGTCAGGGGCTCGACTTCCGCTGGGTCGAGCCGTGGCGGCGGACGTCGTCCGGCTCGGTGGACGTGGGCAAGCGGCGCGCGCTCGCCTCGGTCGCGGCCGGGGTCGGCGCGGTGGCCATGGCGCGCATCACGCCCGCGAGCCAGGCCGCGACCTACGAGCCGTCGCTCATCCGGCCGCCGGGCGCCCGGGCCGAGCCCGATTTCCTCGCGCGCTGCGTCAAGTGCGGGATGTGCATGCAGACCTGCCCGTCCGGCGGTCTGCAGCCGACGTGGACGGAGGCCGGCCTGGAGGGGCTGTGGTCGCCGGTGCTGGTGCCGGCGATCGGCTGGTGCGAGTTCGAGTGCCATGCCTGCGGTCAGGTCTGCCCGACCGGCGCCATCGAGCCCCTGCCGCTCGACGAGAAGAAGCAGGTCAAGATCGGCCTGGCCGTGATCGATACGACCCGCTGCTTGCCTTACGCCTACGGCCGCGAGTGCATCGTCTGCGAGGAGCACTGCCCGGTGCCCGACAAGGCCATCACCTTCGTGCTCGAGGAGGCCGTCCAGCGCGACGGCTCGACCCGCACGCTCAAGTTCCCGCGCGTCGATCCCGACCGCTGCACCGGTTGCGGCATCTGCGAGACCAAGTGCCCGTTCCGGGACCGCGCCGCCATCCGCGTCACCAGCGCGGGGGAGGCCCGGCATCCCGACAACCAGCCGCTGCTGACGCCGACCGGCGGCGGATACGGTGATCCATACGGCGACTGACGAGAGGGACCGTCATGAGTACACCGCCCGGATCGAGACCACCGCACGACCAGGAGACCGGCGTCAGCCGGCGCCGTTTCCTGACCGCCGGCGGCACCGCAGCCCTGGCCGCCGCCACCGGCTGCGCCGGCAACCGACCGGCCACCGAGACCGTACCCGACGGATCGCCGTCCGAGCCCCCGCGCATCAACCGTCACCGCACGCTCGGCCGCACGGGCTTTCGCGTCTCGGACATCGGCATGGGTTGCGGCATGATCTCCGAGCCCAACGTGGTGCGCTATGCCTATGACCACGGCATCAACCTCTTCGATACCGCCGAGGTCTACGGCAACGGCGACTCGGAGACGAAGATCGGCCAGGCCATGCCGCACATGGAACGCGACCGGATCTTCATCGTCACCAAGCTCGGCATCGACGACCGCCCGGACCGCCAGGCCATCGTCGAGCGCTTCAACGCGTGCCTCGGCCGGCTGGCGACCGATCACGTCGACGCGCTCTACATGCATGGCATCGCCTACCTCGACCTGGTCACCTACGAGCCGTTCCATGCCGCCTGCGAGCAGCTCAAGGCCGAGGGCAAGCTCAAGCACGTGGGCATCAGCAGCCACGGGCCGCGCGGCGACGAGCCGGACGCCATGGACACCGTGCTGTTGAAGGCCGTCGCGGATGGCCGGTTCGACGTCATGCTCCTGTCCTACGGTTTCGTCAACAAGGACGAAGGTGAGCGGGTGCTCGCCGCCTGCAAGGAGAAGAACGTCGGCACGACCATCATGAAGTCGGCCACCGGCATCATCGAGATGCCCGAATTCGATCCCGACAATCCGAGCGAGCAGGTCCAGGGCTGGTACGACCACCTCGAGGGGACCGGCGCCACGCACGCCGAGGCGACCGAGCGCATCCGCGACTACATGGAGCGGCGCCGGCCCGAGTTCGAGAGATCCCTCGCCGAGAGCAGGCCCTTCATCGAGCGGCACGGGATCAGGACCCAGGAGGAGCTCGATCGCAAGAGCTACCAGTGGGTCCTGCGCAATCCCGATGCTCACACCATCTGCCCCTCCCTGGCGACGTTCGAGGCGATCGACCGTATCCTGCCCCTCTCGGGCACCCAGTTGACTGGGGCGGGGGCGGCGATGCTGGACGAGTACGCGTCGGCGTTCCGCAGCCGCAATTGCCGGTTCAGCTGCAGCGCCTGCACGAGCGCCTGTCCGCAGCGCCTGCCGGTGAACACGATCCTGCGCTACGCGTACTACTACCAGAAGCAGGGACGGCAGAAATACGCCATGCGCAAGTACGCACGGCTCGGCGGGCAGAACGCGGCGGCGTGCCTCGAGTGCGACGCACCCTGCCACGGGGCGTGCCCGCAGGGCGTGCAGATCCAGGACCGGCTCTTCGAGGCCCATGGCCTGTTGACGATGGTCTAGGAGGCGACGACGTGAGGATGCTGATGATCATCGCCATGGCGCTCGTCCTCGCGACGACGGCGTCGGCTCAGCAGGACGTGGTGCACGTCCCGGTTCCCGACGGCTGGTCCGCCGTGGACGAGGAGTACCGATACGGTCGCGACGATCTGTGGGAGTACATCAATGGTGCGGCCGACCTGTTCCTGAGCTACGGCTTCCGCGAGCTGATCGTGCGGGACCTCGAGCAGGGCGACCGGTACGTGACCATCAGCGTGTACGACATGGGCGGGCCCCTCGACGCGTTCGGCGTCTACGAGCGCGAACGTCCGGACGACGAGCCCGAGATCACCGACGTCGGCGCGGCGGCCGTGCTGCAGCCTCCGTACCGCGGCCTCATGCTCAAGGACCGCTTCTACGTCAAGGCCGAGATCGCCGGTGGCGACGTGTCGGCCGGGTCGCTGGCGTCGTTGCTGGGGGACGTGGCCGCCGGACTGCCCGGCCGGGATGGTCTGCCACCCCAGCTCGCCGAGCTGCCCGACGAGGGGCGCCAGTCCGGGACGGTGGCCTTCGCCGGGCGGGCGTTCCTCGGCCTGGAGGACCTGTCGAGCTGCGTGCACGCCACGTATGCGCTCGCCGACGGTACCGAGTATCGTCTCTTCACCTTGCGGCCCGGCCGCGCTCTGCTGAGCGACACCGCACGCTGGAATCGCCAGGAGCGTCCGGACGGCCGCCAGCTGATCTGGCGCGAGATCCCCTATTCGGGCGTGGTCGCGCTGCTGGGCGACGAGGATTCGATGCTCGGCGTGGCCGACCTCGCCGATCTCGACCGGGCGGTCGAGATCCTGACCGCAGCCGCTCCCTGAACGAGGTCGCTCATGACACATGATCGCATCGACACCATCCTGGCCGATCTCGAGCGCTGGTTCGCCGCCTGCCCGTCGGCCGTGGTCGCCTTCTCGGGCGGCGTCGACAGCTCGCTCGTGGCCTACCTCGCGCGCCGGCACCTGGGGCGGGACCGGTGCCTGGCCGTGGTCGGCGACTCGCCGAGCCTGAAGCGCCGCGACCTCGACGGGGCGGTCGCGTTCGCCGCGCGCCACGACATCCCGCTGCGCGTGGTCGCGACCACCGAGCTCGACGATCCGCGCTATCGCGCCAACCCGGAGGACCGCTGCTTCCACTGCAAGTCGGTCCTCTTCGACCAGCTCGATCAGGTCCGGCAGGAGCTCGGGTTCGCGCACGTCCTCGGCGGCGAGAACGTCGACGACCACGGCGACTACCGGCCCGGCCTGCGCGCGGTGGCGCGCTTCGCGGTCCGCGGTCCGCTGGCCGAGTGCGAGGTCACCAAGGACGAGCTGCGCCAGTTGGCCCGGCGCCTCGACCTCGCGTGCTGGGAGAAGCCCGCGAGCCCGTGTCTGAGCAGCCGCATCCCCTACTTCAGCGAGATCACCGGGGCGAAGCTACGGCAGATCGAAGCCGGCGAGGCGTGGCTCGAGCAGCGAGGGTTCGCCGTGTCCCGGGTCCGTCATCACGGCACCCATGCCCGCATCGAGGTCCCGCGCGACCAGGTGGCCGGGCTCGAGGCGATGCGGGCCGACCTGGCCACGGCGTTCGCCGACCTGGGGTTCGCGACCGTGGAGATCGATCCGGAGGGATTCGTGTCCGGCAAGCTGAACCGTGCGCTGGGCTGACCGCGAGGCAGACGATGAACGACCACGACATCGATTTCGAGCGGGACGGGCGGCTGGGATTCCCCGAGTTCGTGTTCGGCGAGTCCAAGTCGACCGAACAGATCGGCGCGATCCTCGGCGCGTTCCGCGCCCGGGGCGAGAGCGGTCTGGTGACCAGGATCGACGCGGCGAAGGCCGAGGCCCTCGCCGGCGCCGCCGACGACCTGCGCCACGACCCGGCCTCGCGGACCCTGCTCCTGGGCGAGGAGCGCCCGCGACGCGACCACGGGACGGTCGCGATCGTCGCCGCCGGCACGTCCGACGTGCCGGTGGTGGCCGAATGCGCGGCCGTGCTGCGGTTCCTCGGCCTCGAGACGCGCCTGCACGTGGACAAGGGCGTGGCCGGCGTCCACCGCCTGATGGGCTCGCTCGCGGACATCCGCGAGTCCGACGTCGTGATCTGCGTGGCGGGGTTCGAGGGGGCGCTGCCGTCGGTGCTGTCGGGGCTGGTGCGGCGACCGGTGATCGGCGTGCCCACCAGTGTGGGCTACGGCGTGGCCGAGGGCGGGACCGCTGCGCTGCACGCCATGCTCGCCAGCTGCGCCAACGGCCTCGTGGTGGTGAACATCGACAACGGATTCGGCGCGGCCATCGCCGCCGCCCGCATCCTCGATCCGGAACGGATGCGCCGATGATCCTCAAGATCGAGCCCTTCAGCGGCATCAGCGGCGACATGATGCTCGGTGCGCTGGTCGACCTCGCCGGCGGCGCCGACGACCTGACCTCCCTGCCTGCGCGGCTGGGCCTCGCCGGCGCGTCCCTCGAGATCGGCCGGACCTCGCGCCGGGGCCTGGCGTGCACGCGGGTCGTGGTGGTCGACGAGACCGAGCCCGTCGCGCGCCACCTCGCCGACATCCACGCCATCATCGACCGGTCCGACCTCGACGACGGCGCGCGCATCCTGGCACGCCGCATCTTCGCCGTCCTGGGCGAAGCCGAGGCCACGGTCCACGGCGTCCCGGTTGAACAGGTGCACTTCCACGAGGTCGGCGCGGTCGACTCGATCCTCGACATCGTGGGCACGGCGCTGCTCCTGAGCCGACTCGACCTCGCCGGCGTCGTCTGCGGACCGATCTGCACCGGCCACGGATTCGTCGACTGCGACCACGGCCGTCTGCCCGTGCCCGCGCCGGCCACCGAGCGTATCCTGCAGGGCATGCCGACGGTGCCCGGTCCGATCGCCGCGGAGATGACCACGCCCACCGGCGCGGCGATCCTGCGCGCGCTGGACCCGTCGTTCACCATCGGCGAGCACACGACCGTCGCCTCGGGCTACGGCGCCGGCTCGCGCGACCTCGAGCAGCCCAACTGCCTGCGTCTGGCCCTGGCCCGGCCCGTGACCGCGTCCGCGGGCGAGGTCTGGGTCGTGCAGGCCAACCTCGACGACGTCAGCGGCGAGCTGCTCGGCGAGCACCTGCAGCGGCGCCTGCTGGACGCCGGCGCCCTCGACGTGACCATCACGCCCCTTTTGATGAAGAAGGGCCGGCCGGGCCACCGGCTGGAGGTCCTGGTGCCGACGGCGGTCCGCGACGAGGTCGCGGCGATGATCCTCGAGGAGACCACGACCATCGGCGTGCGCTACCAGCGGGTCGAACGGATCATGCTGCCGCGGACGACCGGCGCGGTGACCACGTCTTGGGGCGAGGTCGCCATCAAGACGGTCACGCTGCCGTCGGGCGCGGTCCGGCGCACGCCGGAGTACGAGGACTGCGTGCGCTGTAGCGAGCGTGCGGGGGTCCCGCTGCAGCGCGTGATGCGCGAGGCGCAGCGGCTGGCCGATGGTGATGGACTGGACTCGTGAGCTGACCGGGCCCCGCGCGTCACCGCTCGAACTGGACCATCCCGGGCTGCCCCGGCGGCCCCGGATCCGCCGCGCGTGGCGCTCCGACCACGATCTCGGAGATGTCCCACTCGCGCTCGTCCAGCGGCCCGTCGCTGCGGCTGAGGTGCAGGTAGGCCGTCGCGCCGTCGGCGAAGCCGCCGGTCTGGAACGTGACGTACCCGTCGTCGTCCTCGCGCGCGATGGCGCCGAGATCGACGATCATCGCGCAATCGTCGAGGACCGCCGCATCGCCGAGGAACGCGTGGTAGGTGCCGTGGACGATGGCGGGTCCGTCCGGAAGATCCGGGTCGCGCTCGGCCGGTGCGTCGCCCGGGGTGATCGTGAGGTTCTGCGGCGCGTCCGGGGGACCGAGGTCCTCGATCGGCTCGATGCCCACGTAGAATCCCTCGATGATCAGCCGCGTGCCCGCGGTCAGCTGGTCCTGCCAGGAGAGGGCGAACTCGCCGGCAGTGGCCGGCCCGGCGATCGCAGCCACGAGAAGCAGGGTCGTCGCGACGAGGATACGGATCGTCATGGCGCATCTCCAGACAGTGGTGGATTCGGAACGGGTGATCGCGAGTGAGCGTACGCGCATTGATCGCGTGGCGTCAAGACGGCCCGTCCCGGCCGGGGAGAGAGCGGCCGGCGTCCAGTGCCGCTAGGCTGGGGGATCGAGTCCAGCGACCGATCCGACCACGTCCAGGAGACGACCGCCCATGACCGACCCACGCACCATCGTCCTGACCGGCGCCTCGCGCGGCCTCGGCCTGGCCCTCGCCCGCGAGCTGATCGCCCGCGGCCACACCGTGCTCGGCTGCGCTCGCGACCATGCGGCCGTCGCCGAGCTCGCCGCCTCTCATCCGGCGCCCCACGACTTCGCCGCCGTCGACGTGGCCGACGACGAGGCGGTCGCCGCCTGGGCCGGCCGGATCGTCGCCCAGGCCGGCCCGCCCGATCTGGTGATCAACAACGCCGGTTTGATGAACGACCCCGCCCCCCTGTGGGAGGTCCCGGCCGCCGAGTTCGACCGGCTGATGGCCGTCAACGTCGGCGGGACCGTGAACGTGATCCGCGCCCTCGTGCCGGCGATGATCGCCGCCGGCGGTGGCGTCGTCGCCAACCTCAGTTCGGGCTGGGGACGGTCGACCGCGCCCGAGGTCGCACCCTACTGCGCGAGCAAGTGGGCGGTCGAGGGCCTCACCCGCGCCCTGGCCCAGGAGCTACCGCGCGGAATGGCCGCCGTCGCCGTCAACCCCGGCATCATCGATACCGACATGCTCCGCCAGGCGTTCGGTGACGGAGCGGCGTCCTTCTCGTCGCCGGAGGACTGGGCCCCTCGCGCGGCCGACCTGTTCCTGGGCCTGGGACCGGCGGACAACGGCACTGCGATGACGGTCTGACCCGCACCCCCGACCTTCCGCACGCGTTCCCCTCATCCCCTCCCGACGCGGCGCCACCATGGGCACACGCAGGGGGCGGTCAGAAATATTCGCGAAGCGTATTTCCGACCGCCCCCTGCGCGTGCCCATGGTGGCCCCGTCAACCTATGGCGTGTACTCCCACACCGTGAGCTGCGCCACCGAGTGCTGATACTTCCGCGCCGTCTCGCGGATCACGAACTCGACGTCCCGCGGCTCGCCGCGCCGGGTGAACCGGTCCTTCAGCTCCTCCTCGAGCCCGTCGAGCGTGGTCACGTTCTCGCCGGCCACCTTCTTGCCGCCGATCCACTTCTCCTGCGGCGTGAACTCCTCGAGCCAGGTGTAGGGCGAGGTGATCACCAGCAGGCCGCCGGGGTTCATCCGCTCGTGGATGCGCGCGAGGAACTTCGCCGGCTCGTAGAGACGGTCGATGAGGTTGGCGGCGAGGACCAGGTCGTAGCCGGTGAACTGCGGCTTGAGGTTGTGGGCGTCGCCCTGCCAGAACTCCACGCGGTCGCGCACGTCGTCCAGGTCGAGGTCGGCCAGCGAGATCTCGTGGTAGCTCATGATCTCGCCCTCCTCGCGGATGGCGTAGCGGCTGCGGCCCTTCTCCTGCAGCTCGTGCCCGATGCGGATGAATCGCGCCGAGAAGTCGATGCCGGTGACGTGGTCGAAGGTGCGCGCGAGCTCGAACGACGCGCGGCCGGTGGCGCAGCCGAGGTCGAGGGCGCGACCGGTGGGCCGGCCGGCCATCAGCTCGGCGCAGATCTCGGCGAGGCGGATGTTGTAGTTGGGCACGCCGAAGTACTCGCGGCCGTAGTGGAACTCGCAGTACTGGGCCACCAGCTCGTCGGTCTCGTAGACGTCGTCGCGGATCACCACGGGCGCGTCGGAGACGATGTACCGGAAGCCGGCGTGCTGGTAGAAGTGCCGGCGGAAGGCGTAGCGGCTGTCGTGGGTGGCCTCGTTGCCCGTGGAGATCCAAGAGCCGCCCTTGATCAGGTTGTGCTTGGTGTCGAAGGTCGGCGTGGAGAAGTCGTCGTACAGCTGGTGGACCTGGAAGCCGGGGAAGCCGGTGATCGGGGTCTCGGTGTGCTGCCAGACGTTGCCCATGACGTCGTGGAAGTCGCCCTGCGCATGGTCGGTCACCGGCACCGACGACGCGTACCGGGCGAGGTTGATGTTGCCGGGCTCGCGGTCCCATTCGGGCTGGTCGGGCAGGCCGGCGTGGTCGAGCAGGCGGTACCACTCCTCCTCGGTGGGCAGGCGCACCGGCCGGCCGGTCTGCGCGGCCTTCCAGTTGCAGAAGGCCTTGGCCTCGAGCTGGTTGACCTCGACGGGCCAGTTCCAGGGCATGGGGATCTCCTGCACCATGCAGCGCAGGCGCCACTGGCCGTCGGGGCCCTCGACCCAGAAGCGCGGGGCCTCGGCCTGGGTGTACTCGCGCCAGCCCCAGCCCTCCTCGGTCCACCAGCGGGGCTCGCGGTAGCCGCCGGCGTCGACGAACTCGCGGAACTCGCCATTGCTCACCAGGTACTTCGCGGCCTCGAACGTCTGGATGCTCGCCTCGAGCTGGCCGTACTCGTTGTCCCAGCCGTACAGGCCGTGCTCGCGGCTCTTGCCCAGGGTGACCCGTCCGCCCGGCACGGGCAGCAGCTCGTTCGCGGGCGCCTCGCCGCGGTCGGGGCACACCGGCCAGTCCTGGTGCTCGCGCAGCAGGTCCAGCGGCAGCTGTCGGATGAGCACCGAGCTGGTCTCCAGGTGGATGCGCTCGTGCTCGATGCCCATCATGATCACCCAGAACGGCGAGTCCCAGGTGATGGGCATGGACAGGGGCATCCCGGAGATCAGCTCGTCGACCATCGCCCGCACCTTGCGGCGGTACTCCCAGACCTCGGCCACCGGCGGCCAGTCGTAGTTCTGCTCGTCGAGATCGTCCCAGCTCATCTCGTCCACGCCGATGGCGAACATCGACTCGAACTTCGGGTTGATGCGCTCGGTGAACTTGGCCAGCACCAGCTTGTTGACGTAGAAGACGGCGGTGTGGCCGAGATAGAAGATCAGCGGATGGCGCAGGGGGTCGGCGCGGCGGTAGTAGGCCTCGTCCTCGGCCATGACCTCGAAGAGCTTCTCGTAGACGTCGTAGGTGTCGTGGAAGTAGCGCCGGATCTCCTCCCGCTTCTCCTCGACCGAGCCGAGGTCGAGGATGGGGGTGCGGGCGGGCGTGGGCGTGAGCGACATGGAACGTACCTCCAGGCAGGGAATCCGGTGGCGATTCCTGTTTCAACGATCATGATAATGCGAAACAGCGAATTCGCCGGGGGCGATCGACCCGGCGCCGGATCAGCGCACGAACTCGTGGCGCACCCAGGGCGAGTGCATCAGCTTGGTGAGCGCGTAGTAGCCCAGGTGGAACCGCAGCGTGCTGCCGGCCTGCAGGGACGGGTCGGCCTCCTCGAGGTCGACCAGCGTGTGGTCGCTGAACGCCTTGACGACCTTGACCCCCGGCTGCAGGGGGTAGAGATAGTCCGGGTCGGCGTCGGTGTGGCCCATCGCCAGCAGTCCGAGGCGCCGGCCGCGCACCTTGACCTCGTTCAGCTCGCAGCTCAGCACGAAGGTGTCCTGGTGGAAGCCGGGGATCGTCCGCGGACCCACCGACGAGGCGATGCCCAGCAGGATGGCCGTGCCCAGGCGCACGTTGGTCACCCCGGCGGGCTGGCGGCCGTCGAGCAGCTGGGTGCGCACGATGCTGGTCGAGCCGCCGGAGATCATCGGGATCGGCCGGCCCAGCTCCCGGCCGAGCCGGTCGGCGAGGTCGCGCAGGCGCACCAGGGTGGCGGCCTGCTGGTCGGCGTCGCCCTGGGCCTCGAAGTAGATGCCCAGACCCTCGAGTTCGAGGTGGCTCTGGGCGAGCACGTGCCGGCAGACGTCGCCCACCTCGGCGGGCAGGAAGCCCTCGCGGCCGGTCTCCATGTCCACCATCACCAGCACGCGATGGCGCCGCTCGGTGCGGCGGGCCTCGGCCTGCAGGAGGTCGAGCACCCCGCGATCGGCCACCAGGCTGCCGTCGGCCAGGGCGATGGTCTCGGCGACCTCGCAGTAGGCGGGCGAACGCAGGAGCCAGTACGGCCCGGGCACGCCGCTCTCCTCGAGGCGGTTGACCGCACTGAGGCGGGTCTCGGCCAGGGCGGTCACGCCCCCGTCGAGCATGGCGCGGGCGATGCCGGGCTGGGCGGCCACGGCCTTGGTCACGCCCCAGACGTCGATGCCAAAGCGGCCGCACAGCTCGCAGGCCGCGCGCGCGTTGGCGGTGATCAGGGGCAGGTCGACGCGGACCGAGACCGGGATCATGCCGCCTCCTCCGGTTGCGGGTCGAGCCAGCGGCGGGCGAAGAGCTCGAGCGTGATGGCGTCCCACAGCTCGCCGAGCAGGGCGTCGCTGCCGGCGAGGGCCTCGTCGAAATCCTGGACGATGGCGTCGGCGCGCCACCAGGGACGCGAACGGAAGCGCTCGCCGTGCACCAGATCGGCGCAGAACTCGCGCACCCCCGGCTCGCGCAGCCAGCGGGCAGGCTGCAGGCCGGTCGTGCCGCCGCCCTTGCGGCCGACGAGCCGACGCGCGAGCCGCCGTCCGTACAGCGGCCAGCCGGTGAGGTTGGCGGGCAGGCCGGTGTTGGCGTAGGTGATCCCGGCGAGGTCGGGCAGCAGCCGGTCGAGGACCGCGGCGTAGGCCCGGTTGCCGCGCCGGTCGGCGGGGTCGATGGCGAAGGCGCGATCGCGCACGTCGTAGTCGTAGAACACGCTGGCGTCGGCGAAGAAATGCCGGTCGGCGAAGATGCTCACGAGCGTCATGTGGCGGCCACCGCCATACTCCTCGGTCCACTGCTCGAGGCGGTAGCCGGGCGGCGTCTCGCGCAGCGGGCCGGCCACGGCCTCGTCGAACATGCCGGCGAGCGAGGGCTCCGGCACGACGGTCCATGCGGCGATGCGAGGGTGGGCCTGGTGGCTGAGGGTGCGGTAGTAGGCGGCCATGGCGACATCGTCGCGGGCATCCTCGAGCGCGGGCGAGACCGCGCGCGGGCCCAGCCCCAGCCGGCCGCGCCACCAGGCCACGCGGTGGGCCATGCCCAGGTCGACGATCGCCTTGCCCAGGACCACGCCGCCCCGGTAGCCGTTGTGCATGACCTCGACGTGGCCGCGGTAGGCGTGGCAGCGATCGAGCGCGAAGGCATTCTGCAACGGACCGCTGCCGTTCATCATGGTGGCGTAGAGGCCGGCGTGGTCGGGCAGATGCTCGGGCGAGGCGCGGAACGGCTGGTGGTTGAGGCCGAGCGTCCGGCAGATCTCCGCCGCCACGGTCATGTCGCGGGCGCCGGGCGGGCCGATGGTCCACGGCGCGATCCGTGCGCCCTGGCGGTGGGCCAGCCCGAGCATGAGCCGCGAGTCGAGGCCGCCGGAGAGGCTCGCGCCTGGCCGGCCTGGCAAGCCGAGGATGCGATCGGTGGCGGCGATCAGCGTGTCGCAGAGGTCGTCGAGCTTGCGCGCGAACGGAGCCGGGTCGCGCTCCTCGCCTCCGCCGTAGCGCCAGTACTTGCCGACCTGGCACCGCAGCTCGCAACTGCGCGAGCAGGCGACGGTGGCCGGGTCCTGCAGCTCGACGTCGGCGAGCAGCGACTGCCGGTAGAACAGGTGGTGGTGGCCGAGATGGGTCGCCGCGGCGGCCGGGTCGATCCGCGCCTCCAGCAGCTCGCTGCGGGCCATCGGCCCGAGGCTGGAGCTGAAGACGATCGCATGGTCCCCATCGTGCCGGTAGAGGGGGGTCAGGCCGTGCCGCTCGGTCACGCCGTAGAGGGCGTCCTCGCGCCGGTCGTAGAGGACCAGGCTGAACGGCCCCTCGAGCTTCTCGGCGAACGCGGCGCCGAAGCGGCGGTAGGCCAGCACCGCGGCCTCGGCGTGGCGGGCCTCGGCCAGCGCGCCCGTGGCGCCGCAGTCCTCGCGCGTGCGCAGGATGTAGCCGTGCAGGACGCAGACGACCTCATGGTCGGCATGGTGCGAGGCGCCGCGGGCCATGGGCGCCAGCTCGTTCCACGCCACACCGAGGTGGACGTCGTGGTGGCCGGTGTCGATGGTCCGGGCCCGTTGCCAGTCTTCATAGAGGCAGAGGTCGGCGGCCAGACGCTCGGCGACGCCCTCGGCGTCGGGATGCGGCCGGCGGAGTCGGAAGCCGAAGATGCCCGGCATGGAGGTCCTGTCCTGCGGCTGGGGAACCGGTGCGCAGTCCCGGGTCGGGGCTGCCGACGGGCCCGGTGGGCCAGTGGACAATGGTATCAGGTCGATGGCGTGGTGGCCACCGTGCGCCGACGGGTGTCGTCTTCACCGGGGTGTCCGGGGCGGATGCTTCACGAACACGCCAACGACGACCACCACCGCTCGATCCTCGGGATCACCGCTCACGTATTCAGACGTGAGGGTCGAGATTGGCGAAGTTCAGGTGAGCGAGATCGCGAACACGCGGCAGCTGCCTCTTCACCGCATCGCGGAGTTCCTCGCGCCGTGGCAAGAACTCGCGAAGAAAGGACGTGAGTTTCCCGGCCGTCAGCGCGTCAGGATCGAGGCAGAGCCCGGAGATTCCGAAGTGTTCATAGAGTCCCTCGAATTTGCCCTGATACGTGACGCCGGCCGCAGGCACGCCCTGATCGAGGGCGGCGATCGCTAGATGCATGCGCCCGCTCACGATCATCTCGAGACGTCCGACCAGGGCCTTGACCACGGCCGCGTCCGGTCGCTCATCGATCAACCGCACGTGAGGGGCGGCCTCCGGAGGTAACCCGTTCGCGATCTCCCGCAGCAGGCAGGTGTCGTCCCAGCGACCAGCCATCTGCCGGTAATCGTGGGGCACGAGCACCAGGCTCACGCGCTCGGCTCCGAGGACCAGCGGTGCGAGCCCTTCGATGTACGCCCGGACCAGCTGTGTCCCGACATCCGCTTCGCGGTGGCCTGCGGCGACGAGGTAGTTCGCGTTCACCCCGAGCAGCGTCCGCCCGGCGGCGCGTTGATCTCGGAGCCAGGGATCCAGCTGCGACAGAAGCGGATGTTCAGCCGGTGGCTCGAGCAGGAACGCCATGTCCGCGCCAGCATGGATCTTCCGGGTGAGACGGTTCGTCAGGCGGCGCCAGCTGACCGGATCCCTGGCGATGAGACGCGCGGTTTCCGGCACGGCGGCGAGACTGCGAACACTCCGTGGATGAGGTCTGTCATTGAAGCTGAAGCCACCGATCGTGGTGTCCAGTCCTGCTGCGGCCGCGATGCGCGCGTAGGTCGTCCGCCGCACGCATTCATTGGGGCTATAGTAGCCATCCATGACGTCGGCCCCCTGGATCAGGAGATGCGTGGCGCTCGCACAGAGCTCCAGCAAGTCCTCGCATGTGCTCCAGAAATCCTGGCTGTATCGATTTCCGAGCGAGACGACGTCATCGAACTCCCCGACCGCAGGCCAGGGCTCACCCTGTCCGTAGGAGAGTATCGTGAGTCGCTCCAGTCCACGACGACGCATCACCTGTCCAGAGGCCATCAGCATGGCCTCGTCACCCAGGCTCCCGACGCCCGCGGCCGGGAAAGCGATGAGCCTGGTCCCATCCCGTGGGCGGGACGACAGCAGACGGGCGCGTCGTTCCAGATCCGCGACGCGCCACCTCTCCAGTTTCTCGCGAAGCTCGCGCTTCAGGCGGCCGAGGGTCCAGCTCCCCGGTATCATCGCGGCTCCTGTTCTTCTTGGCGCCGTCGCCCGACGGCTTCCAGCAAGAGGGTGCGTCCCTCTCGCCAGAGGCGACGATCGAGAATGCCGATCGTCAGGACGTAGATCGTGGCGCCGATCCCGGTTCCCAGGAGCAGCCGCAGCACGGGGGAGAGAGTTTCCAGCATCGTGGTCTTCATCGCGTGGACACCTGCCGCCATGACGATCGCGGCGAGGACCTGTGGCCAGAGCGCGATTCCGAGGGCTTTCAGCGAAACGGCTCCGATATGGCGGCTGATCAGCAGATCGAGCGGCAACAGAAGCCAGGCGCGTACCGTGTACGCCGTGGCGACGGCGACGAAACCATGTCGGACGGCGATGAAGAAGCCAACCACGTTCACGACCGAATGAACCACCTGTGTCGCGAGACGGAGGTCGGCGCGCCCCAGAGCCATCATCGCAGCACCGTTCACGTACTGTAGAGCGTGGACTACACCCACCAGCGCCAGCACTTGCAAGGCGGGGATGCTGGCTTTCCAGTCCGGACCGGTCAGCACCAGGATGAATTCCTCGGCCAGCAGGTGCAGACCCAAGAAGACCGGGAATGCGACCACGCAGACGTAGCGGCTCACCGAGACGTAGGCGCGCCGGAAGCGTGCTGGGTCCTCCTGCAGCCTGGCCATCGCGGGCATCGCGACCTGCGAGAACGTGCCGATGAGCATGTTGTTGGTCAGCGTGTACAACCGGGAGGAGGTGAAATAGTAGCCAAGCTCCACCTTCCCCAGATAGCGACCGATCAGCAACTGGTCGACCTGCCGGTTCAGGTAGTAGAGTACGCGATTGCCCATGACCGAGAAGCCGAATCCTGCGACGTCCTGGAAATGCTGCCGCGAGAAACGCCACGAGGGCCGCCACGAGCTGAGGTGCCACACGAAGACCACGTTCAGGACGCGCGTGGTCAGGCGTTGTCCGACGATGCTCCAGACCCCGAATCCCCCGAGAGCCATGCCGATTCCCAGGCCACTGCCGATCACGGTCGCGCCGAGCGAACTGCCGGCCAGTGCGCCCATCCGCAGTTCGCGACGTAGCAGTGAGGTCTGGACGCCACTCGTCATCTGCATCAGGAAGCCGAGGGATAGCCAGCGGACCACGGGTGTGAGGTCGGGCTCGTCGAAGAAGGCCGCGACCTGGGGGGCGCCGAGGATGCTGGCGGCGGTGAGAAGGACCCCGAGGCCCAGGAACGCCCAGAACACCGTATCGAGGTGTTCCGGTTCGAGATCCTTCCGTTGCTCGATGGCGGCGCCGAAGCTGGCGTTCGAGAAGATATCCAGGACCATCAGCCAGACGCCAGCGAGAGCGACCAGTCCGTAGGTCTCCGGACCGAGGATCCGGGCGAGGATCGGAAAGACGATGAAGGAACTCAGCCGAGCACCCCAGGTACGCAGCGCACTCCAGCCGACGCCGCGAACTACTCTGGCTTTGAGGTCATCGGTCATTGCTGGGGCCTGTCCCGGGGACCGGACGTCCTTGGAGGTACGCAGGAGCGAGCGAGCGGAATACTAGGGCGCCTTCATGGTAGGCGGCAACCTCGTTTCACGGCGACCGGTCACATATAGACGTTGGCCGTACCATGTCCCCCCGGGACACTCCCGAGGAGGACCCGTTGAACACGGCGGACATGCTGCGCGCCATCGCGAACCAGTACCAGGGCCGCCTTCACGGCATCCACGGTCTGTCGCACTGGGGCCACGTGCTCGAGAACGGCGAACGCCTGGCCGCCGGCACTGGCGCGGACATGTGCGTGGTGCAGCTCTTCGCGGTCTTCCATGACGCCTATCGCGTTAATGACGGCATCGATCCCGGCAATGGTGAGCGAGGCGCCGAAGCGGCGGTAGGCCAGCACCGCGGCCTCGGCGTGGCGGGCCTGCTGCCACGCTTCGTACAGGAGGGTCGGCGGCCAGGCGCTCGGCGACGCCCACGGCGTCGGGATGCGGCCGGCGGAGTCGAAACCCGAAGATGCCCGGCATGGAGGTCCTGTCCTGCGGCTGGGGAACCGGTGTCGCGGCCCCGGACCAGGGGCTGCCGACGGCCCGGGGGTCGGTCGATAATGGTATCAGGTCGATCTCGTGGTGGCCACCGGAGGCTATGACCTGATCATGGTGCCGAGCGGTCGGGGCGTGACCCTCAGGAACGGCCCGTGCACGGATGCGACGAATGCCGCCCGAACGGCGACCGTCACCTCGGGATGATCCCGTCATCTCCGTGTGACCTTTCGCGACGGCCACGCGCCTCCGTATATTCCCGGAAACCCCATGATACGAAGAGGACAAGGAGGGGATACCATGTCCAAGACCGTGTGCATTACCGTTCTGGCGCAGCTCGCCGCCCTGATCGCATCCTCGGCCTCGGCCGAGCTCATCATCGAGCAGCTCGAGCGGAAGACGGTGGCGCGGGTGATCGCCTGGGGCGCTCCGATCGTCGAGGACATCGACGAACGGAGCTCCGCCGAGGCGGGCGTGTTCACGGGCGACGTGAGCGCGGCTGTCGACTACGAGGTCCACGCATCGCAGCAGTCTGTGGTAACCGTCGGCGAGTCGGACGTCCACGTCTCGGGCGCCGTCGCGGTCGACATCGTCCGGGAGGAACCCGGGCTCTACGGGACCGGTTCGGCCTACAGTTACGTCCGGCTCCGTGTGGTTCCGACCGAGGAATACCGCGTGGACATCGATGTACGGGATTTCGCGACCTCGGGAGAGGCTGCGTGGATCCGTGCCATGGTCTTCGACGAGACCGGGGATCCATCGATCATCTACATCTCCGGAGACGATGGCGACCAGACCGCGAGCATCGAGCTCGAGCCCCTGCGCGTCTACACGATCCAGGTCTATGCCGGCGCCAACCACCAGAGCTCACTCGCGGTCGAGGGGGCGGCGTCGGGCATCTGCGAACTCTCGATCGTACCGGACGGCCCGGTCGCGACCGAGACGACCAGCTGGAGTGTGGTGAAGTCGCTGTTCTAGCCGGGGACACCGGAACCCATTCGCGACGAGGCGGGCGGCGTGTCATCCGGTGCGTCGCCCGCCTGGTTCGAGCGGATCCTCTCGAGGCCAAGGATGCTCCGAACCCGTATTGAATCTCGATCCTCATCTCTGCTATGCTCCCGAGGGTACCGGCACGGCCCGTCCTCGAACGCCACCCCATCACGTGCACGACCCCGGGAGACCCACCATGATCCGCCACCTGATCCTGGCCACGTTGCTGGTCGCTGGCCTCGCTCCAACGTGCGTCGCCGCCGCCGACTCGCCCTCCCTCGCCGACCGCGAGGGCCGCTCGGCCCTCGTCTTCGGCTTCAACGGCGAATGGCTCTCGCAGTTCGATGATGCGATGTTCGCCTGGCGCAAGCAGGTCGGCGAGCGCACCGGCCTGCGCCTCGGACTGAGCCTCGGATTCGGCGACAACGACCTCGAGGTCATCGACAGCCGCGAGGACACCTTCGTTCAGCCCGACACCACGCTCCAGCAGACCTCGTCGGTATCCGACACGAGGATGATCGACGACTACGACGTCGAGATCGACCTCCTCCTGCTGCGTCACGCGAAGGCCGGCCGGCGGGTCTCCCTGTATTACGGACTCGGTCCGAGCGTCGCCTATGACCGCGCCGAGCAGGAGACGGCCTCGCTCCGCGAGAGCGACGGCTCGACGACCCGCGAGACCGGGACCGCCACCAGCCGGACATGGCGCTACGGCGCGCTCGTCGTCGCCGGCGTGGAGTGGTTCATCACCGACTCGATCAGCCTGCACGGCGAGTACCGCGCCGGCGTCCACTACCGGGACGCGCTCAGCGAGCGGGAATCGCGGCGGGAGATGTTCGAGGACGGCGGCAGCATGGCCACCCTCGAGAGCCTGCAGACGCAGACGCGCGAGGAGACGGGCTGGCGGCTGGACGACGCCGGGGCCCGCTTCGGGGTCAGCGTGTTCTTCTGATCGCGACGACCTGCCGGGCCGGGGCGATCGCGGTACCATGTCCCTTCGGGCCACTGCCGAGGAGGGCATCGTGATCATCACGGCGGACATGCTGCGCGCCATCGCGAGCCGGTACCGGGGCCGTCTGCACGGCATCCACGGTCTGTCGCACTGGGGTCGCGTGCTCGAGAACGGCGAACGCCTGGCCGCCGGCGCCGGCGCGGACATGCGCGTGGTGCAGCTCTTCGCCGTCTTCCACGACGCCTGCCGCGTGAACGACGGCATCGACCCCGGCCACGGCGAGCGCGGAGCCGGGCTGGCCCGGGCCTTCCGCGGCGAGTACTTCGAGCTCGACGACGCTGCGATGGCCGAGCTGGAGACGGCCTGCATCCATCACACCGACGGCCGCACCGATGGGTCGCTCACCGTGCGCGTCTGCTACGACGCCGACCGGCTCGACCTGCTCCGCTGCCAGATCATGCCGCGTCCGGAGCGGCTGGCCACCGACCAGGCGCGCGAGCCGGCGCTCCTGGACTGGGCCTGCCGCCGGGCCCGCGATCACGTCGAGCCCGCGGTCCTGGCCACCACCTGGCGCGGCTGGCTGGAGGGGGACGGGCGCCGGTGAGCGGTCTGGAGTAGCAACCCGCACGCCCACGCGTTAATCTGCCGGAACAGCCGCGCCGCACCGTCCGACCCGGAGGTCCGTCCATGCCCCGCGTTCGTCGTCATGCTCCCCTTCTGCTGACCCTGGCCGCCCTCGCGGTCCTCGTCGCCTGCGCCACCGTGCCGATCACCGGCCGCAAGCAGCTGAGCATCGTCCCCTCCGATGAGCTTCATGCCATGAGCTACCAGCAGTACGACGAGGTGCTCGCCCAGAGCGAGCTGAGCGACGACCCCGAGGCGACGGCGATGATCCGGCGCGTCGGCCGGCGGGTCCAGTCCGCGGTCGAGGACTACATGGCCCGGGAGGGGCTCTCCGACCAGCTCGACGGCTATGCGTGGGAGTTCAACCTCATCGAGAGCGACCAGGTCAACGCCTGGTGCATGCCTGGCGGCAAGGTTGCGTTCTACACCGGCATCCTGCCCATCTGCGAGGACGAGAACGGGGTGGCCGTGGTGATGGGGCACGAGGTGGCCCATGCGGTGGCCGAGCACGGCGGTGAGCGCATGAGCCAGGGTCTGTTGACCCAGCTCGGCGGCATGGCGCTCGACAAGGCGCTCGAGAGCGAGCCCGACCAGACCCGCCAGCTCGCGATGACCGCCTTCGCCCTGGGCTCGCAGTTCGGCGCCCTGCTCCCCTACAGCCGCCTGCACGAGAGCGAGGCCGACCGCATGGGCCTGATCTTCATGGCCATGGCCGACTACGACCCGCGCGCGGCGCCGGCGTTCTGGCAGCGCATGGCCGAGGCCGGCGGCGCGCAGCCGCCGGAGTTCATGAGCACGCACCCCAGCAGCGAGACGCGCGTCCGCGAGCTCGAGGAGGCCATGCCCGAGGCCATGCGCTACTACCGCGAATAGCGGCCACTTCGATCGCGACCCTCCGATGTGCTATGATGCGGGCGAACCGTCGGGCGGCGTGCCGTCCGGGCGCCGCCCGCTCGCTCCATCTCGACGGAGGTCCCCGCATGCGACGCTCGCCCCTGATCCTCCTCACGCTGCTCGCGCTGATGCTCGCGGTGCCGGCCGGTGCGGCCGACCGGGCGCTCACCGACGGCTTCGTCGGCTGCTCGACCAGCGACGACTGCTACCCGTTCGACCTCGAGTCCGGCACGCCCGGTGCGGCGATCGATCTGCTGCCCGAGGGCAACTACCCGTACGATGCCACCATCACCCCCGACGGCAGCCAGGTCTGGTTCGTGGGCGCCTCGGGCGACGGCGTGGTGGTGATCGATCGCGCCACCAACGGCGTGGTCGAACGCTTCCCGGTGGCCGAGTACCTCATCTCCATCGCCTTCACCGCCGACGGATCGCAGGCCATGATCACCTCGCGCGACGAGGAGACGATCTCGATCGTCGACACCGCCACCTACGCCGTGGTCGGTACCCTGCCCATGCCGACCGACTACCTCGGCGCGGGCAACATCGCCCTCGACCCCATGAGCGGCCGCCTCTACGTGGTCGACTGGTACGACGAGACCCTCTACGCGGTGGCCGCCGACGGCAGCGCGGTCCTCGACCAGGCCGTCCTCGGCGACAGCCTCTGGCAGCTCGTGGTCGCCCCCGACGGTGACCACGTCTACGTCACCGATCGCGGCACCGACCAGGTGCTCGAGGTCGCGACCGCGACGCTGACCATCACCCGCACCTTCACGGTGGGTGATGACCCCTGGGGCATCGACATCGATGCCGACGGCTCGCTGCTGGTGGTCGCCTGCGAGGACAGCGGCGAGGTCCACCTGATCGACCTCGGCTCGGGCACCGTGACGCCCATCGCCCTCGACGGTTCGGCCGACCCGCGCGACGTCGACATCCTCGACGACGCGGGCCTGGCGTACGTGGCCGGCGGCACGGTCACGGGCTTCTCGGCGCCGGTCTACGTGATCGATCTGGAGACCGGCACCGTGGTCGACACCCACGACGGCCCGAGCAGCAACGCCAACGTGGTCGCGGTGCAGGCCCAGATGCACGGCACGGTGACCACGGCCCCGCGTGCGGACGCGCTCCTGGCGCTCGACGCCTACCCGAACCCCTTCAACCCGCAGCTGACGATCGAGCTGCGCCTGGGCGCGGCCGTGACCGGCCGGCTCGCGGTGCACGACCTGGCCGGCCGGCACGTGCGCACGCTCGCCACCGGGCCGTTCGCCGAGGGCACGGTCACCGCGCGCTGGGACGGCCGCGACGCGGCCGGCCGCGCGATGCCGAGCGGGGTGTACCTGGTGCGGCTGTCGGGCGGGAACGCGGACGTGGCGCGAAAAGTCGTGCTCGCACGGTAGGGCCGGACACGAGATGAGCGAGGACCGCATGTCGGCCGGCAGCTTCGACGCCCCAGCATGAGCGCGCGCCTGCTGGCCGACGTGGTCCTCGTGGTCCACCTGCTGTTCATCCTCTTCGTGGTCCTCGGCGGTCTCGTGGTGCTGCGCTGGCCGCGGCTCGCCTGGCTGCACCTGCCGTGCTGGGTCTGGGGGGCGCTCATCGAGTTCACCGGCTGGATCTGCCCGCTGACTCCCCTCGAGGTCCGCCTGCGACACGAGGCCGGGCAGGCTGGTTACAGCGGCGGGTTCATCGACCACTACCTCGTTCCGCTCGTGTATCCGCCGGGGCTGACGCCGCAGTGGCAGATCGTCCTCGGCGTCGGCGTGCTGGCGATCAATGGTGTGATCTACGGCCTGCTGGTGCGCCGGCTGTGGCGGCGACGGACCACCGCGGTCGGGCGATGAGGAGACTGCCGGGCAGGGGTTGATGACGGTCGCCGACGCCAGGCACTGGCACAGCTGGTATGCTCCGCCCGTCACTGGTATAACGGGACGCATCGCACCCCGCGCTCCAGGAACCCATCGAGAGGTGAAATCATGATCAAGCAGAACCACATCATCGTCGGCATCCACATCCAGGATCGGCACGGCAAGGTGCCGGACGTGCAGGGGATCCTCACCGAGTACGGCTGCAGCATCAAGACGCGGGTCGGCCTGCACACGGTCACCGACGATTACTGTTCTCCGGCGGGCATCGTCCTGCTGGAGACGGCTGGCCCGCAGTCCGACGTCGAGGGCATGGTGGCGGCTCTCGAGAAGCTGGAGAACGTCGACGTCAAGACCATGGTCTTCGAGCACGCCGACTGACCGGCGGCCGACGGGATGTGCCTTGAAGATTGTTGCTGCTTCCTGATGGCCGGCGTAAGCGGCCGTCATGAAAACAGATGCGTGTTACCGGCCTGCCCCTCCTCATCTCCTATCGTGGTCGTGTCACCACCGGTTGTCTGTCGTCGTCGGCCCCGCGGACCCCCGCCCTCGGACGAAGCGCATGGGAAGGAATCCCGGCTTCTCTGGCCATCGATATCGCTGTCTCCGCGCGTTGTCGCCTCCTGGGCGAGGTGTCCGCGATGGTTGATCGCCCGTCGCCCGGAACGGTCGTCAGCGCTTCGGTCCGGGCTCACGGTCCCGGTGGAAAGCGCGAGAAGGTGAATCGATCTTGTCGGCGATATGTGGTAAGATGTCTTCCCCGACGCCAACTGAGCCTGGGAGCGCCTCCGTCGCCTCGCGACGGATTCGCCCTGACGTCCCGAAACCCGAGAAGGAGGACCCCATGCTCTGCTTGCGAACGATGATCCTGGTCGCCCTCGCGGCGACGGCCCTCGCCCTGACGGCGACGGCCCAGGTCACCACCACCCTGACGTTCGACAACGTCCCGGCCGACGTCGCCTGCGACGAGATCTGGCAGGAGAACGGTGTCGACCTCATGTTCACCACGACGACCGCCGAGGACTGCGACGGCGGCGGCAACTGCTTCTTCGGCGTCGACGCCGGCGCCGTCTGGCTCTACCCCAGCCGCCTCATGGCCGACCTCGGCGGCACCTACGCCATCACCGGCGTCGAGATCGACATCGACGACTTCTGCGGCCAGGGCTGCACGCGCGCCTTCCTCTACGACGGCGCGGCGACCGTGGCCAGCGACCAGAACGCCGCGACGGGAGCCAGCACCCTGGTCCTGGTGCCCAGCGGTGGCCAGGGGGACCGGATCGCCGTCAGTTCCTGCGAGGGGCAGGTGCTGGAGATCCGCATCTCCACCGAGACCGTGGCCACCGAGGCATCGTCGTGGTCGAGCATCAAGGGGCTCTACCGCTGAGTCCGTGTTCCGGCCAGAGACCGGATCGCCGCCGGGCGGTCCGGTCTTGTCTTCTGCATGACGAGCGGTAGGATCGGAGGGTCCGCGTCCGCAGCGTCCGGCACGGCCTCGGACCCGAGGGGGAGGAGATCCATGCGCCGTACCCTGCCGATGCTCATCCTGCTGTTCCTGGTCCGGGCCGCCCTGGCCGCCGACCTCGCCCCCATCGCCCTGCACGACGGCTGGCCGGTGCGTGACCTGCCCGCCGATCCGCCCGAGGAGGTCACGCTCGCGACCGAGGTCGTCTGGACCCTCGACTGCGGCGACCAGGCCGAGACCCTCGTCGGCCGCCTGCGCCATGCCGCGGCGGGCCACGATGGCCGCCTCTTCCTCGCCGACACGCAGATGGGACACGTCCTGCAGATCTCGCCCGAGGGCGAGGTCGAGGCCGCGCGCGGCCGCGAGGGTGAGGGCCCCGGAGAGTTCAAGGGGCTGTACCGGGTGATGCAGCTCCCGGACGGTCGGCTCGGGGCGGTCGGTGGCGCCCCGGCGCCCACGTTCGTGATCGGCCTGCGGGGCGAGCTGGTGTTCATCGATGCCGACGACGACCCGGCCAGCCACTGGCTGGTCGGCGGCGATCCGGGATCGGTCCCCACGACCGCGGTCCGCGATCTGCGTCAGGCCGGCGGGCGGCTGCTGGTGGTGACCGACCGGACGCAGGTCTCGCCGCCCGAGATGACGCAGGTGCGCGAGCTGAGCCTGCTCGAGGCTCCGGACGGGGCGCGGACGGTCATCGCGCGCCAGCTCTGGACAACCGCCATGGACGACGTGGCCTTCCACGAACGCGACCAGTTCTCGGCCCTGGCCTACGGTCGCTGCGACCTGGCGGCCGACGGTCGGGTGGCCGTCGCGCCCGAGCGCGATCGGTGGCTCGTGGCCGTCGGCGAGCCCGGCGGCACGGGCGTGGTGTGGCACCGTCCGATCGCCGGGCCGGTGCGCAGCGACGACCAGCGGGAGGCCGCGCGCGAGGAGCAGGGCGTCGCGGACCTGACGCAGATCTGCGAGCGGGACCCCGTGATCGGTCGCGTGCGCTGGCGGCCGGACGGGCGGCTGTGGGTCGAGCCGCGAGGGGTCGCGCCGCGCCCGGGCTGCGTGGCCTGCTTCGACGAGATCACCGCCGATGGCCATCTCGCGCGACGCGTGCACCTGGCGGTCGACGGCGCGCCGGAGCACGGCCGTCTGCAGCTGCTGCCCGACGGCCGGATGGTGTGGTTCGAGGGGTTCGAGTGGCGCGACGACGCGTTCGAGGGTGCGCCGCGGGTGCGGCTGCTGAGGCTCGCCGCACCCGATGACGCCCGATCGTGAAGGATGCGGCCTAGCGCCAGACCTCGGCGAACTCGTCATCCTTGAAGCCGACCGTGTGCCGGCGCCCGTCGGTGACGATCGGCCGCTTGCACAGGCGACCCTCGGCGGCCAGCAGGTCGATGGCCTCGGCCTCGGTCATGCCGGATAGCCGGTCCTTGATGTTCATGGCGCGGTACTGCTGCCCCGAGGTGTTGAACAGGCGCTTGAGATCATGGGTCTTCAGTAGATCGTTCAGCAGCTTCTTCGTCGGTGGCGTCTCGGTGATGTCGATGAACTCGTAGCCGAAGCCCTGCTCCTCCAGCCATTTGAGGGCCTTCCGGCAGGTGCCGCACTTCGCGTAGCCATAGAACTCGAGCATGATGCCTCCAGGGTTCGATACCTGCGGCATGATACGGCCAAGTCCATTGCGCGGCACCTGTCCGGAGATTACGATTCGTTCGATCGAACCCGAGACCCGACCCTCACCGGAGGTCCCTCCATGCACGAGAAGAGCATCGATCTGCTGAACGAGGCCGTCGCCGACGAGCTGGCCGCCGTCCACCAGTACATGTACTGGCACTTCCACTGCGACGATCAGGGCTTCGACCTGCTGGCCGGCCTGTTCAGGCGCACGGCCATCGAGGAGATGATCCACATCGAGAAGCTGGCCGAGCGCATCCTCTTCCTCAAGGGCGACGTGAAGATGGTGACCGGCGAGGCGGTCAAGACCGAGACCGACGTCAAGAAGATGCTCGAGATGGCCGCCGGCATGGAGGAGCAGAGCGCGAAGGACTACAACCGCATGGCCGTCGAGTGCGCCCAGAACGCCGACAGCAAGAGCAAGCAGCTGTTCGAGGAGCTGGTCGGCGACGAGGAGCGTCACTTCGACCAGTACGACACCGAGCTCGACAACCTCGCCCGCTTCGGCAAGGACTACCTCGCGCTGCAGAGCATCGAGCGGTCGAAGGCCCGCGGCGACGGGGGCGTGGCCGAGTAGTCGGCCGGACACCTCGCCCCGCCGATGGCCGGGCACGCACGCGGGAATCACGTTGTCCCGCGGTCGATGATCGGGCATGCTCATGATCGTCGATCGCACCCCGGAGACGGACGCCCGGCCCGCGAATCGGATTCCGATGGCGGTCCCGGCACGAGGACGACGACACGAGGGTCCCCCGGGGGACCCTCGACCGTCGGCGTTGGTTCCCGGGGGACACAGGCCTCGCGCCGGAGGTGGATCCATGCGCCGCCGCTGTGCCCTCACCGTTCTCGTCGTCCTCCTGCTCACCGTCCCCCTCCTCGCCGTCGCGATCGACCGCGCCGAGCTGAGCTTCGAGCGCGCGGGCCTCGATACCCCGCTCGCCGGCTGGGGTGGCGGCCCGCCGGGGACCATCGCCCGGGACACGACCGTCGCCGTGGCCGGCCGGGCCAGCGGCCGCATCCATCGCACCGGTTCCTCGCCGCAGCAGTTCTCGTCCATCACGCGATCGTTCCCCGCGACGGTCGGCGGCGACACCATCACCCTGCGCGGCTTCATCCGCACGGACGGCGTCACCGGGTACGCCGGCTTCTGGCTGCGGCAGGACGGCGACGGCGCCCCCGTCGGGTTCGCGCACATGCAGGACCGGGAGATCGGCGGGACCACCGCCTGGGCCGAGCATGCGATCTCCTCGCCGCTCAGCGAGGACGCCCGGACCATCGTCCTCGGCGCCCTGCTCGCCGGCGAGGGGACGGCCTGGTTCGACAGCCTGCAGGTGCTGATCGACGGGCGGCCCATCGACGAGGCGCCCGTGCGCGAGATCGAGACCACGGTGCTCGACTCCGACACCGAGTTCGACGCCGGCTCGGGGATCGACCTGGTCGCGCTCACGCCCGCGCAGATCGAGCACACCGCGCTCCTGGGTCGGGTCTGGGGCTTCGTGAAATACCATCACCCCGACGTCACGCGGGGCCAGTGGCACTGGGATTACGAGCTGTTCCGCGTGCTGCCGGCCGTGCTCGCCGCGGGCGACCGCGCCGCCTGCCAGCGCGCCATCGTCGACTGGCTCGTCCGCGTGGGGCTGCCCGGGCCGTGCGACCCGTGCCCCGAGGTGGTCGGCGACCTGCACCTCGAGCCGCCGGTGGACTGGATCGAGGACGAGGCGCTGCTCGGGACCGAGCTCTCGCGCTACCTCGCGACCGTGTACGAGCGGCGGACACCCGGCTGGGAGCAGTTCTACGTCTCGCTCTCGCCGCAGGTCGGCAATCCGACCTTCCACCACGAGTCGGCGCGCCCGGCCGGCACGCTGCCCGACACCGGCTACCGCATCCTCGCCGTCCTGCGGTACTGGAACATCATCCAGTACTGGTTCCCCTACCGCGACCTGATCGACGACGACTGGACCGGCGTCCTGCCCGAGGTCCTGCCCCGCATCGTCCTGGCCCACGATCTCGACGCGTACCGGCTGGAGATGCTCGCCCTGATCGCGCGCGTGCGCGACACCCACGCCAACCTCTACCAGGCGTTCGACGTGCGGCCGCCGCGGGGCGAGGCGTTCTGGCCGGTGTCGCTGCGCATGATCGAGGGGCATCCGGTGGTCGTCGGGTATGCCGACGGCGAGGGCGCCCACGAATGCGGCCTCGAGATCGGCGACGCCGTGCTCGCGGTCGACGGCCGGCCGTTCACCGAGCTGGTCGAACGGTGGGAACCGTACTACTGCGCGTCGAACCGGCCGACCATGCTGCGGGACATGGCGCGGTGGCTCTCGCGCGGTCCGGTCGGGCCGGGCGAGGCGGAGATCCTGCGCGATGGCCAGCGGAGGACCGTCACGGTCGCGCGTGTCGAGGCCGCCGCACCGACCATCGCCGCGCACGACCGGCCCGGGGACACGTTCCAGCTGCTGTCGCCGGACGTGGCCTACGTCAAGCTGTCGAGCGTCGCGATCGACGAGGTGCCGTCCTACATCGAGCGCGCGGAGGGCACGCGCGGGATGGTGGTCGACATCCGCAACTACCCGTCCGAGTTCATGGTCTTCTCGCTCGCGCCGCGCTTCATCGACGAGCCCACCCCGTTCGCCCGCTTCACCGGCAGCGACCACGCCAATCCGGGGGCCTTCCTGTTCACCCCGCCGCGGACGTTGCCGGTGGCCCGGCCCGGCTATCCGGGCAAGGTGGCGATCCTGGTCGACGAGCGATCCATCAGCTCGTCCGAGTACACCGCGATGGCCATGCGCTGCGGGCCGCGCGCCGTCGTGGTCGGCAGCACCACCGCCGGGGCCGACGGCAACGTCTCGCGCATCACGCTGCCGGGCGGCCTGCAGACCATGATCAGCGGTATCGGCGTCTTCTATCCCGACCGGACGCCGACCCAGCGCGTGGGCATCGTGCCCGACATCGAGGCGCGCCCGACCATCGCCGGCATCGTGGCCGGCCGTGACGAGGTGCTCGAGGCGGCCGTCCGCCACATCCTCGGCGAGGGGGCCGACGAGGCCACCATCCGCCGCATGTGCGTGCGGCCCCATCCGGAGGAGTGACCATGCCCACCATCGCCCGGGCAACGTGGCTCGGCCTGCTCGTCCTGGTTGCGGTGCTCGTGTCCCCACCGCCGGCCGCGGCGCAGCAGGCGACGTCGCCGGCGCTGTGGCTCGACCACACCGGCGACCTCGCCCGGTTCTGGCTCGACGACCGCTATCACGGCGATCCGGTGGGCAGCTTCCCCACCTTCATCTGCGCCGACGGCCGCGTCTGGGACCCGGGCGACCCGTGCCCCTCGCTGGCCGGGGCGCCCGACTGGATCGCCGGCGAGCTGGGCCGGCAATACACGCGCATGGTCTCGCGTCAGGTCTTCACCTACGGCGTGATCTACCACCTGACGGGCGACCGCACGGCGCTCGACCTCGCCCGCGCCGGCACCCGTCACATCATCGACGAGGCCTTCGACCCGGCGACGGGCTCGGTCGCCACCTACCTCGAGGACGGCGCGCCGGGCCCCGCTCCGGACGCGCGCACCACCCAGAGCCTGGCCTACGCGCTGCTCGGCCCAGGCCTGGTGTACTACCTGACCGGCGACGCGGAGGTCCTCGCGTTCATCCGCACGGTGAAGGAGCACATCTTCACCCGGTACTGGTCGGACGAGTGGGGGATGCTGCGCTGGGCCAACCCCGGCGCCGGCGAGCAGGAGGCCGGGCGCCAGGAGCTGGTCGCCCAGCTCGACCAGATCAATGCCTACCTGCTGCTCATGCTGCCGCTCTTGCCGCCGGACGAGCGCGCCGTGTGGGAGGGCGACCTCCGGCGCCTGATCGAGGCCATGCTGCGCGATTTCCACGACGCGGAGAACCACCGCTTCTACGGCTGGATCCACGCGCCCGAGGGGCGCCAGTGGGGCGAGCGCCACAACGACTTCGGCCATACCACCAAGGCGTACTGGATGCTCGAGCGCGCGGGCGTCCTGCTCGGCGAGCGGGCGTGGGTGGACCTCGCGCGCGAGGGGTTGCGGGACGTGCTCCAGGACGCCCTGGTCCGGCGCCACCTCGACGAGGCGCCGCCGTGGCAGCGGCCGGTGATGACCCGCGCGGCGGCCGACGACGGCACGTACTGGCTCTGGGCCAACGAGCCCGACGGGATCGGGATCGCCTGGTGGGAGTGGTGCGAGCTGGATCAGGCGGCGGCGACGCTCGCCCTGACCGAACCGCGCTGGACCGCGACGCTCACGCGCACGGTCCCGACCTGGCTCGCGACCATGGTCGATCCCGTGACGGGCGCCGTCTACTCGTTCCCCGGCGCGGACGGGGGCGTGCGGGCGCACCACTGGCAGAACGGATACCACGCGGCCGAGCACGCGCTGGTGGGGTACATCACCGGGTGCGTGCTCGACGACGAGCCGGGGCGCCTGTACTACGACGCCGGGGTGGATGCCGACGCGCGGCCGGTGTATCTGTTCCCCGAGGCGGGCGAACGGATCAGCCGCGACGGTCCGCCGTGGCCGACTTCGCCATGACCACCGAGCGCTGACCGGTCAGGCGCGGCCAGTCGCAGGCCTCGAGGCCGGCCTCGCGGCACAGCCCGTACTGCCAGAGGAACATGTCGCGGCCGACGTGCCCACGCGGCTCGGACAGCAGGAGCCGGCCGCCCGGACGCAGCGTGCGCGCCATCTCGCCGATCATGCGCTCGGGATCCGGCGCCTCGTGCACCACGTTGATCGCCACCACGAGGTCGACCGCGTCGGCGAGCCGGCCGACGCCGAGCGAGTGAGGACGGCAGGTCTGCGTGGTGACGGTCCGGTCGAGGCCGGCGGTCGCGGCGCGGCGGGCCAACGTCTCCAGCATGCGTTCCTGGCAGTCGATGGCGATGACCCGGCCATGCCGTCCGACCATGCGCGCGATGGGTAGCGTGAAGTACCCCATGCCCGGGCCCACCTCGAGCACGGTCCGGCCCGGCGCGACGTGGGGCCGCAGCATGCGCTCGGGGTCCTGCAGCAGGCGTCGCAGGGGATTGATCAGGAGGTAGCCGATCCACCAGGGGGCGGCGTGCGGGCGTGGGCGATGGCGCTCGGGCATCGGGAAGGTCTGGGTCGCGGGCATGGGCGGCTCCCTGTCCGGGGCGAACGGTTCGACTGGCGCCGGTCCAGGCGAATCCGGAGTCGGCATGTTCCCGTCGAATTACGGGATGACCCCGCGCCGGTTTCCGGATTCGCCGGGATCAGCGCCATCGACCGGGAGCTGCAGGGATCATGCCGGATGGAGGGATTGCGCAAGTCGTTTTGAAATAGTGTTTTGTGGAGACGAGCGTTGACGGCGGGCGCCGCGGCCACCACGAGATCGTGGTGACCGCGCACGCCTGTGCCGTTTCGGCCCACCCGCCGTCGGCACGGGCGGACCGCCGCGGGGCGGCGGGCTGACCGGCGGATCAGGCCTCGCCGGCCGCCGTGTCGACGCCGTGGAGCCAGCGCAGGGCGCGGGCCCGGTCCAGCGGCTCGAAGAACTCGACCTCGGCCGTGGTGAAGGGGCGCGCGAACGTCGCCATCCCCTTCTCCAGCCTGCCCTCGCCGACGACGGCGATGCGTTCGATGTCGTTCCAGTGGCGGGCGCCGAACTTGGTGTCCTCCCACAGTGCGCCGGCGGTGAAGCCGTGGAAGTCCTCGAGCTCGACCAGCAGGCCGATCTTGCCGTGCTGTTCGATGGCGGCGTCGAGCTCGGGGACCAGCGCCTCGTAGTCGTCCGCGGTCAGCTTGCCCTGGGCGGTGAGCCGCAGGATGCGCCCGGCCTCCTCCTCGCGCATGGCGATGGACGCGATGTCGATGGTCATCGGGATCTCCTTTCGCCGGAGCGTGGTGATCGGATGCCTCTGATCCCAACGTAGAGCGGTGTCGTCAGGCGTCAAACCGGCGCCGTGGACCGACGTACCAGGCGATCGGCATCGGCACCCTGGTCGGTGTGGTCGACGCTGGACCCGGCCCGCGGGATGCCTGATGATCGTGTTCGTGTATGTTGGATCCTATGCCTCCGTCATCCGCGACCGGCTTCGCGCGGTCCAGAGAGGACGATGCCGACCATGCCGCAGCCATTCGATCATCTCGATCCCGAGGGCCAGGCTCTCGTCATGGAGGAGCTGCGCGCGATCCTGCGCGAGCCCGATCCCGTGGTGGCCGACCGCCGCCGCCGGGAGCTGGCCGATCGCTTCCGGAGCGTGCATCCGGCCGTCGCGGCCTGGATCGAGGGCGCCACCGCGGAGAAGGCCGAGACCGCACGACACTCGTCGCTCGACGAGATCGCCATCGAACCCTCGCGGGCCGAGCGGCTGCGCGGCCAGGTCGTCCTGGTGAAGTACGGCGGCAATGCCATGGTCGACGACGCGCGCAAGCAGAGCGTCATCGGAGACATCTGCGCCCTCAAGAGCCTCGGCGTCGTGCCGGTGATCGTCCACGGGGGCGGGCCGGTGATCAGCGAGCTGCTCGAGGAGGTCGGGGTCGAGACGCCGTTCGTCGCCGGCCAGCGCAAGACCGACCGCGAGGCCATGAGCTACGTCGAGATGGCGCTCAGCGGCAAGGTCAACAGCGAGCTCGTCAAGCTCATCGGCTGCCACGGCTACCGGTCGGTGGGGATCAGCGGCAAGGACGGCGGACTGGTCACCGCGGCCAAGCGGATCCACCGGGTGAAGGAGGCCGACCGGGTGCGCCGGTCCGACCTCGGCCAGGTCGGCGACGTGACGTCGGTCGACACGCACCTGCTGCGGACCCTGCTCGAGGCCGGCTACATCCCCGTGGTCGCCCCGATCGGCGTGGGCGCCGACCTCGAGGACTACAACATCAATGCCGACGTGTTCGCCGGGCACGTGGCCGCCGCCCTGAAGGCCGCGGCGATGATCGTGCTGACCGACGTCGAGGGCATCTTCCTCGACCTCGACGATCCGGCCACGCTGATCCCGGAGTTCACGCCACACGCGGCGCGCGACGAGATCGGCCGCATCATCCGCGGCGGCATGATCCCCAAGATCGAGTCGTGCCTCGTGGCGCTCGACGGCGGGGTCGGCGAGGCCCGCATCGTCAACGGGATGACAGAGCACGCGCTCCTGACCGCGCTGCTGACCGACGAGAAGACGGGAACCACGATCCGGGAGCATCATGACTGAGCGCGACCTCTCCCAGGAGATCACCGACCGGTGCCATTTCCCCATGTACGGGCGCTATCCGATCACGCTGGTCGAGGGGCGCGGCTCGCGGGTGCGGGGCACCGACGGCCGCGAGTACGTGGACGCCCTCGCCGGCATCGCCGTCAACGCGCTCGGGCACTGCCACCCCGCCGTGGTCGAGGCGCTCACGTCCCAGGCGCAGCAGCTGATCCACTGCACGAACCTCTACCACACCCCGGTGCAGGCGCGGCTGGCCGAACGTCTGACCGCGCTCACCGGGCTCGACCGCGTGTTCTTCACCAACAGCGGGACCGAGGCGGTCGAGGGCGCGCTGAAGCTGGCGCGTCGCTGGGCCGGTCGCCAGGGCCGCGGTGCAAGGATCCTGTCGTTCACCGGCTGCTTCCACGGCCGCACCATGGGGGCGCTTTCCGCCCACACGGCGAAGCAGCGCGAGCCCTTCCTGCCGCTGGTGCCCGGGTTCGAGCAGCTGCCGTTCGGCGACCGCGAGGCCCTCGACCGCGCCGTCGACGACCGCACGGCCGCGGTGATCATCGAGCCGGTCCAGGGCGAGGGGGGCGTCCGCGCGGTGCCCGACGAGATGCTCCGCGACCTGCGCCGGCTGTGCGACGAGCGCGGCGCGCTGCTCGTGCTGGACGAGATCCAGTGCGGGGTGGGCCGGACCGGCCGCTTCAACGCGCACGACCACGCCGGGGTGAAGCCCGACGTCCTGGTCCTGGCCAAGGCCCTCGGCGGGGGCGTGCCCATCGGGGCGGTGCTGGCGTGCGAGGATGTGGCCGCGGCCTTCACGCCCGGCGACCACGGCACGACCTTCGGCGGCAATCCGCTGGCCTGCGCCGCGGCCGAGGCCACGCTCGGCGTGATCACGGCCGAGGACCTGCCGGCCCGGGCCGCCCGGGTCGGCGAGGCGTTCCGCGCGCAGCTCCGTGAGGCGGCGGCCACCCGGCCGGCGATCCGCGACGTGCGCGGACGCGGCCTGATGATCGGCGTCGAGCTCGCCTTCGCCGGCAAGGAGCTCGTGACCGACATGATGCATCGCGGTGTCCTGGGCAACTGCACGGCCGAGCGGGTGATCCGCTTCGTGCCGGCCCTGAACATCCCCGAGGAGGACCTCGACGTGATCCGCGAGGTCTTCCTGGCCGCCGTCGATGCGGCCGCGGCCAGGAAGGAGACGTCATGACCGACCACGCGCGCGCCCGCATCGCCATCGTCGGCGCCACCGGCTACACCGGCAGTGAGCTGGTGCGGATCCTGACCGCGCACCCGCGCGTCGAGATCGCCGCGATCACCTCGCGGGGCCGCGCCGGCGAGCGGTTCAGCGCCATCCACCCGGCGTTCGCCGGGATCTGCGACCAGACCCTGGTGACGGTCGACGACCTGCCCGACGGCCTCGACGCCATCCTGCTCGCCCTGCCCCACGGCGCGTCGATGGATTTCGTCGCGACGCAGGGTCCCGACGGCCCGCCGATCATCGATCTGTCCGGCGACTTCCGCCTGCCCGATGCGGACCAGTACGCCACGTGGTACGGCCAGGAGCACCGCGCCCGTGAACGGCTCGCCGGCGCGGTCTTCGGCCTGCCCGAGCTGTTCCGCGACCGGATCACCGGCGCCCGGCTGGTGGCCAACCCCGGCTGCTATCCGACGGCGTCGATCCTGGCGCTGGCCCCGCTGCTGCGCCGCGGCCTCGTCGAACCCACCGGCCTGGTGATCGACGCCAAGTCGGGGGTGACCGGCGCGGGGGCCACGGCCAAGGCGACCACCCACTTCCCGTCGCTGTTCGGCGATTTCCGGGCCTACGGTCTGCGCGGCCACCGGCACACGCCGGAGATCGAGGCGGCGCTCGCCGAGGTGGCCGGTCACGAGGTGCAGGCGCTCTTCACCCCGCATCTCCTGCCGGTCGATCGCGGCATCCTCGCCACCTGCTACGCCCGGCCCGCCGCGACCCGGGCGACCGGCCTCGACGACGCCACCATCGCCGCGGCCTACGCCGAGGATCACGCCGACGAACCGTTCCTGCGCTGGACGGCGGGACCACCCTCGATCAAGGCCGTCCGCGGCTCCAACTATTGCGATGTCCACGCGACCTGGGACGACCGCACGGGCCTGGTGATCGCCCTGGCCGCCATCGACAACCTGGTCAAGGGCGCCGCCGGCCAGGCGGTGCAGAACCTGAACCTCGTCTGCGGCTGGCCCGAGACGACCGGACTGACACAAGGACCGCTGAACCCATGAGCAAGACACCCCGCGACAAGTCGCCTGGATCGACGACCGGGCCGGCGCCGTCGACCGACGGCCATGGTCCGCAGACCCGCGGCGCGCCCAAGCGTCCGCCGCGCCTCGCGTCGGAGGACGAGCGCTCGATGCAGCGGAACCTCTGCTCGGTGCGTGGCATCAAGGCCTGGGGCGCGTACAGCGGCGTGAAGTCGAAGCGTCGCGACATCGCGATCATCCTCTCCGAGGTGCCCGCGTCGGCCGCGGCCGTGTTCACCCGCAACGTCGTGGTCGCCGAGCCGATCAAGATCGCCCGGCGCAACATCGCCGATGGCCAGGCCCAGGCCTTCGTCGTCAACGCCGGCAACGCCAACGCGTGCACCGGCGAGCAGGGCCGACAGGGTGCCGAGGCCATGGTCGCCGCCGCCGCTGCCGCCCTGGAGATCGATCCCTCGCTGGTGATCATCGCCTCGACCGGGATCATCGGCCGCGCCTTCCCCACCGAGAACGTGTGCAAGGGCATCGCGGCCTGCGCCGCGCGTCTATCGGACATGCGGCTGGCGGGGTCGCTCGCCGCCAACGCGATCCTGACCACCGATACCTTCCCGAAGGAGAGCTTCTCGACCTTCGAGGTGGGTGGCACGGCCTGCCGTATGGGCGGCATCGCCAAGGGCTCGGGCATGATCCATCCGGACATGGCCACCATGCTGGCCTACGTGGTGACCGACGTGGCGATCACCTCCGAGCTGCTGGACGAGGCGCTGCGCGAGGCGGTGGACGAGTCGTTCAACATGATCACCGTCGACGGCGACACCTCGACCAACGACATGGCCGGCGTGATGGCCAACGGTCTGGCCGGCAATCCCCCGATCGATCGCAAGGGCCCGGACTACGACCGGTTCCGCGACGAGCTCAAGAAGCACTGCGTCGAGCTCGCCCAGCAGATCGTCGCCGACGGCGAGGGGGCGACCAAGCAGATCCAGTACACGGTCGAGGGTGCGGCCAGCGACGCCGAGGCTCGACGGATCGCGCGCACGGTCTCCGACTCCAGCCTCGTGAAGACCGCCTTCTTCGGCCGCGATCCCAACTGGGGTCGCATCCTCGGCGCCGCCGGACGCGCGGGCGTCGACTTCGACCCCGAGCGGGTCGACCTCTTTCTCGGCACGTCCAAGCAGCTGCATCAGATCGTGGCCGGCGGACAGCCGACCGCGGTCGAGCGCCGGAAGCTCAAGAACATGATGCGCGCGAGCTTCCTCTACGTGGTGCTGAACCTGAACGCTGGCGACGGCAAGGCCACGGCGTGGGGGGCCGATCTCTCCTACGAGTACGTGCGGATCAACGCCGAGTACAGCACCTGATGGGTTGTGCCTGGGAAATTGTTGTTTGCTCCTGATTGTCTCCGTAAACGGCTATCATGAAAACAGATAAGTCGGATCGGCGAGCCCCTCCTCCTCTCCGGTCAAGGGCCTGTCACCACTGGTTGCCTGGCGTCGTCGGTCCGGCGAGACGCGGTCCTCGCCAAAGGCGCATGGGGGTGATTCCGAGCTTCCCCGACCACCGACGTGGTTGTCTCCTCCCGTTGTCG